>CAVJJQ010000226.1:0-2032 GCA_963649755.1 bacterium | reverse complement strand
GAAATATTTTTTTGATTAAATTTAGGGCAAGCCTTTAACAGCCGTATTCCCGCCATAAACGTGTCAATATCATCGGCGGGAATGCCTTGTTCTCCGTTGAAAACATCCGCCTGCATTGCAAGAATTCGCGGCATCTCTTCACGAGTTACGCGTCTGTGTAAAAGTGCCTGACACCTTTTATGCGCAGGCAACTGAGTCGGCACTCTGATTGTGGTATTTCGGTGCTCAATAGCTGTCCCTATTACCTTGCTGTCTACGCTTAGCCCAGGCCGTTGCCGGCCTAAACCCAAGACTCGCTTCAAATGCTGTGGCTAGCAGCTTATTTGGCAGGGTTCCCACCTGCCGGATTACTTGCCCTTCGCTGGGCGCACTGCCTGACACCTTTTAACAGATAAAATTTTGTGGCGAGGGGTAAAAATCAAAGTAATTCTGCCATGTATAGCGGCAGATGGAAAATCCCATCTTTTTTCATAACGTCTTTAGTATAAAGGATATAGGAATTACCTATGACGGAAGAAAAATGATTTCTGAATTTATCAAGGGAGGAGTGAGAACGATAGTTACCGGACTTGACCTCTACAGGACATATTTTCTGCCCTTCTGAAATTAGAAAATCAATTTCCATATGGTTCTCACGTTTTTTGTTATCTGATCTAGAGTAAAAATATAAACGCTCCCGTTTATGACGAAGCATTTGAGCAACAACGTTTTCTATCAGCATTCCTTCGTTGATATTCAGTTTATCAAACAGGATGGCACGATAGAGTTCATTGTCGGTGAATTTTTTGTCGTTAAAGGTATGAGTAACTAAAAGCCCGGTATCGGCCATATAACACTTTTGCGTTGTATTGTCTGAACTTAAGGCAAGACCTATATGCGGGTCAGTAGCGTTATAGCAGGTATTTACAACCATGGCTTCATTAAGCCAGATAAAAGAATCCTCGTACGTGCGGAATCTGGCTTGTTTTCCCAAAGAGGAAAGTTTGTATTTTTTTTCTTTTTTGGAAAGTTGTCCCGGAATATTGTCAAATATTGCGAACACTTTATCTTCGTAACCTTCGGCAAACTTAGCAACATCATCCCGGTAAAGTTTCAAAATTCGTCGTTTGGCAATATCAGATGCTTCAAAGTCCTTACCTTCCCGGTAGGCAAGAACCGATTGCGGCATTCCTCCAACTAAAATATATTGGCGGAAATCATTCATAATCTTACGATGAAGAGCTGCGCCTAATGGGCTTTTGACCTCGAAACAATGCCGAATCAGGGGGTAAGTAGCTTCATCTCCCATAGCCCAGAGAAATTCTTCGAAGTCAAGAGGAAACATTTCAATATGTTCTTCTTCAGAGGGGATGATAATGTCTTGCACATTCTTTTTCAATCGAATAAGAGATCCGGTTTCCAAATAATCGAATCTGCCATCTGCAACAAGATACTTAATAAGTTGTCGGGCCCTTGGGTATTGCTGAACCTCGTCAAAGATGATTAGAGAATTCCTTTTATAAAGAACAGTAGAGTAAAAAGCGGAAAGCTTTGCAAAAAAGAGATCAAAATCAGAAGTATCATTGATAAAAAGATCTAAAACATCCGTAGGTGCTTTACCAAAATCAATCAGAATGTAACTCTTATATTCGGCTTTCGCAAATTTTTCGGCAATATAACTTTTGCCGACACGTCGTGCACCGTCAATCATCATGGCGGTTGTTCCGTGACTTTCTTTTTTCCAAGCAACAAGGTCATTGTAAATCTTTCTTTTTAACATATAGTCATCACTCCCTATAAGGACAGTATTACCTCAACACAAGATGATTATAACTTTCGACGCTCGGAAAAGCAACATTGGGTGGTTGAAAAACGCACGAAAACGCAACCTCGATAGGGAAAACGTAGCACGAAAACGCAAAATTACGGTCCAAAAGCTTCAGGATGACGTCAAAATGACGTCACTTTTTTTACTGTTCAAATCCGATTCATTTTTTTGTAAGCGTATCTACACTGACGCTTATTATAAAAGCAAAACACCCGAGAATGGCTT
>CAVJJQ010000225.1:0-2037 GCA_963649755.1 bacterium | reverse complement strand
GCCTTAGTATTTGTAAGAAAGTGCACTACCTCAGCGATTAAAATTGCAATCAATATGATAAGTGCCGTCGGTTTCATCTTGTAGCCCCAGTAGGAAAGAGCAAATATCGAAATCCATTTAATCCAAATCTTTCTTCCGTTTTTAAGTGACAGATAAACCCTCAACACTGCCGTCGGAAATATCAGTCCGAACATATCCGTATATGTCACCACATTCCAGCCCGAGAGCCCCAGTAACACTACGAAAGCAAGCCACCCTACATACGCGCAGTGTACCTTGCCTGTCATAATCTCAATGATTTCAAATAAAAGTTTACCGGTCAAAGTACAAAGAACGCACTGCACAAGAATCATAAACATGAAGCCATCCGAATCAAACACATCAAAAGCGTGGCTAATACGTAACAGAACGGATTGTACGAAGACTATCAGCTGATTATTGGGGTATCCGGAAAAATAAAGATTTAAAAGATTCTCCGTCTCTCCCTTTGAAATCATATTTGCGTTGTCATAAATAGTCCATGGATCCCAGCCGGTAGTATGAAACTCAATATTATAAAACACATATGCCTGTACGAAAAACAAACCGGTAGACAAAATCTTAATGTCTATCAGTTTATGTTTTTTTTCCACAAAAGATAAAGCCAAGCCTAAGATGCCGAAAATTACAACTCCCATGAGAAGAAGGACTATATTTGAAAAAGCAAAGTTCTTCTTTAAACCATATTCTACACGACTTGCAAAGAACAAGACCAAAATATTAATCGTTCCCCACATTAGGGCAAACAGTATTGAAACGACTCGGACTATCCGGTTTTCCGATTTACTAAGCATATTGAATCCTTTTAGCTTACTTCATACCCTTCTTGAAATTATGGAAATCCCCCAAAGCCTTCCAACCAATCTTCACAATCTTCTTGATATTTATCGAATTGGTGCCGGCCTGACGGGGTTTGAATGTAATCGTTCTGAAGGTTAATTTTTCCTTGTAATGGGCAAAGAAAGTCGTGAGCATGATATTCGGAAGATTGTAGTCTGCGTCAAATCTAGCCATATACTTTGCAACAACCGAAGATTTCATGAGTCTAAAGGGTGCATTTGCATCCGGAACCTTGACACCGAAGTAAAGTTTCAGCATGAAGCAGACAACCTTTTCCACAAAAGCCCTTGACTTCCCATCTCCGCGCACGTTTCTGTGTCCGAGTATTGCATCATATTCACTGCGCAACTGCCAAAAAGCATCAAACTCCGAAGGATCAGTCTGTCCATCCGAATCGGTTTGGAAGATATAATCTGCTCCCTCTTTTATCGCATAATTGTACATGGCTATCAACTTAGGACCATGTTGTTTACCTGTATCAGAAAGAATTAAGAGCTTCGGATGGTCTTTCTGTAAGCTTAACAGGATATCATGTGTGGCATCCTTGCTGCCGCTGTCTGCAATTACAAGACGTGACCCCTCGGATTTCCCCTCAAGTACAGGATACCAGGCTTCCACAACCGCCTTGATATTCTCTTCCTCGTTGTATGCCGGCATTACGATATAAAGTGAATCAGTTTTCATCGCCTTGCTCTCCTTTTTTTGAACCCCGTAACAGCCCTACACTGTCTCTCTATACGTATCCGGCCTGTTCGGATCAAAAATCTCATTTGCCCACATAAAGGTAATAAGGTCCTCGGTGTCGCTTAAGTTAATGATATTGTGCGTATACCCCGGAAGCATCTGGATAGCCTGAAGCTTGCTTCCTGTCACCTCAAACTCAATCACTTCGTCGGAGCCAATCTTACGCTCCTGAATAAGACCGTGTCCCGATACGACTATAAAAATCTCCCACTTTGAATTGTGCCAGTGCTGGCCCTTTGTGGCTCCGGGCTTTGAAACGTTGACTGAAAACTGTCCGTGGTCGGTTGTCTTTAAAACTTCCGTAAAGCTTCCGCGCGAATCCTCGCTAGGGACTAAGTCATAGGCAATCTTGTCCTTCGGAAGATAGGATAAATACATGGAATATAGCTTTTTTTCAAGTGAACCCGGTGCGAT
>CAVJJQ010000224.1:0-2091 GCA_963649755.1 bacterium | reverse complement strand
AATTATCTTCCCCTGCAGGCTGTTTACTACCTCCTGCTTCTTTTCCTCGGTAACCTCAGCGTAGATATCCATGGTTGTCTGAATGTCCGCATGTCCCATGATGTCCTGAATGACCTTCAGATTCGTTTCATTTTCACAGAATCTCGTACAAAAGGTATGCCTTAAGTGATGGCAGGAAAATTCCGGTAAAAGAACAGGATCCCGTTTTTCTTTTTTTGCCTTTATGGTTTCCTCTGTGTTATAAGAAACCTGAATTCTGTGAAGTGCCTGATTTACCGCAGATGCCTGATACAAAGTTCCTTGGGATGTAGAAAAAACAAATCCCGAATATCCGTCAATCTCTTCTGTACAGAATCCCAGGCATTTCTGAATCTGGTATTCTTGGAGAAATGCATCAAAGACTTCATCAATCATCGGAATAATTCTTGTTCCCGCCTCGGTCTTCGGTTTCATGATATGCCGCTCGCATTTTCTTTCTTTACCCATCGGTCGATCCGAAAGAGAATGATTGACGTTGATTAATTTCTTGTCAAAGTCAACGTCCGCCCAACGAAGTCCGAGACATTCTCCGATACGCATTCCCGTTCCGAGCAAAATCGTAACAATCGGATACCATCCGGCATATTCCGGATTGCTTTCCAAGTAATTTAGAAAAGCCTTCTGCTGCGGAATTGTAAGGGCATGACGCTTTGGTTTCTCCCAGATCCTGCTTTTCTTTATCTCTCCCATTACTCCGTCCGTAGGATTGATCCTGATGATTTCCTCGCGAACAGCCAGTTGAAATGTAGGATGAAGCTGCGTGTGAATGTTTTCTACGGTATTAGGCTTAATCCCCTGGTCAATTACAAGGTCATGGTAAAGCTTCTTAATATCCGTATATTTTACGGAGGAAAGCTTTCTTTTTCCGAACCCGTCTCTGATAAGATGGTCGTACAGATATCGGGATCTTCCAACAGTTCAATCACGTAATTGGCATTGATGCAGTGTGAGCCGGCATAATTAAGAAGTCTCTCAATGTGCGTATACTCCATCACCTTTTTTAACACTGAATAATCCATTTTTCTTTTCCTCCTTTGATCTGATAGAACTTTTGTCCTTCATTAGTTATGTGGTGCATATTTTTTCAAATCCGTAAGTAAAAAGAAAAAATTTTTCTAAGTTCGTAATTTTATAATCTTGAATACTCAGAGAACACTTTTCCCCAGCAGGTACTTCCCGGTTTTCTGCCTTCATACGCCGCCTTCTTCAAATACATCCCGTAAAACATCCATTTTCTTTTTCCCGGACGCAGCACGCCTACTCTCTCCTGAAACGTAAACCGGCTTACACATTTCCAAAATTCTGTCTTCTATACGAGCCCTGGTTATGTTCTCGGTATCTTTGTTACGAATCCGGTCCAACTCAAGATTCGTGGTTACAATAAGCGGTTTCCCGGATTCCCAGCGCCTATTGATTACGTCAAACACATTTTGAAGAGCAAAATCCGTATTTCTCTCTGCCCCATAATCATCAATGATTAACAGGTCGTAAGTGCCAAGCGACTTGATGTACTCTTCCGAATCAAAAATCGAGATGTTACTGATTGATGCAAAATCCGTCATCAGTTAAATATGTCTTAAATTCCTCATCCATCAAAACGTGTCCTCCCCATATTTATAAGTAAGATTTATATCTCTGTTATTATTCTTATTATTAGGGGCCGAAAAACCGGCTGTATAACGGTTAGTTTTCCGGCTGTATAAGGGTTTGTTTTTCGGCTCATATACAGCCGATTTTTCGACTGTAACGCTCGAGTCCGGAACCTTCACATAAATCATGTTTGCTCTCCCCTTGACTGCCCGTCTTTTTTCAATCAAACCTGCCTTGGCAAGCTCATTTAGGTTCTCCTTAATCGTGGAAACACTTTTTTAAGTTCACGGGCCAATTCCTCCTGACGATAAAGAACATAAATCCTGCCCAGCTCATCTACTTTACCGTTGGCAACTGATAAATTTGCCCGATTAAAGAGTTTTGCATAAACTAAAAGTGCGGTGCTGCGTAAGCGTATCTACACAGGCGTGTAGACGGTAAGCAAATTAACCCCCATAATGC
>CAVJJQ010000223.1:0-2117 GCA_963649755.1 bacterium | reverse complement strand
ACATCGTACTTCACTTTGACCCCTCTAATCCGGCAAATGTGCTATCCGGATGATTTCCTCTTCCTCAAATTTGGCCGCTTCCTCGTCCGTCATCGACGCATCGGCCTTGTTTTCATAAATATCTTCTTTTCTAAACACCTTGACCAGAGAAAGAAAAAGAATCTCTATGTCAATTAAGACACCCTTTTTCTTAAACAGATCAACGTATTCATTGTCGTAGGTAACTTTCTCGTCCCAAGAAATGTTGTTTCTCCCTTTAACCTGAGCAAGCCCGGTAAGACCTGCCTTTACTTCGAAACGCTTTTTGTAACGTTTATTTAACGTATCAAAATCACCAAGTTCATAGGTCACGCAAGGTCTGGGCCCCACCACCGACATATCACCCTTTAAGATGTTGAGAAGTTGTGGCAGTTCGTCAAGGCTTGTATCCCTCAAAAACCTTCCGACCTTGGTAACACGTGGATCGTTTTCGTAATTAAACAATCCCGCACCACTCTTCTCCGAATCAACAACCATTGAACGAAACTTAAGCATTTTGAATACTCCTCCGTTCTTGGTACGCCGCCCCTGCCTAAAGAACACCGGTCCTTTTGAATCGAGCTTTATTGCTATTGAAACAACGATCCACAGAGGCAACAGAATTACCGAAAGAATCGCTGATGAAACTATATCAAAGAGTCTTTTTATAAAAAGATTCATCATAACCCCATGTTGTAAGTTCTAAAAATATCGCCGAAGCTTTCCGCTCTTTTAATTACCTCGGGCGTCTCGCCGCAAATATCAATCACAGGGAAGTTCGGCAATATAAAAGGAGGTTTCATCACGAGTGAATAGGAACCGCAATTACCGATTACTATGGAATCTCCTACTGCCAAAGGGCCTTTGTAACCCTTATACAGCACATCTCCTTCGATGCAAGTGAAGCCTACCAAATCTATTGCATCATACTCTTTCTGCGGTTCGCCACAAGGTATTACTTCAATAGGAGGATTAACTCCCGTCATGCTGATATTCTTCTGACTTCCAAGTACAGAGGCGATGTGCCTGCCTCTTACACATTTTACAGTCTTAACGGTACCCACAAATTTCATGCAGTCACCGACAAGAGCCGAACCCGGCTCAATAATAAGCTCCGGACCGTTTTCCTTAAATCTATCGTGAAAAGACGTAGCCGCAACCTTTGCATAATCTGCGCAGTCCGGAATCTCGCTTTGAAACTGAGCTTTCAAAGTGTCTTCCATCTTCCCATATAAAGCTCCTCCGAGGTCTACTCTCTTAGGAACAATTCCTATTCTTTCAATCAGGTCAAGCATTCCCTTGACCCTGTTCGGCCAGTATTTTAAATCACGCTTTGCAAAATGACACTGAAGATTTTGAAAAACCACATTGGAAGTATCCTTTACAAAATCAAGTGCCTTTTTAAAATCTTCGCTATCTATATCAAAGCCAAACCTTGAAATGACTCCATCACCGACATCAAAGTTGCATCTGATGCCTACATTTAACGTAGTCTCAGGATGTCTATACGAGATATCTTTCAGTAAATCTACTTCCTCTAATGAATCAAGGTTAACGATTCCGCCTTTTAGTAGGAAGTCCTCCAAAACTACCGGATTCTTAATTGGACCGTTCCAGATGATATTTTCGTAGTTTACTCCTACCCGAAGGGCTAACTCTGCCTCCATCTCCGATACAACCTCGGCGTAACCTCCAAGCTCATTTACAATTTTACAGAGTTTAGGAGTGTAGTTAGTCTTATAAGAATATGCAATATTGAAATTTGGATATATACACGAAAAAGCAGCCTTCAATTCCATGAAATTTTTAATAAACTGCTCTGAATCAAGGATATAAAAGGCTTCTCCGTATTCTTCTTTTAAATGTTTAAGCTTTTCTTTAGTAAGCTTAACGGACATTCTAACTCTTCTTTCTTTTTAATTCCTCTACTATTCTTTCAACAGAAGCTTTGACGTCTTCCCTGTTTGCTAAGAGCTCCTGCTTCGTCATATGATTTACTTTATCTTCAAATTCACGAATCTTTGCCATGTTCTCTTTAAAGACTCTCTCGATTTCCTCCGTGCTGTCTATTACTGCATTGTCACAGAATGTACGAGAAA
>CAVJJQ010000222.1:0-2179 GCA_963649755.1 bacterium | reverse complement strand
AAGAATAGGTTTCTTTATCGGAGCCTTGTATTTCAATATTGTTCCGAAATTGATTGAAATTCCTGAGTTTTCAAATCTTCAGCTGGGGAGACTGTCCGAAAACTAGGCTCTCAATCTGTTGAAAATTTTTATCTTGCGATTTCATCCCAAACGAGGGATTTAATCATAGATTTAGCACCTTGAAAACCGAATAAAACGCACAAAAGTAAGGCAAGAAATAGTATAATAAAAGTACAGAAAACCCGTATTTTTAGGAGCTTTGAGATGCCTTACGTAAAGACTTTCGATAGAACCCAAATGATGTTTTACTCGTGGGATGTTTTGGTTGACGGCAAGAGCATAGCGAGATTAATTGACGCATTTGTTGATAGCTTAAATCTCTCGGATTTTGAAATTAAAGAAGCAGCTGTAGAAGGACGACCCTCATATGATCCAAAAGGATTGCTGAAGCTTTATATCTATGGAAACCATAAGGGCATCCGTTCTTCGAGAAAGCTTCAGGAAAGTTGTTCCATCAACATTGAAGTAAAGTGGATGTTGGGCGGTGTGGAACCGGATTTCAGAACCATTTCGGATTTTAGAAAGAATAACGTAAGCGCGCTTAAGAAGATATTTCATGAATTTAACAAAAGGATTAGCGGTGCCGTTGAATGGGGATTTACTTCCGTTGATGGCAGCAAATTCCTTGCCAATAATTCAAAGGATAAAAATTTTACGGCACATAAGCTCGACGATAGGATTAAGTGGCTTAATGCTCATGCCGATGAGTACCTTCGTGTTCTTGAGGAAATGGATGCAAAAGAAGATCTTGATGATGAAGATGTTTTAACAAAGGAAGTCATTGAAAAGAGACTTGCCGAGGCACAGGAAAGGCTTGAGAAGTATAAAGGCTATCGAGAGATAATGAACGAGACCGGGGCATCACAGCTTTCACTTACCGATGCTGATGCAAAGCTTATGAAGTCTAAAAATGGTTTTGCGGTTGCTTATAATCCGCAAACTGCAGTTGATTCAAACACGCATCTGATACATGACTACAACATGACAAATCAGTGTACCGATCATGGAATGCTTTCACCCACACTTGAAGGAATAAAAGCAGAAAATCCGGATAAAGTCATTGAAACAGTAGCAGATAAGGGATATGAGAATGAAGCTGATATGCTTAAATGCTTGGAGAACGGAATTATCCCTCATGTCATTATGGATGATGGAAAAGACGGATACGAATTAGAAGTTCCTTATGAGGAAGCAAAAGGCGATACAAAATCCACAAAGCCTGAAGAAATATCAAAAGTTATCCACAACGGTCAGATTCCGGAAGCATACAAGGGCGTCATTGAAAATGTACGAGTTGAGGAAAAAAGAAAATTCGTAGCAGATGAGGAAAAGCCCGAAGCGGAAACAAAGCGTATATATAAGACCGAAGATGAAATGCTTGAAAGGGCTTCTGAAGGATATTTTGTAAGAGATCCGGAAAAGAACTTGGTTATTTGTCCTGCCGGAGAAGTGTTACGGCAGAAAAGCATTAAGGCTAATGGCAACATACGCTACGCGAATAAAACAGCTTGCCGTCATTGCAAGTATCGCAACAAGTGTTATAAAGGCAAGAACGAATGGAAAGAGATAGATTTCACTAAGGATAAGCTTGAAAAGCCTTGTAAAGATTGGCTAGAAGCTGAAGGTCGAGAGGCGACAGAAGAAAGAAAAAGACGTAAAGGCCATTTTGAAACGGTGAAGGTAGTGAAGTTTTTCTTCAGACCGAGTCGAGAGAAAATGGCACAACGAATGTGTATGTCGGAACATCCGTTCGGGACAATAAAAAGGGCATTTGGGTCTACCTACTTCCTCTTACGAGGCATGGAAAAGGTGGACGGGGAGTTTGCGCTCTTTTGCTTGGGATACAACATAGAAAGAGCCAAGAATCTGCTTGGATTCGATAGATTAATGGAGTTAATGACCACAGTATAGTGGTTATTATTTCGATTTTTGTGTGCTTTATTCAGGTTTCAAGAAATATGGCTGAATTTAGTAAAAAGAAACCTAAAAGGAACTCAGGAAAAAGAAAAATCGTCATGAAAAAATGGCTGAAAAGCTTATAAAATGGCGTTTTCGGACAGCCTGAGGGGAGTGGGATACCTTTTAAGTCGGGTAAAGAAGGAATTCAAGAATACATGGA
>CAVJJQ010000221.1:0-2184 GCA_963649755.1 bacterium | reverse complement strand
GGTTACCGAGGAAAAGAAGCAGGAGGTAGTAAACAGCCTGCAGGGGAAGATAATTTTGAAATAGCAGATTAAGAAAGTGCACGCAGTTTTGCGTGCATTTTTCTAATGACCTAAATTGAATGCAGGAAGGTATTGAAAAAAGCCGAATTCATTGTTATAATACGTTTCACCATAGCGGTGAAAGGAACAATAAACGTGAAAAAACCATTGCCTTTAGATTATTTTAGAAGCTTTATTGAAAACATTTCAATAGTTAAAAAATGTAAATTAGATAAAGACAATAAAGCACTAATAGAATTAAATAATGGAAATAAAGTTACTGCGCTTCTGGCAATAGCGAATGAGGGATATCCAAAACAAATTTTAGATATAATTGCAAATATAAACTCGGACTTGTATTGCGTGATAATAGCCGAGTATATTAGCGAGAGAACTGCTTACATATGCAAAAATGCAGGTGTAGGTTATTTGGACCTGGCAGGAAATTGTTCCATAGCGATTGATTGCCTTTATATTGATATTAAGGGTAATAAGAATGAAAATGTATCAAAAAGAGGCTTGAAGTCAATATATGAAAGATCGTCAGTGGTTTCTTCTATCATATTAAGAATTATGCTTGCGGATGTAAATAAAGTATGGAAAATGAAGGATTTAGCAGATGCGGCGGGATGCAGTATAGGTCAGGTTGCAAAAGTTAAGGAGTTTTTGGCAAAGCAGGTGTATATAGAAAAAACATCTGATGGAATTAGAATAATAAACCCAGTCGCTTTGATGGGGGATTGGGCTGAAACGTACGACAACAATAGTGAAGAGAGAATTGCTTGTTATTCACTAGACAGTGCACAGATACTCGAGTCAAAACTTGCAAATTTGAAGGAAAAAATAGGAGTTGAATGTATATTGACCGGATTTTCAGGTGGCTCTAGATATCAGCCTGTAGTAAGATATCAAAAAGTGCACGCATATGTTGACGAAATGAATCTTGAAAAAGTCATAGATTATCTTGGACTTAAAAAGGTGAATACAGGAGCAAATGTGATACTTATTATTGCATATAATGACTGCGTTAAGTATGGTGCAAAAGTATACAATGGTAACATGGTTGCATCTCCCGTCCAAATATATTTGGATTGCATGGGTATTAAAGGGCGTGGAGAGGAAATGGCGGAAGCTATACTTGAAAGGGAAATCTGTAAATGATACATGATGAAGATTTAAAGAGCAGTGTGGATTATTCAGAAGGACAAAAGAAAGCTGCACACAGGGTGCTTGTTGAATTGGTTAATTTATTCAGTGAGTACCGCGATGACATAAGAATTGTTGGCGGTTGGGTGCCGGATTTAATGTTTCCGGATGGAGATCATGTGGGCAGCGTTGATGTGGATTTATTAATCAATCATCTGACCTTAAAGGATTCCGGTTATCAGACGATGTCCAAGATATTACTTGAGAATGGATATATGGAACATCCGGAAAAATATTTTTCATTTGTTAAGCCTGTAGAGATTGACGGTGAAGAGTTTATAGTTGATGTTGATATTCTTGCGGGAATATATGGTGGGACAGCATTTAAGAAAAGAAGTCAGCATGTGCAGGGCGTGAAGGCCCTAAAAGCCACAGGCGGCAACTTCGCATTTAAGTTTCCGCCACAGCAAGTAAAAATTGAAGCTGAAAGAGTGGATGGGGCTATTGATACTGCAGTTGTAAATGTGGTGGCCGTTGTGCCTTACCTAATAATGAAAACTGCCGCTATGGGAAGAGGAAAAGCCAAAGATGCTTATGATATTTATTTTATAATAAAGCATTATGTCGGAGGTCTTGATTCTTTGACGGAGGAATTTAGAAATGTTTCCGACAGGCCAATTGTACAGGAAATGAAACAGAAATTGCGGGAAAAATTTGCTTCCGAAAAACATGCAGGTCCAAAGGATGTAGCCGATTTTATGGATTTGATGGATGAGGAAGAAGTTGAAATGATTAAAAGAGATGCATATGAGCAAGTCAATGCATTATTAAGCAAGATTTAAATGTTAATTTAAGCTCTTTACCGATGAGAAAATCTGGGACGAGCATCGTAAATAATTTAATTAAGTACGGATAAATCCGGTTAAACCGCCATAAACTATGGGAGAAAATATTCGTTGATTTTGTGATTTTTACGGTTATAATGAAGCCATAGAGGTC
>CAVJJQ010000220.1:0-2218 GCA_963649755.1 bacterium | reverse complement strand
GAAAACGTCTGTGCCCCGACCATGATAATCTGTCAGCTGCACCGGTTCACGGTCACCGTACATAATGCGACGAAAGACCTTGGTAACGTCCTTCCCATAGATAAAGTCTACCCCATCTATGAGCATAATTCCATCCCCTGACTGCAAAAGTTCCTTGAAGTCCGTTGTGACAGTCACACGTTGCAAACCAAAATTCTTCATACGGAAACTGTCTATCAAGGCAATTAAGCGCACATCTTGCAATGCTTGGCCGAGACTTTCAAGCACTCTGTCTACCGCTTTAAGCTGCTCAAATGTTCCTATCACCGCGATATCGCCTATTCCGGCAAGCAGCAACAGTCCCAATTGTAACTCAAATAACGTCTTATCGTAAACGACAGTCGCCGGTGAAAGTCCTGCTCCATAACGTGCGATAATAATGCCCTTCCAATTCATGTCGTAATGAGCTATGTTGCCATCCAAAATGCTTTCTATATCGGTATCAAGCACTACAGACAGTTTGCCAAGCAAAGATATATCCGGTGTGCCATAACCACACTCCCACCGCGACACAGCCTTATCCGTAACGCCCAAGTGTGTTGCTAATTCTTGTTGCGTAAGCCCTAAGTGGTGGCGAAGGTATGCAATTGTGGCACCGACCTGCTTGGAATTCATGTGTCTATTTTACGATATTTGACGAGAAAAAACTATATAGCAGTATATGATTCGCTTGTTTAACGATTTGTACACGATTCGTAGAGTCTTTTTCTTTCTCGACTATTCTATATTTTAATTATAGCTTCGGAGGAAACCATGGAAAAAGAAATTTGCTTGGGTATGGCAGGGGCAGGGCGAGCCACAGAACTTCACATGAATGCTCTTATGCGATTTAGCGAATTTCCTGTGCGGTACAAGCGAATAATTGCTCGCAGACCTGAGCAGGTTGAAAAGATGAAAAACCGTTATGGCTTCGAAATAGCCTCTTTAGACTTTAACGACCTGCTTAATGATCCTGAGATAAATGTAATCGATATATGTACGCCTCCTTATGTACACGAAGAAATGATTATCAGGGCACTTGAGGCAGGTAAGCATGTAATATGTGAAAAGCCGCTGTCCGGATATTTTGGAATGCCCGGTGATGTATCTCCCATCGGCCTTAATGTGTCAAAAGAAAAAATGTACACTCAGGTGCTTTCATCTCTTGATAAACTCCGTGATGCCGTCAGTGCCTCCGATAAAAAGTTTATGTATGCCGAGAATTTTGTCTATGCGCCGGCAATAGTCAAGGCTGCAGAGATAGTTCAAGCCAAGAAGAGCCGCATCCTTTTTATGAAAGGTGAGGAAAGCTTAAAGGGCTCGTCCTCTCCCGTTGCCGGAGAATGGGACAAGACCGGCGGTGGCACTTTCATGCGTGTAGGCACACATCCTCTAAGCGCCATACTCTGGCTCAAGCAGCAGGAAGCTATCGCCCGCGGAGTTGATATCAAAGTGGATTCTGTCCTGGCAGATACCGGTAGAGTAACGCCAACACTTACGGAATATGAGCACCGCCACATAGCTGCCACGCCAAATGATGTCGAGGATCTCTCCACTTTCATCATTACTTTTAGCGACAGTTCAAAAGCGGTCATCATGGCTAATGACACCCTTCTGGGCGGCAGCAAGAACTATGTAGAGTTATATTGTAATGATGCTGCCATCAACTGCACCCTCACCATGGCAGATATGATGGAGACCTACTTTTTAGACGAAGATGGTCTTGGTGATGTATATATCTCCGAAATGTTACCGGGCAAGACCGGGTGGAACAAACCATTTTTACTCGATGAGGTAATGCGTGGCTATACAGATGAAATGAAAGACTTCATGCAATGTATTATGTATGACCGCAAGCCAAAGAGCGATTTCGAAATGGCTTACCAAACTGCAAAGATAATGTACGCAGGGTACATGTCAGCTGAACAGGGCAGGGTTGTAAAGCTATAGAGCTTCTTTATCATCAAATGATTTTAAAAAACTATCAAAAAAGGTGCCAATTACTATGAAATTTATCGATTCTATAGCGGAAAAAGAAAACAAATGTCTAGAAGCATTATCAGAGTGCCGGGCAAGTGGCTATCCGACCTATATATTAGGTGCCGGGCAAGGGGCTGATGTTATTCAGGTAAGGGCAAGGGGCTTTAAATTTGCTGGTCGGCTTGTAAACAGAGCCTACTACAAAGAAGCTGAGGATACT
>CAVJJQ010000219.1:0-2218 GCA_963649755.1 bacterium | reverse complement strand
GACCTCTATGGCTTCATTATAACCGTAAAAATCACAAAATCAACGAATATTTTCTGTCATAGTTTATAACGGTTTAACGGAATTTATCTGTGCCAAAAAAGATTTTATTACCTCTGCAAATCCACCTAAGTATATTTCAAAGCATTATTTTATTCCAACTTTGAATTGCATGTACTTAATTGATTCTTCGTGTGCTTAACGCATGTTTTCCAAAGCTTCAGTCCAAAATAATCTACAAGGAATTCCGGAAATGCGCTGATAATAAATACCTTGTTATTAACCCTTTTAGCATATTCACGAATATAAATATCATATGGCCTTGCCTGGTTTAAATACTGTTCACAGGAAATTACTTCTTCTTTTTTAAGTAAGCACGACACCTTCATTGAAAAAACATCAATAATTTCTTTCCACACATCTATATCATAGTCTTTAAAATATGGATTAGATGACTTTTGTGAAGATACGCTTTTGTACCCGGATAGCTTGCTTATTTCCGCAAAGCAATCTTCTCCGTTTCCGCACTTACCCGCATTGAAATCTCGCAAAGCTTCAACCATTGGATAACTGATATACAGCTTTCCGTTTTCGGTCTCATTGTCAAAGCATTCAAGCATCTGTTTTATTACGTCGTCATCGTCCGCCTTCCCTAAATTTGCCTGATGTGCATCATAATCAAAGAAGAGAAATACCTCAGAAAAATCGTCTCGCGACAACCCTTCCAACTGTTCTCCGGTGCTATTGTTTCGCTCCCTCAAAACCTCAATGATATCTGAATCAAAGTCATCTGCCTTCAGTTCTTTCCAGAGCATATATATATTTTCACCCGCCGGAAGAGTTATAATCTTAAAATTATCGTTCTTAAAGAAGATTTTCGAAATATTATCAATTATCTGCGGTTCTCTGGCCTCTCCTTCGACTATAAAAGCCTTATAGTCTTTATCAGCCATTGAATGCACCTGCCTTATACATTTTTTGGAGATTATGAGCTTGGCGAAGTTCTTTCTCCGTAAGCTCCGAAATTGTTTTTATACCATTATTCGACAGGATGAAGTAGCAATCGGGTCTGAGTAAATCGTTACTCATTAGGTCGGTATTATGTGTAGTTGTAAATATTTGTACACCGGAAATTTTTCTGAGCCTTTTCTGAACTGACTCAGATAATTCGAAATGATAAAAAGCATCAAACTCATCAACAAAAACAAACGACGCATTTTTCATACGGATGTACCAATAATAAAATAATGCCAGCGATCTGGTTCCGGTCGACGCAATTTTAAAGAAATCCGCATCCTTGTTGTTAAAGTGACAATAGATAGCCTTTCTTCCATCAACCTCGCATCCGTACAGTTCATAATCAATGCCGTTTTCACTTAAAAACTTTTGAAAATCCTTGACTTTGTCATTATTAACAATACCTTCCGCAATGCTTTCCGTACCATTCATAAAGCCTTCATAGCCACGACTGTCAAGTGAATAAAACAAAAGCATTCTCTCAACAAAATCAATGAACTTTTTAAATGTCCGGTTTTGTTCATTATCCGAAAGAATAGAATTATTGTTTACATATCTTACCCTCGAGATAGGGCTTTCACTTTTTATTGATGCATTCAGAGTATCCGATCCTTCTAACAGAGTAAATCCATCTCTAACGAGAAAATCAAAAAATATAACCTCTTTCCCATCGATAGACAAGCTTTCGCTCTTCAGAACGTTTACATCAGTTTTACTGTACTTATACAAAACCTCATGCCCGTCAAACTCAAAGGTATACTCAAACTCTGCAAAAGATTTTCTCCCGCTCATGTTTAGGTAAAAATCATAGTTTCCGAGAAGTTTTTCTTTCTCAGTCAAATGTATGATAATGTCAAAAACAGCTAAGCCAAGATTTGACTTCCCGCTACCATTAATACCATAAATAATTCCCTTCGTGATACATCCATTCTCTATTATTTCAGAATTAAATCCGTAATTATTAGGATTACCGGTATCTAATGTAATCTTATCCTTAAATCCTTTAAAATTTTCGACGCTAAACTTTTTTAACATGCCACTCACCATCCATCGCTTTTTTATATTGTATTATTGCCTGTAAAAAAAAACAAGTCATTCCGTATTTTTTTTACGGAACAACTTGATTCGTGTTCTCAAGCATTATTTTAGAATTATCTTCCCCTGCAGGCTGTTTACTACCTCCTGCTTCTTTTCCTCGGTAACC
>CAVJJQ010000218.1:0-2244 GCA_963649755.1 bacterium | reverse complement strand
GGTGAGATCATCCTGTCTTCCGTGATCAATATGGCAAAAGCACTTGACCTGCCGATAATCGCCGAGGGTGTCGAGACGAAGGAGCAGGCGGAGATGCTTGCCGGATTCGGGTGCAGCCAGATTCAGGGCTACTATTTCAGCAAGCCGGTTCCGGCTGCAGAATATGAGCGTATGCTGAGAGCGGAAGCACAGAAGAGACATGAAGAGCATTAGAAGCGTATGATTGACTGACTGCACTTTTTAAGTTGCAGCCAGTTTTTTTACCTTATAGGAAATTTCGATTTTGGGGCAAAGAAAAAAAGAACAGGAGTTCACCGAACATATGTTAGATAAACTCCTGCCCGGGCACGAAGATAAGATGACACGGCTTAGAAGATATAAAAACCTTCTACACCAGCCTCGTCATCAAACAAGTCATCTTCATTTAAAAAATAATCCATATCGAGAAGGTCATCCTCGCTCATGCGGCGAATGTCCTCGGATGTCATTCCTTCCGGTGGGTTATCCATATATTTTTGGCGTAGTATCTCTGTGTTTGGTTTCATATGCGTAGCCTCCTTTGAAAGGAGTATACCACAGAAATGGGGGTTGGGAAAGTCATGCGGAAGACCTTTTTCCACGAGAACGGGACATGGCGTTTTCGTACATTTCTTCCAGAGATACGCGCTCATGGTTAAAGTAAAGCTCCAAAAACAGCATGGTTGAGCCGCATTCACATTTCAGCGGGTCATAGCCAAAAGCAGAAAGGATGGCGGTACGCCATTGGTTGAGGCTTCTGTAAAACTTGTGTTTTTCGCGGGAGATGGCCCTACGGAGTTTATTGTCGATCTCCCGGTGGCGTGCGTAAATGCCGCCATAGCGGATCATTTTATAATGCTTATCCGGGATATGTCGGATAAGGCGTTCGATGAATTCCATGACAGGAATGGTCTCTTCTACGTATTGTTCATCCTCGTGACGGTTGTAGTGGAAGGTGACAAATTCACCGTCATACTTGTCGATCCTGGAAGTGGCAATTACAGGACGGCCGAGATAACGCCCGATATATTTTGTGACTTTTTGCGGGTCGCATTTGTTTGGTTTGGCGTAGACGTAGAAGCCTTCGGGGTGTTCCCGGTAGCAACGGGATTTTACCTTTTTGAAGGAAGGGCCGATCTTAGCCTCCATTTCGTTGAGGAGGGCGGTGCGGAAAGCGTTGCGCAGGAAAGTGTAATTAAAATAGTCGATGTTGCGCCAGAAACCGTTATCGCTGTATCCGCCTTCAGAAATAAGGCAGTGGATATGAGGATTCCACTTCAGATCCCGGCCAAAGGTGTGGAGAACCATGATAAAACCTGGGGTGAAGTTCAAGGACTTGTTCTGTTTGAAAAACATGCGTGAAACAACGCTGTTAACAGAATGAAAAAGGCAATCAAGTAAAGTCCGGTCATGGAAAAAGAAGTCCCTAAGTTGTTGATCAATGGTGAATACACAGTGGCGGTGAGTGACATTGACCAGTTTAAAGGACATGGAAGTAGTGCGCTGCATAGCGTAGAGATTACCACAGGTAGGGCAGAAACGGCTATGGCAACGGAAAGGGACGAATTTTAACTTTCCACAGTGAGGACAGCCATACATTGCACCACCAAAGGCAGGATCGCCGCAGTTAATCATTTTTTCAACATTTTCGATGACAGAGTCACGAGGATGCAGATTATAAATCATCTCTTCATAATGGTCTTTAAAAATATGCTGTAGTATGTTCATAAGACTATTATAAGGGATAATGACAAAAAAAGAAACCCACAATCCCCTCAAGATTGAGGGGCAGGGGAGTTGAAGTGTCGAAGACACTTTTTTATAGGGAACTCCTATGAAAAAATTCTGCCTGGCAGGATTCAATCTTATTTTAAGGAGGAAAATAACATGGAGAAACGATTGTTTACCTCGGAATCAGTAACCGAGGGTCATCCGGACAAGCTTTGCGACGCGGTTTCGGACGCAATTCTGGATGCATTGATGGAGAAGGATCCCATGAGCCGTGTGGCCTGTGAGACGGCGGCCTGCACCGGATTTGTGCTGGTGACCGGAGAGATCACAACCAATGCGTACGTGGATATTCAGAAGCTGGTGCGGGATACGGTGAAGGAGATCGGTTATGACCGCTCCGAGTATGGATTCGACGGCAATACCTGTGCCGTTCTGGTGGCGATTGATGAGCAGTCTGCCGATATCGCTATGGGTGTGGACAAGGCACTGGAGGCC
>CAVJJQ010000217.1:0-2248 GCA_963649755.1 bacterium | reverse complement strand
TCTGCATTCATCCAGAACATACTTTAAATATTTATAGACGTCTAAATGATTATGTTTAGCTGTCTCTACGATACTAAATAGAATGCAACTTGCCTCGGCGCCTCTTTCGGTATCATTAAACAGACTGTTCTTTCTGTTTATAACGTAGGGTTTGACGGCCCGTTCGGCCATGTTGTTTTCAAGTTCAAGTCTTCCGTCCTCAAATAAACGCATAGCCTTTTCTTCTTGATTTAAGGCATACTTAATAGCCCGTCCGTACTTGGTTGATGGCAGGGTTTTATCCTTTTCACTCCTACAATAGTCAAAGAAATCTATCAGGGCTTTCTTTAGGTCGCCTAATCGAATCTCTTTGCGCTCTTCATAGGTAGTAAACTTTATTTCATTGTCGATGTGGAAGATTTTTTCAAGTTTTTTAACCGCCAGATATGCTCCGGCTTTTTCCCAATCCTTCTTGGGTAAGCCTTTTAAAGCATCCACAAATTCACGCTTTACATGAACCATACAAGCAACAGGCTTTATTGGAAGCGGTGGCGCACCTGTTTTTTTGTTTCGGTTAAGCACCGAATTGTTGTTCTTGGTAATCGGAATATTTAACCTTGCGTAATCCTTTGCCAATCGATCATAAGGAAGTGCCAAGGCGTATTTCTTTTGTATGCTGTCAGCCACTAAATCCGAAGATACCGGTGAGTTATAAAAAAGAGGCTTTGGAGCTCCTTCCTTGTAATGGAATGGATTCTTGTCGGTTTCTGCACAGTTTTTACAAACATACATTGCCGTAACATATTTCTTTACGTAGACCTTGGGCCTGTCAATTGCGATTTCTTTTCTTATGACATTTTTTACGAATTCAAGTTTTTCACCACACTCAGGACAAATCTGTTCCTCCGGTGATTTTACAAACTTAACCGTTTTGACATCTAAGTTTGCAAGATTCTTCTTTGGAATACCCGACTTTCCGATGCCTGCTTTTGTCGTACTATCAGCCTGATTGATAAGTTCACGAACTCCCTTTTCATCTTTCGGCAAGTTTTCATCCTCGGATATGCTTTCAGATGCGGCGCCAAACTCTTTTTCCATGTACTCTGCGATTGTTATCTGTCCGGAAATTTCTTTTTCCGATGATCTGCCATAGCGCTTTTGCATCGCAATTCTAAACTCTTCCAAGAAATGCTCGGCTCTCGCTTCAGCGACTGTACATCTTTCATAAAGCTTGATAAATTCATCCTCAAGTTCGGATCTTGAAAGCTTCGATAAATCGATTTGTTCGATTTTTTCAGTTTCCTTTTTCATAAGAAAATTTTCTCAGAAAAGTATCAAAAAATCCATTGACCAAACAGAGAAATATAGGCACAGAAAGCCCGAAAAATCGTTGTTTTTCGGGCCTTTTTGTATTGACATATGAGTGAAAATGTGAATGAAAAATTCAGATGATTTTACGTGCCGGAACCTCTTTGTGAGCACCTGCCTGTTCGATACTTAGGCCGTCTAAAAGCCAGGATAATTGCTGCTCTGTAACAGGCAGTGTTTTTCTTCCATCTGCTTTATTGGGCCAGTTAAAGGTTCCTGAATCAAGGCGTCTGTAATAAAGCCAAAATCCGTTTTTGTCCCCAAAAAGAATCTTCAACTTGTTTCTTGAACGGTTGCAAAACACAAAAAGGGCATTGTTAAAAGGATCAAGTTCGAATTGAAATTTAATCTTTAATAAAAGCCCGTCAATGTTATTTCGAAGATCCGTGGGGCCCAAAGCGAGATAAACCGGGCACGAAGGTGTCATTCTCAGCATGATTCTTTAAGAACCTCCAAAATATTTCGAAGATTGTCTTTATTGAAACCACTATGAAGAATTAAGGAAAAGGCTCCGTTTTTTAGTTCAATGGGGACATCGCCCTGCTCGTTGTTTTCTTTGTCTTCGTGTGATTTTGCAGATGGCACTTCGCAACTATCAATTTCTTCGTTATTCGGCTCAGACAATTCTAACGAAATAAAGCTTGTCTCATCGCTTTCTTTTGAATCCTGCAGGAGCCTCTGCCTGCGTTTTAAAGCAATATCGTTTAAGTGATTGTGACCGGATGATTTTGAGAAGCCGTTAAGCTTTGAAAAAGCTTCTACGGAAAGGTTTGAATTTATAAAATCTTATCTTATTTCATCCCAGTTATACGTTTTTCGTGTAGACATAAATTAACCTCCTGAGAGGCATTATGGGGGTTAATTTGCTTACCGTCTACACGCCTGTGTAGATACGCTTACG
>CAVJJQ010000216.1:0-2363 GCA_963649755.1 bacterium | reverse complement strand
TTTTATTCGTATCGGCAAAATATATGCGTAACTTACAGAAAACGCATCAATATTTTGTCGATAAGATTATTGATAGCGTAACACCCAGGTTTCGTTACCCCATATACAGAATTTTATGGTAGAATGAATGTTAGTTTGCAGCCATACAAATCAGTGCTGCAAGATGAGAAAGAAGCATAAAATGAAAAAGCCGTTAAGTTTTTATTTTTCTTTATGGGCAGCAAAGCTCTTACGCAGGGTGATGCGTATCCTTGGCAAGAATGCCGCACACCTTCCGGGTAAGTTTGCGATTAAGCTTTGTCCGAAATTTATTCTTTATATGGAGAAGCCGAAGACCACTGTTTGCGTAACGGGTACCAACGGAAAAACAACAGTTTCGAATCTGCTTGTGGATATGCTCGAAGCAGAAGGCTTCAAGACCACAAATAACCGCCTGGGCTCGAATATGCGCGAGGGTGTCGCAAGCGCTCTTATTACAAATTCCACTCTCACCGGTAAGTCCAAGAACGATTGGGCGGTTCTTGAAATTGACGAAAGAAGCTCGATGCATATTTATCCCTACTTAAAGCCTCAATATGTGATATGCACAAATCTCTTCAGAGACTCGATTTTGAGAAACGGAAGTCCCGAGTATATCAGGGATATCGTTTCAAACAATATCCAGCCAGAGACAACGCTTATATTAAATGCCGATGACCTTATTTCAAGCGGAATTGCTCCGTCAAACAAGAGGGTTTATTACAGCATCAGACAGCTTCCGACAGATACAAAGACATGCCGGAATATCGTAAACGACTGTCAGATTTGCCCTAAGTGCGCCGCAAAGCTTGAATATGATTATGTAAGGTATCACCAGATAGGTAAGGCACACTGCCCTTCCTGCGGCTTCGCTTCACCGAAGCCCGATTACGATGCCGAAGTTAATCTTTCAAACAATATGATGACCATCTTTGAGCACGGGACGAAGGAAAGCTATCACCTTTTAAACAACAGTATCTTCAACATTTACAATCAGCTTACAATCACGGCTCTTCTTCGCGAGGTCGGATTTTCGGCTGACAGTATCCGTGTGAACCTTTCAAAGATTTCACTTCCGGATTACAGATATACCAAGTTCACCGAAGGCGGAATCGAGGTCATCGATATGATGGCAAAAGAACACAATCCCATCGCCTGCTCCGTGGTGTTTGACTATGTTTCAAAGGAACCGGGAGTTAAAGAGATTCTTTTCCTGTTGGATGACGAGACTCCCAAGGAAAGCATGTGCTGGATTTATGACTGCGATTACGAAAAGCTCAATTCACCTCTTATAAAGCATATCATTATCCCGGGAAGCAGATCCTTGGACCAGAAGCTTAGGCTCTTGATGGCCGGAGTACCCGAAAGTAAGATTGTAAATGACATGCAGGACATGGAAGCCCCCGATTATATAGAGCTTGACGGAACCGACAAGATTTTTGTACTTCACCAGCATTGGAAGCCGGAAACAGACAAAAAGGTTGTGGCACGCATAAAGGAGATCCTTTCAGAGCGTGAAACGGAGGCGGAAAAGTAGTATGAAATCAGACGAAATCATAATTGAAGAGCTTTTCCCTGAAGTAGCAAACCTTTATGGGGATACGGGAAATATCAGATACTTAAAGAAATGCCTTCCGAATGCAAACTTTGTAAATGACAGTTTGAATGAGATACCGCACTTTAATGAGACGACGCCGAACATGATTTATATGGGGCCGATGTCGGAACATGCGCAGGAACTTGTGATAGACAGGCTCATGCCGTACAGGGACAGGATAAAGAAACTGATTGACGAAGGCGTTATTTTTCTTCTTACGGGAAATGCGGGAGAAATATTTATAAAGGAAATCCTGGGCGAGGATGGGACCAGGACAGAAGGCCTGAACCTTTTTGATTACACTGCAAAAAGAAAAATGTTTAACCGCTATAACCGACATGTAATGGGCGATTTCGAAGGCTTCACTCTGGTCGGATATAAGAATCAGTTCACCCATTCCTACGGAGACAATTCGAAAGAATATTTCTTTAAAGTAACTCGCGGAGACGGAATAAATCCGGAAAATCCTCTTGAAGGCATCAGGTATAAAAATTTCTTTTCCACCTATTTGCTTGGACCGATACTCATACAGAATCCGTACTTTACAAAATATATCCTTAAGCTTATGGGTGTAAAAGAACCTAAACTCGCCTTTGAAGAAACCATAGTTCAGGCTTATGAAAGAAGGCTTTCGGAATATAAAGACTTTGATTTTCCGATTATATAGCAAAAAAAGAATCCCATTGCCGGGATTCTTTTTTACTATATAGGAAATTGCTCCGCGTGGGAGAGCCAAGTCCCTCTCAGT
>CAVJJQ010000215.1:0-2378 GCA_963649755.1 bacterium | reverse complement strand
TTATACGAGGAGTTAGAGAAATGTGTGACACAAGCGAAGAACTAAGAGAAGAAGGACGTCAAGAAGTGCGCGAAGAAATGCGTGGCTTAACTGAAGAAATAAGGAAAGAAGGACGTGAAGAAGGACGTGAAGAAGGACGTGCCAAAGGAATAGCAGAAGAACAGGCACGCATAATCGTTAATATGCTTCGAAACGGATTGTCAATGGAGCAAATCACCGCCATTACGGACATGAGTGAGTCGGCTGTTTTGCAATGCATTAAGAATTAGCTTGTTCAGTTTCATTTTTAACGCCATCATCCCCTTGTTTAAAAGTTAAAAAGATGATATAGTAACTTTGTGCGAAAAATTAAGTAATGGAGGCTATTTTTAATGGTAAGCCAGAAAGTTAAGATTATAAACCCTACAGGGCTAGACCTAAGACCTGCCGGCATCCTATGTAAGGAAGCAATGCAATTCAAGTCCCTGATTACATTTTCGTATCGAGAGAATACAGCAAATGCCAAGAGCGTGTTAAGTGTTCTTGGAGCTTGTATAAAATGTGGCGATGAAATTGAATTCGTGTGTGAAGGTGAAGACGAGGAACAGGCTTTGAACAAGCTTGTTAAAGTCGTTGAAAGCGGTCTTGGCGAATGATATTTGTTACACCCCCATTTCGGATACGAAATGGGGTGTTTTTTTATCTTTAAATATTATTTTTGGAGGATGATACATGCTTAATTACACTCGTTACAAGAGGAACCCCGTATTCAAATATGCGGACCGCACCTGGGTAGACCGGGAAATCGAAAAGGCCCCCATCTGGTGCAGCGTCGATTTGAGAGACGGAAACCAGGCCCTTATCGATCCGATGCTGGTCGATGAGAAAATTGAATTGTTTGAGTATCTTGTAAAGCTCGGCTTTAAGGAGATCGAGGTCGGTTTCCCCGCGGCAAGCCAGATTGAATTTGATTTTTTAAGGCAGCTTATTGAAAAAAAACTTATTCCCGACGATGTCCGCCCTCAGGTGCTCACCCAGTGCAGGGAGGAACTTATCGACAGGACCTTTGAGTCCATCAAGGGCTGCAAGGAAGCGATAGTTCACATCTACAATTCGACTTCCGTGCTCCAGCGTGACGTCGTGTTCCACATGGATAAAGAACAAATAAAGCAAATCGCGATAGACGGCACCAGAATGGTCAAGGAACGCGAAAAGGACTTCGACGGAAAGATTATCTTGGAATATTCGCCCGAATCCTTTACCGGCACCGAGCCCGAATACGCCATGGAAGTCTGCGAAGCGGTTCTTAAAGAAT
The DNA here is from genome assembly GCA_963649755.1 of bacterium. Classification (GTDB taxonomy): domain Bacteria; phylum Bacillota; class Clostridia; order Lachnospirales; family Lachnospiraceae; genus UBA1258. The sequence continues at coordinate 1,084 of CAVJJQ010000215.1, read as the reverse complement.
GGGGTGCTTCCAAGGACAGGCAGGTCATCATCAACCTTCCTTCAACGGTTGAAATGACGACTCCCAACGTATATGCGGACATCATCGAGTGGTGCAACAAGAGCTTCCAAAACCGTGAAGCCGTTATCTTAAGTGTCCATCCCCACAACGACAGAGGCACCGGCGTTGCTGCAACGGAGCTTGCACTTTTGGCAGGTGCGGACCGTGTCGAGGGAACACTTTTCGGAAACGGAGAAAGAACAGGAAACGTTGATGTCTTAAACATCGCCTACAATATGTTCTCCCAGGGCATCAATCCCGAGCTCAACATCGAAAATGTAAATGAAATCATTGAAATATACGAGCGCCTCGTAAAGATGCCCGTTCATCCCCGCCATCCTTATGCCGGTAAGCTTGTATTCACTGCTTTTTCCGGCTCTCATCAGGATGCCATCAACAAGGGCGTTCAGGCTATGCGAGAAAGAAAAAGCGAATATTGGGAGGTTCCTTACCTTCCCATCGATCCCGCCGACATCGGCAGAAAGTACGAGCCGATTGTCCGCATCAATTCCCAGTCCGGAAAGGGCGGAGTCGCCTTTATCATGGATACGTACTTCGGCTTCAAACTTCCGAAGGCAATGCACAAGGAATTCGCAAACGTCATTCAGGCACTTTCCGAGAAGCAGGGTGAGGTTTCGCCCGATGAAATCATGGATGCCTTCGAACGTGAATATCTTGCGCCGAGCTTTCCTTATCACTTCGAAAAGCTCAAGGTTGAAGATTACACGGGCGAACGCAGAAAAGACTTCGATACGGTCATCACTCTTGACTTTACCGATCACGGGAAAAAGAAAACTGTCAACGCAGCCGGAAACGGACCTATCGATGCTGTTAAGAGGGGCCTGATGGTTAACCTTAAGCTGGATATGAAGATTCTTGACTACGAAGAACACGCTCTCTCCGCAGGCTCGAATTCAAAGGCTGCAGCCTATATTCATCTGATGGATACGAACACCGGAAAAACCACCTATGGTGTCGGCGTAAGCTCCAACATCACCCGCGCCTCCGTTTATGCAATCTTCTCGGCGATGAACAGGATATACAA
>CAVJJQ010000214.1:0-2392 GCA_963649755.1 bacterium | reverse complement strand
TCTCCCCTTGGCTCTCCCTCTGGGAGAGCTGTCACCGAAGGTGACTGAGAGGGCCCCTACAAGCCCTCTCCGACCTCGCTACGCTCGGCCACCTCTCCCAAAGGGAGAGGCAAGAGGGCCCCTTGGCTCTCCCTCTGGGAGAGCTGTCGCCGAAGGCGACTGAGAGGGTCTATGAATTTTCAATCGTTTATGCTATTATAAGTGCTGAAAAAATTTAGGAGGTTAAGCCATGGAAGCTATTGAATGCATTAAGGGACGCAGATCCGTTCGTGAATTTAAGGATACCCCCGTCTCAGTCGAAGTCTTGAATGATATTATCGATACGGCACGTTTCGCACCCAGTTGGAAGAACACTCAGATTGCACGTTACGTGGCACTTACAGGGGCAAAAAAGGACGAGCTTGCCGACACATGTTTTAAGGCATGGGAAGGCAACACAAAGATTGTAAAGAATGCTCCGATGACAATCGTAATGACCTATGTAAAGGGCAGAAGCGGTTATGAACGTGACGGTTCCTTTACAACATCCAAAGAAGACCGTTGGCAGAATTTCGATTGCGGAATCGCAGCCGAAGCTTTCTCTTTGGCAGCCTATGAAAAGGGGCTCGGAAGCGTAATAATGGGTATATTTGATGATGCGGAAGTTGCAAAGGTTCTTTCTCTTCCCGAAGACAGAGGCGTTGCCTGTGTCATTGCACTCGGATATCCTTTGAATGATTTTCCCGCTGCTCCCAAGCGTAAGGAAGTTTCCGATTTGATTACATATTTAGATTAATTTTAAAAGAAGGCCTTACGCCTTCTTTTTTACCGTATAGGAAACTTCATTCCTATATGGAAAAAAAAGGCAAGCAAGCTTGCCAATATGTGCAGCTTTCGGAGAGGAAACCAATGCTTTTCATTCCGCTCGCACAAAATTTTTTTAAAGGAGTAATTTATGAGACATTTAATGAGTCCTCTTGACTTCAGTGTCGAAGAGCTGGATAAACTCTTTGCACTTGCCTCGGATATCGAGAAGAATCCGAAGAAATACGCTCACGTAGCCGACGGCAAGAAGCTTGCCACCTGCTTCTATGAGCCAAGCACCCGTACACGTTTGAGCTTTGAAGCCGCAATGATCAATCTCGGCGGTCAGGTCTTGGGCTTTTCGGAAGCCTCAAGTTCATCAGCCGCAAAGGGCGAAAGCGTTTCCGATACCATCAGGATCATCTCTTGCTATGCTGATATCTGCGCCATGCGTCATCCCAAGGAAGGCGCTCCGATGGTTGCAGCCTCAAAGTCACTGATTCCTGTCATCAATGCAGGCGACGGCGGTCACCAGCATCCCACCCAAACTCTTACGGATTTAATGACCATAAAGAGTCTTCACGGTAACTTAAACGGTTTCACCATCGGCCTTTGCGGAGACCTTAAGTTCGGACGAACAGTTCATTCACTTATTCGTGCACTTCTCCGTTACAACAACATCCACTTCATATTCATCTCCCCCGAGGAATTAAAGGTTCCCGATTACATCATAGATGAACTCAATGAACGGAACGTGACCTACGAAGAGGTCATCAAACTTGATGACGTAATCGGCAAGCTTGACATCCTCTACATGACTCGTGTGCAGAAAGAACGCTTCTTTAATGAGGAGGACTACGTCCGCTTGAAGAATTTCTACATCCTCACTCCCGAGAAAATGGAACACGCGAAAAAGAACTGTATCGTGCTTCACCCGCTTCCGAGGGTAAATGAAATTTCCGTCGAAGTGGATGACGATCCGAGGGCCTGCTACTTCAAGCAGGCACAGTACGGAGTTTACGTGCGCATGGCTTTGATCATGACACTTTTGGGATTGGAGGCTTAATATGCTTAATATCGGACAAATTGAAGAAGGTTTCGTGCTCGACCACATAAAGGCAGGCCAAAGCCTTGATATTTACTATAAATTGGGACTTGATAAGGTCGACAGCACCGTTGCCATTATAAAGAACGTGCGAAGCGACAAGATGGGCAGAAAGGATATTTTAAAGGTTGAATGCGATATCGAGATGCTTGACCTTGAAGTCCTTGGCTTCATAGACCACAACATCACCGTAAATGTCGTAAAAGGCGGCAAGATTGTTGAAAAGAAGGTTCTTTCCCTTCCTAAGGAAATTACAAACATCATCAAATGCAAGAACCCCCGCTGCATCACTTCGATTGAGCAGGAGCTTCCGCATATCTTCGTGCTGACGGATCCCGTACAAGAGGTCTACAGATGCAAATACTGCGAAGAAAAAGCAGAAAAAAATTAAGAGACATACATATGGTCCAAAAATCCGGCGTATCACCGGATTTTTTTACTATATAGGGAATTGCTCCGCGTGGGAGAGCCAAGAGGCTGCACCTAATACTTGCCTCTCCCTTT
>CAVJJQ010000213.1:0-2394 GCA_963649755.1 bacterium | reverse complement strand
ATTGCTTGCCTCTCCCTTTGGGAGAGGTGGCCGAGCGAAGCGAGGACGGAGAGGGCAGAGATGCCATCAGTACGTTAATTTGGCAAAGCGATAATGCTGTAAAAAATTTCTGAAACCTGGTTGTTGCTTTATTAATTTGTAAGATATATACTTCTAATAAGCAGTAATTTTTTTTTTTTTTTCTGATGAGTATCTCGCAACAAATTGAATTTTCGAAAACAGTTTGATTCACAAGATAAATTCTTATTTCTCGGTCAAGAATTTATGTTTTGGTTTAAAGTGTTTAGGGGAGGTGATTTGTTGGGCGGTAGTTTTCCCACGATTGGTAACTATCTTACCAGTACGTTCTTTTTAATTATCATCTTGGTGCTTTTCATCGTACGTGCGAATTCACACTTTGATGCATCGGGCAATCGCAGACGTATCATTATGCTGATATCGGCTACGATTTTTTACGTATTAATGGACGGAGTGTTCATTGCCTGCGACCTTGATGATAATTGTCCTGCAAAGGTTTTTAAAATTGCAGTTTTCTTTTTTTATTTATCTTATGTATTTCTTCCTTTTTTCTGGCATTTGTTCTTGCGGAGTTATATCGGGATAGATTATGGCACTACGTTTAAAATCGTGGAAATGATTCCCCTTGTTGTATTGCTTCGATTCGTGTTGCTGTCTCCTTTTGACGGCTCACTTTGGACGATTGAGGCAGACAAGACATATGTCAGAGGAACATATTTCACGTTTTTTACCGTTTTGAATTATTTTTACTATATCGAACCGATATGCGATGGTTTTGTTGCATGGATAAGGGGAAACCACAAAAACGAAAAGTACATTGTTCAGGGAATTGTTATTTCGTTGTTGCCTATTTTAGCTGCAATCGGAAACAATTTCTTTATCCCTGTATATCAGATATATCCCTTTCAACCATGTTGTCAGGTCATTGTAGTAATACTCGGTTTCTTTTTCATGGCAAACAGGCAGGATGTCTACGCAAGACACGAACATGCCGCGGAACTTGAGAAGGTTTATAAGGAGGCGGAGATTGCAAAGAATAAGGCTGAGGAAGCGAGTGCGGTAAAAACGACATTCCTGTCGACCATGAGCCATGACATCCGCACACCTATGAATGCGATTATTAACCTGACGCGCCTTGCAAGAGCCGAGGATGACATTGAGACTGTAAAAGGCTATCTTGATAAGGTCTTGATATCAGGTGATTTCTTACTTGGGCTTATAAACGATATCCTTGATATGAGCAGGATTGAGGCGGGAAAGCTTACGCTCAACAAAGAAAGGCTTACGAGAACCGAGTTCTTGAAGTCCGTGGAAACGGTAATCAATCCGCTTATGGAGGCAAAACATATCAATTACCATCCGGAGTTGCAGCCCGGAGAGTATACGATTTTGGTCGACAAGCTCAGATTTAATCAGATTTTCTTTAACCTCCTTTCAAATGCGGCAAAGTTTACACCCGAGGGCGGAGACGTGTGGTTTGAAGTTACAAACGGCGAACTTTCGGAAGATATACTTGAAATACAGTTTGTGGTCAGAGACAACGGTGTCGGAATGAGCGAAGAATTCCTTGAGCATTTGTTTGAACCCTTCGCAAGAGAGGATAGCTCAGAGTCTAAAAAGACAAACGGTACGGGACTCGGACTTTCGATTGTAAAGAGCCTGGTTGATGCAATGGACGGAACCATTACCGTCACAAGTGAACTTGGCAAGGGTACCGAGTTTGTCGTAACCTTTAAAGCCGAAATTGTTGAGAAAAGTGACAAAGATGCGCTCATTGCCGAAATTAACACAAATTATGATTTGAACGGATTGCGGGTTCTGCTGGTTGAAGACAATGAATTAAATACTTACGTGGCAATGATAATTCTTTCAAACATGGGATGCGTGGTCAAGTCAGTGGATAACGGAGCAAAGGCGGTAGAGGCATTTACGGATTCACAGATTAACTACTACGATGCAATCCTCATGGACGTAAGGATGCCTGTAATGGACGGACTCACCGCAACAAGGACCATCAGAAGTCTTGACAGGGCCGATGCAAAGACGGTTCCGATAGTAGCCATGACGGCTGACGTCCTTGATGAGAATACGAAGGATACTCTTGAAGCCGGCATGAACTTCCATCTTTCAAAGCCCGTGGATCTTTCAAAGTTAAGCGATGTACTTAATAAGTGCGCGGCAATGCCGAAGGCGAAATAGATATCAAATGTGTAACGCAGAAAAGGAACCCCGTGTGGGTTCCTTTTTTGCTATATAGGAAATTGCTCCGTGTGTGAGAGCCAAGTCCCTCTCAGTCACCTACGGTGACAGCTCTAGCCCTCTCAGTCACCTACGGTGACAGCTCTCCCAGAGGGAGAGCCAAGGGGGAGAGCCAAG
>CAVJJQ010000212.1:0-2448 GCA_963649755.1 bacterium | reverse complement strand
CGGTACCGGAAGCTACGATAGCCCTCCTTCTCCACGAACAGAAGACCCAGGGAATCCAGGATATCCTCTCCGAATCTCTCCTCAAAGTACGCCGCAATCACATCCGTATAAGGCGTATGCCAGCGCTGATACTGGGGCTCATCCGTGAAGAATCCCTCTATTTTCTCAGAAAATTGTTCTCCAAAGCGCTCCTTATACTTCTCATGTGTCAGTGCCAGAAACTTGTCCACGACCGCCGGATTTAAGATATCTGCCGTGGAGACGGCTGTGCATATGTAGAGATTCAAGTATCGCGCAGACGCAGATGTTTCTTCCCCTGTAGATTCCGCTATGTTCTTGGGATTATCCCCGTCCGGCTCCGCTATATCTTCCGCCTCATCCTTCACAGGCTCCGCTACGCGCACCAGCTTGTCCTCCGTCAGCAGGTAGCTCACGGTTGCGCTCTCATCGAAATCGCCCTCCTTGATCTCGATATATTTGTCTCGGTTCTTCTCATCCTCCAGAAGCTTCCCGCCTGCAAATCCGCTGGGCCATCCATTTTCGTCATAAATCCAGGCCTTCATACCGCGCTTTTCCGCTTCTCTGGCACAGCCCTCGATGCACTCCATCCACTCTTCTGACATATATTCGGTCTGAAGGCCGGAACGGGCGTGCATAAAAAATCCACCGATGTGATTGTCATCCATCCATGCGATCTGCGCCAGCAGTCCTTTCACCTCCAGCTTGTCATTCCATGACCAGAAGGGAATTGAGCGATAAGGCGCACAAACGGCAGGATTCAGAATCTCTTTTAATTGCTGCATATCTTTGTTCTCCATTTTATTTAGCATTTTCCTTATTGTACCAAATCTATTGATTCATGACAACAGAAATTGTCCCAAATTTCCATCTGCATATCCCTTATATTCATAAAAGCTTGAGTTTCCGTAGATTGTAATAAAAAAATGAATATGTCTACCCCAAGTATCAATCTATCGTTTTTTGAAGTGATAGGAAATGACAGTTCTGTGACCAGAGGTACTTTAATAAACCCCACCGAAGCCGGGCTTTGGGAGACATGTTCTTTTATCTACTATTTAAGTGATCAGCTTAAGACAGAGTTGGCGATATGCCGGACGCTTTGTCCGGAACCATAGCCGGATGCCTTCCTTCGCATATGACAGTATGCCTGCAATCCCTTTCGCTAAACGGTAATAGAAGAAATGTACCTTTTCTTTTATAGGGGCAGCTTTTTGTATGATTGCAACTTTCAGGGCATTTGTTTCTGATTTCATGGAGAGCTGAGTCAGAAATGCCATACATAAAGTGATATAGAAATTTAATGCATTGATTGCAGTAAGCTTCCGTACACGAAAGTTTTCAAACTGAAACATTTGCTTTTTGCAGCGAAAATATTCTTCGATGCGCCACCTGGAAAAATAGGTTTTTGCAACCTTTACCACGTCCTCTTTTGAGTGGATTTCTTTATTTGTGGCAAGCATCATGGGATGTTCGGTAATACCGTAAACCAATACGAGGTAAATGTCCTTTTTCGAAGCGGTTATCTGCACTTTCACGTGAGAAAGGTATGCATCGCGCTTTTTGCCTCTGTAGATAAGAGGTGTTTTGATTTTCCCTTTTCGCTGGTTTCTGAGCTGGGTTGCAGGAATCCATTTACCATGAAAGAAGAGCTTACGTTTGGCGGTAAGCCGGATGACATAGTCCTGCTTTAATTCATCCAGTTTGAGGAACATCTTATTGTCATCGTAGCCTCTGTCGAGAGCAAAGGTGGCTTTGCCAAAGAGTGCCGCTCCCCGTTCCATTGCGGCAAAAGTAACATCGTTGATGGAAGTAAAGTTCTTTTCCTTTGAAGAGTGAATCCTCGAGAAGATACTGACAGGATCTCCATTAGCAGTCAGGACACAGGCCTCTGTCACATGATAACCTTTTTCATAAACGGTTTTTGTGTCTGTACTTTTGGAACCATCCCTGACAAGATCAAGAGCCTCAAATTTGCAACCGTCGGGTTTTGCAACGTCACTGTCATCGATGTGGATGACAGGTTCGGAGGGTACCCATTTACGGATGGTAGAAAGATAGGATTTTTGCGCAGCGGACGGGATGCCTTTGTTCAGGTGTCTGGTTAGCCGCTCAACGGAGTTAACCTTTTTTGTATTTTCATGAAGCTGGTCAACGATATCCGTAAGCAGGCAACTTCCGGAGGCGAGTATACCGTAAGTCATATCAGCAGAAAACTTTCTTTCCGGTTTTGAAAGGTGTTTTGCAATTTTTTTTGAAAAATTTAAAATTTCCCGTTTCAAAATATAAGTTTTTGTAGTAGAATTAAGCATAAGGAATCCTCCTGTATTTTGTTTAGTAGACATTTTGATTTGACACCTTAATTCTACCACAAAACAGTGTGTGATTCCTTATATTTTGGGAAATTTTAGAAGGTTGTTTATATAAATG
>CAVJJQ010000211.1:0-2474 GCA_963649755.1 bacterium | reverse complement strand
TTTCCGAAGTTTACCCGTACGTGAAAATAAGTTTCACTATACTCGGGATATTATCGTCCCCATCTGTTGTTTATTTTAAAAAATGAGTAGTAGCTTATCTTACTAAACTATATTCCTCAGTATATCAGCCTTCTTCATTTCTTTTTGCAAGTCTTTAAGCATTGAAATATAATCATACTGCGGTTCATAGCCAAGTTCTTTAACCGCAGGGCTTATATCCATGACGTACTGCGGAGCATTCGGCTTATCGGGACGCATCTCCAGCAAAGACTTATGCCCCTTTGGAGAAAAAACATCTACAATTCCCTGTATCTGTTCAAGCAAAGTGGTACCTACTCCGGTACCTACATTGTAGTGTCCCTTTTCTTTATCTACAAAGAGAGCCTTATACATCATCTGACAGAAGTCCTTTACATATACCATGTCCTTTAGGCGTGTTGAATCTCCCCATACTTCTATCGGAAGCCCCTTAATAGCCCTATCGATAATAAGCCTATACCCGATCTTTCTGAGTTCACCATCCACATAATACGTATCCTCAGGCGACCAAAGATATATGGTAGGAAGCCTGAATACAAAACTCTTCAGCCCATACATCTGACGATAATTCTCCATCAAGTCCACCGTGAAGTTTTTACACATAACGTAAATTGTGTGATCTGTGGTGTAACTGAAGTTAGCCGGCATATCAGCTGTCAATATAGTCTTCTCTTCGCCCCAATTCTTGATATCTCCAAAACTTTGAGCAAAAAGAACACGGTCCGCGCCCGTCTTACGGCAATACTCCAATATGTTCAAGTTACCTGTGATATTTACATCGATATACTTTTGAGGATGATATCCTTTCATCCGTGCAGGCATAAGTCCCGCCAAGTTGACTACCGCATAAACCTCCTTAGGGAGCTTATCAAAATCTTCAGGTTTGGTAATGTCTACTCGGTAATAATCAACCCCAATCCTTGCAAATTCATCCATAGGTCTGGTTCCCGTAGCAACCACCCTGTATTCATCTCCTGCATAATGGTCCAGAAAATATCTTACAAAATACTGTCCTGTATTTCCGGATGCCCCAAACACTATGATATTCTTCATTCACACCTCCGAAAGTTCTACTCTTCCACGAGCGTATATTTCTTCAACATGTCCTTAACTATGTCTCTATCGTTAAACATCAATACATCTATTATAGACAGATTCGGATAAAAAACATCACCGAACTGCCTGTAAACTATGTCATCTGTCTTTAAAAAATGAAGCTTCATACCTTGCTCTGAAAATCTGTCATAATGGTAAAGTTCCTGACCGCCGATTGCGTTGTAATAGTCCGTAGCGCCAAATTTCCGACATATTGCAAGTATTTTGTCCTCGCCTTTAAGGGAATTATCCTTATGCAAGTTCGACGACAAAATGATTTCGGTATCCATATCCAAATACCCGCAAATGCTCCTGATTGAATGTGCCAGATATTCGGAAAGCACATTCGAATCAAATTTAAGACATTCCTCTATCAGTGGATATACCTCATCAAAACAGGGAGCTTTTTTGTAATTGTACTCTATGGTATGAAGGCTTTTTTCTTTTTCCTTTGGAGAAGTATTGACCTTTACTTCCTTAATGAGCCTATTTGGGGAAGCTCCTATGAGTTCCACGTTAAAGAACTTGGGACTGCCACCCACCAGGATTCGGTTTCTGTTAATCCAACCGCCCTTAATGTAATTGACATCGTCATAGATGACGTAACGGTCCACCAAATTGAGCAGCTGCCAGTAACCGATGTAAGGAAAAAAGTAAGGCTGCATAATACCGATTTTCATGCCGCAATCCCTCCTTTTGAAGAGATTGCAAAGGCAATTATCTTAACGCATTGCGTGCCCCCCCCCGCCTGCTGTAGGGGCTTTAAGCCTTATTTTAAGCCACTTTTCATCGTCCTCTATGAGTTGCATCATCTGCTGCCTATTGTCGGTATGCAGGAATAGATTGCCCAAGGACTTATTGGCTCCGGTGAAAGGTTTGACGGGGTCGCCGGGATTAGCATCAATGCTAATCAACTTCACATGATTCCGCTTAACAGTTTCATCAATACAAATTTCTTCAAGCAGTCCGCTCTGTTTGGGACGTGCGTGAATCACCATTTCGCACCAACAGCCTTGTAATTTTCCCGCTTGGCAATCAATAAGCGGCATACCTACGGCTTTTCTGATTTCATTTTCTATAAGATTGGTGCCGTAAGCCATATCCTGTAACTCGGCTATTTTGCATCCGCCGCCTCGAGGTGATACTTCCATAATGTATGGCTTGCCGTCCGTACCTACCACTGTCTCAATATTGTATATGCCTGTACGCATATCAAGAAGCTTCATTAATCGCTGTATTTCCACGGTTAAATAGTCCTGATGTTTCTGCTCCATGGTGGAAGGCCACACTATATATGCCGGCGTGTAAGGATTGTCGGCGTTTTTATCGAACAACTGATC
>CAVJJQ010000210.1:0-2535 GCA_963649755.1 bacterium | reverse complement strand
GACGGAGTATGACGGAGCCACTTACGTTTGGCTGAACCATTACATTACATCGGATCGTGCCAGGGAAACAATTTACGAATACTATTTTGAAAACTTGAATTTAATCGGGCATACAAGAGCGGAAGGAACTTTTACCTATGTTCATGAGCCGGCTGAAATCCCGAAGGGAACTGTCTTTACGGATATGCACAATATGTTCCTTGAAATTTTCTACAGGGACGGTATTTCTGCGGGTATTATTTTCCTTGGTTTGTATGTTTGGATGCTTGTAAGAGGCTTTAAAAGAGCACACACCGACAAAACGGAATTTATAAGACTTGGCTTTCTGATTGCACTGATGATTATGGGATCATTTGAAAATGTTTTGAATATAGGTTTTATGTGCATGACTATGATTGTGCTGATGTTTGCGACTATGGATATTTCGAGGTCTATGTCAAAGCCGAGAGAAAGCTGAGTTTTAAAAATATTTGGGGCTTGGTGCCAACGTTAGTGATTGAAGATTACGAAAAAAGGCCGAGGTCTCACTTGCAACTATGCCGCATATTCGGTATAGCTGATGCAATAGAAGGAGAGTTTGGCAATGCTTAAATCATTCTTACGAGACCGAAATATTTCTTTATACAAGCTTTCCAAAGCAAGTGGGGTACCCTATAGTACGTTAAACGACTTGGCAAACTTAAAACTTACGGTCGACAATATTAAAAGCGGACAGTTAAAGGCTATGGCAGATGTATTGGATATAGATATGGATGGCCTTTACGAAATATGTAGGGTGACGAAATTCATACGTTCTAAACGATATGGCATCGAGGCGGAAATTATTGTTGAACACAAAGTATACTATATTTATTTTGTAAAAGATGGCCGGAAATATGAGATCGAACTTCTACCGGTCGGACGTGAGGCTACTGCGTATCTTGACATACTTGCAGAATGGAAACTGGATGAGAAGTTAGAAGAGATTGAAATGGAGGCTGCCTATGAAACCATATGTGCCAAGACGCAGAGATGATCCTGTGGCAGTCATCAATCATGACGATGATGGTTTAATCATGGATTAGAAATTAATTCCGGACAATGAGCGCTTGAAGCCTTTACAAAAGCAAGTATAAGCTAAAATCAGCAGAATATTTATCAGATGTACCGAGAATCTGTACAGTCGAGGAGTGGCTTATGGTATTGAAAAAGAAAAACATTCTGAATATTAGCCTTGCTGGCGCATTCACACTTGTGTATGTGCTTCTTTGCGTATGTCTGCTTCCGACCTCTTATTACACAAACGATCAAGTCCTCATGCGGGATATAGCCTCGGGCGTTTATACAGGCACACCGGATGCACATCTTATCTACATAATGTATCCATTAGGACTGATATTTAAAGGTTTGTATAGTCTGACCGGAGCTGTTAAGTGGTATGATATCTTTATGTATCTTGTTTATCCGGTAAGTTTTTTCTTGCTTACCTATAAGCTTTTCAGGACTTTTAACAGAATTTGGATAAAATTGTTATGTGGTGTGTCAGCACTTATATGTTTTTTTTCGATAGGTGCACACTTTTATGTACAGAACGAGTATACACTTGATGCCGGAATTCTTGCGGCAATCGGGATATTGTACTTTTTCCCGTGGCATGAAGAGTCGAAGAAAGAAAAAATTTTCAGAATTATAGTTGTTATAGTCGAGTTTACCTTTGCTTTGTGGCTTAGAAAAAATGTCTTTCTGCTTTCTTTACCTATAGTTGCTTTGACAATGCTGTTCCTTGTCATACGGGGAACCAACATAAGAGAACTTCTTAAACCGATAGTCCCGATCGCAGTGATATTTTTAGTAAGCATCGGCATAGAGGCTTTGGCATACTCGTCGCCCGAGTGGAAATATTTTACTGAATACAATGATGCAAGGACTCTTATTTTCGATTACTATTGGTTCCCTGAATATTATGAGAACGAGGAACTTTATAAAAAGCTGAATATTTCTGTAGAGGAATACAATTCGATTTCCGAAGGTCTGGGACTTATTGACGATTTGGATGCCGAAAGCTTAAAGACACTTGCCGGCATCAATGAGGGAAAAAGAGTGCCTATCTATTATCAGAAAGGCATTCTGGTTGACAATCTGATAAAAGAAATTAAATCAGCGGTAAAGCAGCCTATTGGGGCAGTGATCTTAATTTTGGTCGTTCTGTTGGCACCGAAGATTTTCTCACAGAAGCAAGGGAAAAAGAGTTTACTTCTTTTGGAACTTCCGCTTCTGACTGCAATCTACGGCTGTGCCGTGATTGTTTATTTCTCGTATCTTGACAGATTTCCGGAAAGAGTTTCGCTCGGGCTTTATTACATGGTAGCGGTGGCATTTCTGGGTGGAATACTTGAAATGAGTGTGAATGCCGATGAAGAGGATGACATTAAGAATTTGATTCTTGGTGCAGCGGTCTCTGTACTTACCCTTTTGGCGGGCTTAGTAACCCTGCCGGGAAACATTTCGGAATCTAAAGAAAATGCGGATTTTTGGTATACCTGCATTGATGAAAAC
>CAVJJQ010000209.1:0-2576 GCA_963649755.1 bacterium | reverse complement strand
CAATCGGCATATAGTAGATTAAATCTCTCTTGGAATAATAAATTAAAAAGAAAGCGATTCCTTTTTGCTTTTTGAATTTAAGCATGAAATCGACCTGATGGTCATGAACGTTTTGAAGATTAAAGGTATCCGTTGCTGATTCCTTTGCATCAAAACAAACCGGTATGCCCTGAACGGCACCGATATAGTCTACGGTACTTTTTTTATCAAAATATGCGAGTGTGATGTGACGATTTGCCTGATCGATTTCGATGGGCGTAATCGGAGTGGGAATTTTCTGAATCAAGGCAAGCGAATTTTCCTCATACTTTTCGTTTGTCCGATTGATCATTTCCTCAAAGGCGGAACCCCTTAGGCCTCTTGAATTCCAGGTAGGCATTTATTCCTCCGCAAAATATCGGTTAAATTCACGATTCAAATCAATTTCAAAGCTTTTTCCCGAAATTTCTTCATAATCAGACATCTTAGGAAAAGAAAGTTTATATGCGAAAAGAAGCTGATTTTTAAGACCGAACTTATTTAAGAGCATTTGGTTTAATGCCCTGTTTCCGTATTTTTCGTCTCCGATAATCGGATGCCCAATTGATGACAAATGAACCCTGATTTGATGAGACTTACCCGTTATGAGTAAAACCTCAAGTTCGGTAATATCAAGTGAAGCATTGTATCTGATTGGCGAAATAAAAGTCTTTATCTGCGAATATCCGGGTTTCTCGGTTTTGGAAAAAGAAACCTTATTTGACTTATCGTCCTTTTTAACGTATCCTTCAAGGTATGCTTCTTTGCACACCCTGCCCTTTACAATGGTCCTATAATATTTCTTAATGCTTCTGTCTTTAATAAGCGAGGACATTTTTTGCGTTCCGAAAAGGCTTTTTCCGAACACCAAAATTCCGCCGGTATTTCTGTCTAATCTGTTGCAAACAGAAGGTTTAAATGAAGAAAGAGTTTCTTCATCCGCCGCACCTTTATTAATCAGATACCCTATAAGCCACTCATTGGCACTCAAATCATTTGGCCCGGCCTTTTGACTCAAGATACCGACAGGCTTATTTAAAAGAATAATGTGATCATCCTCATAGACAATATCGGGTTCTTTAAATTTGTCAAAGGCCCTTTTGTATTCGGATAAATCGACTTTGCCATGCTCCTTAAACTTAAGGATTGTTTCATCCGACATGAAAACGTCAAGCTTGTCATTTTCTTTAAGCTTTTCATTGCCCGAAATCTTCTTTCCGTTTAAGACAATGTTTTTGTTCCGCATTTGCTTAAATAAAAGTCCCGAAGGAGCATTGGGCATGAGTCTGTTTAAATATTTAATTACGGTCTGACCCGAATTTTCCCGGTTAATTAAAAAGCTTGTCATTTACAATGCGACACTCAAAATATTGTCATAAAGGAAAGCAAGATTCTCCGAATCTTCTTCAAGCTCTTTGAGTTCCTTCAAACGATCGATAAATTTGTCTTTGTCAAGATAAACCTTAATCGTAATATTATCAAAACCGCTTGCCTTAAGTATGCCCTTTAAATGCTCTTCAAGCCCCTGAGCATCGATTTTTTCGTCTTCCGAAAGCATGATGAGGCATTTCTTTTTATAGTAAAGAGCACTTACCTGAAAGTTCTTCTTTGCGGTTGTAAAGAAAAGGTCATAGTAAATATTTGAATCCACCGGATTAAGCTCTTCGTAAAGCTCCTTCGAACAACCCTTTGCCTTTAAAAGCATTATGAAATTAACAAAGTACTTTGCAAAGGGGAGGCATCCGAGTATTGCCACAAAGGTAAGTACGTTTGCGTTGCTTCCCGTGGAATAAATTCCCATGTAATAAATTCCGACGCAAAGTAAAATCATTACCAAGGCCTTTATAAACTCAATCCTTAAGCTTCTCTTGATATAGCCGAATTTGCCTTTGTTTTTCTTAAACATAAACTCTCCAAAAAATTTAATCGCTTAACAGTTTCATGGCGGAAAGGAAAATGTCATGAGGGGTTATCTTGGTAAGAAGTCTGAAGAAATTCATCCAGAAAGAATAAACCGAAACAGTCCTTCTGTGATAGGAATCGACCAAAGCCTTTCTGACAACCTTCGGTGCTTCTGACATAAAGTGCTTTTTAAACTTGAAAATGGTGCCGCCTTTTTCGGCAAGGCCGAAAAATTCCGTGCTTACAGGGCCCGGGCATACGGCAGTTACGGAAATGCCGTCTTCTTTAAGCTCTTCGTTCAAAGACCTTGAAAAGCTCAGCACATAAGACTTTGATGCGGCATAAACGCTGAAATAAACCTGAGGTACAAAGGCTGCGGATGAAGCAAAGTTAATAATTCTTGCACCCTTCTGCATATAAGGAAGTACCATATGAGTTACCCTTGTCAGGCTCTCACAGTTAAGTCTGATCATACCGGTCTGCTCTTTAACGTCGCTTCCTTTAAATGCACCTACGATTCCGTAGCCCGATGCATTTACAAGCATCTTAACATTGGGCTTTATAAGTTCCAAGGAAAGTTCAAGTTCGCAAAGGTCTTTTTCGCTCGTTAAATCAAAAGGAAGGACTCTGAATCTGTGCTTAAGCTCTTCTCCGAG
>CAVJJQ010000208.1:0-2660 GCA_963649755.1 bacterium | reverse complement strand
CTGATGCGCACTCGCGCGATGGGAAAATGTCGCTAACGCGACCGCGCTCGGCGCGAGCGTTCCGTAAACGGAACGCTTTTTTTCTTTTTCCGAGCAGTAAAAAATGGTATACTGAAGCCATCATTTGAAAGGACTTAAATCTATGGAAGGCTACACGTATCACAACCCGGTGCAGAGGGGGTTCTTTCCGGATCCGTCGGTTATAAGGGTCGGGGAAGACTATTACATGGTCAATTCGAGTTTCCAGTATTTTCCGGCCATTCCGATTTCACATTCGAAGGATATGGTTCATTGGCATATAATCGGGCACGCGGTTACAAATCCCGAATGGCTTGATTTATGCGATATTAAAGACTCGCACGGTATCTGGGCTCCGGATATCGAGTATATAGACGGTAAATTTTACGTAATTGCAACCCTTCGTTTAAACGGAGACGGAAAAAGAAACAAAAACGTTTTAAGACGTCAGCTTATCATGACCTCTGAGAAACCGGAGGGCCCGTACAGTAAGCCTGTGTGCCTTGAGGTTGACGATATCGATCCGTCGTTATTTGTCGATGATGATAAACAAAAATATATGATAATAGCCAAGGGCGTAAGAGCCGTTCCTTTATCGGAAGACGGGCTTAAAGTTACGGGTGAACCATTCACGCTTTGGGAAGGCACGGGTGAGAGATGCCCGGAAGGCCCGCACGTTTTAAAGCACAACGGCTACTATTATGCAATACTTGCGGAAGGCGGAACGGGATACGGACATCGTGTCAGCGTTGCAAGAAGTAAGACATTCAGAGGTCCTTACGAAGAGTCACCATATAACCCTGTCATGAGGCAGCTTGATCCGGATGCTCCGATTCAGAGAACAGGGCACGGAAAGCTTGCAGAGGATTCAAACGGCGACTGGTGGATGTATTACCTCTGCGGGCGAAAGAATGAGGGGAATTATACGACCATCGGAAGAGAGTCGGCTCTGGATCCCGTTACCTGGACTGAAGACGGGTGGTTTATCGTAAATGAAGGTAAGGGCCCGAGCCTTACACAGACGGGCCCGAAACTGCCTGAGGTGATTTTTGAAAGAAACACCTTTGACGATTTTAACGATACAAAGTTAAATCTTGACTGGGAATTTGTGCGGAATCCCGATATGGGTTCTTTTTCCATTGCCGAAAGACCGGGATTTGCACGTATCTGGACGAGGGACGGAGAGCTTTCCGAAATCAGGGCAAAGAACACGCTTGTACGGAGGGAACAGGAGCTTTCATACGACGCGGAAACCAAACTTGAATATTACCCCGACATTGACGGAGAGCAGGCGGGGCTTACCTGTTATTACAGTACCAAGACTTACATACGTTTCTCACTTTGCCATGAAGGCGGCAGGAAATTACAGCTTGTCATAAACCGAAATCACGGGGAAGAACTTGTAAGCGAGGTAAATGATATTGAAAATGTTCCTGTGTATTTAAAGGTTTGCGTAAGAAAACAGACAAGAAGCTTTTTCTTTAGCTATGACGGGACTTGCTGGACTGAAGCGGGGACGGTTAAAGACTGCAAGTTCCTATGCGACGAAGGAGTGCCGGACGACCCGAAACGCCACACCGGAACCTTAGTCGGGATATACGCAAACAACGGCGGAACAGGCAGCAGGAAGCCTGCGGATTTTGACTATTTTAAATATGAGAACTTTATAGAAAATTAATTATTCATGCAGTCGAAATAATGCTATAATGCATTAACTCATAAAGGAGGGGAATTATGAGAAAAATAAAAAAGAGTTCAGACGCAATGGTATTTGGCGTTTGCGGAGGTATTGCCGAGTATTTCGGAATTGAGCCTAAGACTGTAAGAATTGTTTGGGTGTTGCTTACGTTTTTCTTTGGTTCGGGATTGCTTGCTTATCTCATTGCGGCGCTCATAATGCCTGCGTATGACAAATAAAGTATATCCTATCAGGAGGAAGAAACATGGCAAACAAATATCTTGGTACACAGACAGAGAAGAACCTCGAAGCAGCTTTTGCAGGCGAATCCCAGGCGCGTAACAAATATACATATTTCGCCTCGGTTGCTAAGAAGGAAGGCTACGAGCAGATGGCAGAGCTTTTCTTGAAGACCGCAGACAATGAAAAAGAACATGCAAAGCTTTGGTTCAAAGAACTCGGTGGTATCGGCGACACAAAGGCAAATCTGGCAGCGGCCGCAGACGGTGAAAATTACGAATGGACCGATATGTACGAAGGCTTTGCAAAGACCGCCGAAGAAGAAGGTTTCCCCGAGCTTGCACGCAGATTCAGAGCAGTAGGAGAGATCGAAAAACATCACGAAGAAAGATACAGAGCTTTACTCAACAACATCGAGACCGCAAAGGTATTCGAAAAAAGTGAGGTAAAGGTTTGGGAATGTCGTAACTGCGGACATATCGTAGTAGGCACAAAGGCTCCGGAAGTCTGCCCCGTATGTGCTCATCCGAAGAGCTACTTTGAAGTGCACAGTGAGAACTACTAATTCACAAGAACTTGGTAAAACAGGTTTCATTACAAAAACCGCCTTGGAATTAATCCAAAGCGGTTTTTGGCTATATAGGAAATTGCTCCGCGTGGGAGAGCCAGGTCCCTCTCAGTCACCTTCGGTGACAGCTCTAGCCCTCTCAGTCACCTTCGGTGA
>CAVJJQ010000207.1:0-2768 GCA_963649755.1 bacterium | reverse complement strand
TTACTCCCTGAGATTTGTTTTATTGTCTGCAAGAAAAGACTTTCGGTTTTCCAACTGGTAACTTTGTAAATGATACCCAACTTTAATGAAAAAATAAGACCCAGTCCGAAAAACTGAGTCTTATAAAAATCGGAATCTATGCAATTTTATCTTTTATTTACATACTTACTTTAACAAAACCTGCTGGCCTGCGAAGATGTACTTCTGCGCAAAGAGGTTTTCATTAAGTGACTTAAGTTCTGCTAAGGTCATGCCATACTTCTTCTTATACTCTTCTAAATAGTACTTCTTACCGCCGAAATCATTTACATTAAGGTCTAATATCTTCATGGAAAATCCTTTCATCAACGTGGGGTTACTCCGTTCATTATAGTATAAAGACGTAACTGACAAAATATGATACGTAAGTTTAAATACTTCATCGATGTCTTCTTGATTTCATCATGACATGTTCCTCTGCAACACTCGGAGTATTCATATCAAGTTTGTTATAGTCGCTTTGTAATTTTATTGATTTCATCGGAAGTACGCCCTTTTCTCTGAAGCTGAAGTACTCGCTATTATCGCCTCCCACAATAATATGATCTACAAGCGGGATTCCTAAAATCTCACAAACTGTCACCATCCTGTCGGTAAGCTGCGTGTCCTCTTTGCTGGGATTAAGATTTGAACTTGGATGATTATGCATCATGACAATGTTAACCGCATTTGACAAAATTGCTGTCTTCATAATTTCTCTCGGATGAGCGATTGCTTGATCAATGGCTCCGACGCTGCAAACGCTGCAATTAATCGGAATTCCATCCGTTCTTAGATTGATTATGCAGATAACCTCTCTGTCCATCTGGCACAAATATTCTCCCAAAACCTTTACCGCATCCTCCGGTGTATGTATCGGGGTTTTACTCATAAGAGGCTTATCCTTTACAAGTCTGACCGATGCCATATCAAGTTGGCTTTTATAAACTTCTTTCACTGTCGCCATCATCTTCCTCCAACCTGATTTTTATGATGAATTCACCCTCTTGCTTATTAATAAGCTCCACAAGTTCTTCTAACGAAGAATCCTTATCCTCTATTTCCATCTGAAACCTCCTTACTAAACCTGCCGGAATAAATATCCTTAAAATCCTCTAATTTCTGCATAATCAGAATTCGGTCGTAATCCGATATTTCTTCCTTCATTGCGATAACCTTTAAATCCCGCTCAATACTTCCAAGCATATTTATCATTTCCCTGTACTGTAATACCGGTGGCCTGATATCGTGCCTGCAGTTAAGCAGGCACTTAAGATACTGTGACCTGGTCATGCCTGCCTCACTGCATGCTTTGTTAAACTGATTTGCTTCATCCTCTGTAAGACTCAAAAATAACCTCATCATGCGCCTTCCTTAGAACGATGTATCATCATCTTCCAAATCCGGCATTTCAAAATCGTCATCGGGAATATCGATATCACCATAGGAATCAGCGTTAACATCTTCAACAAAATCGGGCTTTTTAAGATTTTCTTCCTCTTCTTCGGAATCCTCATTTTTGTTGGCAAATTTCTTTGTCTTTTTACCCTTATAAACAAACTCACTTACCGGAAGACCCACTGCTTTTCTAAGTTCGTTAAACTCCTCAATCGGAACAAGCTGAAACTTGGTCTCTTTACCGTTATAATCTGCCGTAATGTACCATTTTCCTTCGATAAGCTCTCTTGCAAGATTAAGCTTCATTCTGAACTCACTTGGATTTGCAAACTGATTTAAAAAGTCAATCGTGTTCTCATAGGTCGTACAGATATCGGGATCTTCCAACAGTTCAATCACGTAATTTGCATTTATGCAGTGTGCTCCTGCATAATTAAGAAGTCTCTCAATATGCGTATTGTGATACTCGGTATTCATTGCATACATCATAAGTTTCTCCTGGTTTGTAAGTCTGTCACACTTAAGGATGTTGTTTAAAGACATGAACCTGTTATGAAGGATTTTATCCCTTTCTTTCTGCCATTCACTCTTGCCGTCTCCGTGTCCGGGGAAGAGCTGTCCAACTCTTTTCTCTGTTTCCTTTGCTTCCGCATTGTCCTTAATCCGCTTTAAAAAGAACCTCTTCGTTCCGACTGTTTTCATGGTACGAAGTGCATGGTTTCTTTCTGTCAGCTCATACCCAGGTTCAAAGCCCGTGTTCTTTTTATCGGTCGGTATCTCTTTGTAAAAGGAATCAAGTTCACCTCCGTATCTTGCAACGCACGCATCCACGTCTAAGAGCCTATTTGGATCCACAAGGAAGCAATCGTCCATGATACTTTCCTGCGGACCTACCGAAATGCTACTCGCCACAAGAACCTTTCTTTCAAGCTCGGTCTTTACCATCTCCGCTCTTCTTTCAGAAAGTTCCGCTCTTAGCTCGCTGATTAATTTTTCTTTTTCAGACACCTCCTTAACTAATTTCTCATTCTCGGATTCAAGCCTTGAAACCTGCTCCTTAAGCTGCAGCTTTTCCGCCGCGTGCTTCGTTTCATCCCGATAATCTGACGGAATTAAATTATCTACAAGTTTCCGCAAATCTCTGTTTAGCGAAACTACATCATACGAAATTGAATCGCCCTCAATTGAAAGATATGGCGGTTCTCCGGATAAATAATCCGCTCTTCGCTGAAGCGGTCCTGCTATCACCCCATTTCTTTTTAATGCGGATTTCAGTTCTTCAACTGACTCCACACCTTGGGCAACGGACTCATACACGTCTCCATACTCCATCACCTTTTTCAACACTGAAT
>CAVJJQ010000206.1:0-2784 GCA_963649755.1 bacterium | reverse complement strand
CTTCTGCGCATATTTGTATTTGTGGCACCGCAATTCGGACACTTTTCAAGATCATCGTCTATTAAGCTTCCGCAATATTCGCATTTAATCTGCATATTTTCCCCTTCCTTAAATAAACCCTGTTTTTCCCACTCAATGAAATAGTATTTTTGCGTCATTCCGAATTCTTTGAATGACTGAATTGATTTTATCCAAAATACTGTTCTTTTTCAATTCTCAATCATTACTGTTACTTCTTGACTTTACTGCGTTAAAGCGCTATCCTATGGACAAAGAAAGAACGAGGAAAAAATATGGACAAGAAAACTATACCCTACAAGATTTACTTAGATGAACAGGAGATGCCGACGCAATGGTACAACGTAAGGGCGGATATGAAAAAGAAACCCGCACCGCTCTTAAATCCTGCCACGCTTAAGCCTGTTACGGTTGCGGATTTGGAACCTGTATTTTGCACGGAGCTTGCAAAGCAGGAGCTTGATGATACGACTCCTTATTTTGATATTCCGGAGGAAATCCGTAACTTTTACAAGATGTACCGCCCTTCACCCTTGGTAAGAGCCTATTGTCTTGAAGAAAAGTTAGACACACCGGCACATATTTACTATAAATTCGAAGGCAACAACACCTCCGGAAGTCACAAGTTAAATTCCGCCATTGCTCAGGCATATTATGCAAAGAAGCAGGGGCTGAAAGGTGTGACGACTGAGACCGGAGCCGGACAATGGGGAACGGCACTTTCGATGGCATGCTCCTACTTTGGCCTGGATTGTCAGGTCTATATGGTGAAATGTTCTTACGAACAGAAGCCCTTCCGAAGAGAAGTCATGCGTACTTACGGAGCAACTGTAACGCCTTCTCCTTCCATGACAACCGAAATAGGCAGAAAAATAAACGCAGAGTTTCCGGGGACAAGCGGAAGCCTTGGATGTGCAATTTCAGAGGCAGTTGAGGCCGAGTCAAAGCAGGAAGGCTACCGGTACGTACTCGGTTCCGTTTTATCGCAGGTTTTGCTGCATCAGACCATCATCGGCTTGGAAACCAAGACAGCACTTGATAAATACGGCATAAAGGCCGACATGATCATCGGATGTGCCGGCGGCGGTTCAAACCTCGGAGGCTTAATTTCCCCGTTCGCAGGTGAAATGTTAAGAGGCGAGAACAATTATCAAATTATAGCTGTAGAGCCCGTAAGCTGTCCGAGCCTTACAAGAGGCAAATATGCATACGATTACTGTGATACCGGAAAGGTAACTCCTCTTGCAAAAATGTATACCTTAGGCAGTTCGTTCATTCCCTCACCTAACCATGCGGGCGGCTTACGCTATCACGGAATGAGCTCCATTGTGTCGGAACTGTATGATCAGGGTCTTATTGAAGCCCGCTCAGTAGAACAGACAGAAGTCTTTAAGGCAGCCGAACAGTTTGCAAGAGTGGAAGGAATCTTACCTGCACCCGAAAGCAGCCACGCCATTAAGGTTGCCATCGATGAGGCCATCCGCTGCAAGGAAACCGGTGAAGCCAAGAACATCGTCTTTGGTCTGACCGGAACCGGCTACTTCGATATGGTTGCATATCAAAAGTACAATGACGGAATGATGAGTGACTATATTCCCACCGATGAGGAGCTTGCAAAGTCTTTGTCAAAGCTTCCGACAGTTTAATAAAGGTAAAAAAATCCCGGGGATTTTAATTCCCCGGGATTTTTGTCTGTGTTAAAATCTTGTTTACATCATTTTCGTAATAATCATAGCACACAGCGGAAGCGTCAGTATGCTTAAGAAGGTTGAAAGTACGACGGAACCCGCGGCGAGCTCTTCGTCATGATTGAACCGGACCGCAAAAACGGAAGTGATGGCGGCACAGGGGCAGGCTTCAAGAAGAAGAGCAATCTTTGCCGGCATTCCGCTTACACCTAATGCTCCGAACAGTAAAAAGCCTGCTGCGGGAATTATCAGCATACGTATCAGTAGGACTCTGAAGATATCGAAATTTTTAAATAGTTTTCCGGGTTTGATTTCGGCAACGAGCATTCCGGTGACGATCATTGAAAGCGGGGTGTTCATATCTCCGATTAACTCTATGGGTTCTGCGATGAGGTCCGGAACATTAATCCTGCAAAGGTATATGACAAGACCGATGGCCACCGACCAAAGAACGGGAGTGGTGGCGATGCTTTTGGCGATTTCTTTAGGAGCGACCTTTCCGCTTACGAGAGCGTAGCCAACCGTCCAAACAAGAATGTTGAACATAGTCACAAAGGAGCTTGCGTACATAAGGCCTACGTCACCGAAAAGAGCCTGTATTAAAGGAAAACCCATGTATGCGGCATTTGAAAAAATACAGGCGAAACGAATGATGGGAGTGTTTCTTTTTCCTTTGATGCGAAGCGTCAGTAACATAGTAATTAAAATGCCCATCAAAAGAATAATCGTACTTAATATAAATGTCTGTACGAGATCGTGGAAAATTTCCGAATCAAACTCCGCCATGTAGGAGTTGATGACCATCGCCGGCATGACGAGAGAGATGAGAAAATCTGTGAAGGCTTTCTTGGCACCTTCCTTTATGATGCCTGTCTTTACCGACACAAATCCTGTCAGTATCAGGATAAATAAAACCGCTACCTGCTTTGCGGTGATTGCTGCTAATTCCATGTTTACCTCGATTGATTACTGAAAAATACCCGGATATTATAGCACAATTATTGAAATAAAAAAGAGTTTCGCTTACGGAACGCTCGCGCCGTCCTCGCCCTCTCCGTCCTCGCTTCGCTCGGCCACC
>CAVJJQ010000205.1:0-2793 GCA_963649755.1 bacterium | reverse complement strand
CTGTTATTCTGATTAAGCTTCCTTATTTTGTCCCTCGTATCGTCCTTTGAATCATTATCTATAAAAATAATCTCATAATCATATTCTGGAAGCTTCTCAAGCTCCGCAACTATTGCCTTGCTAAGGGGTTCCACATTTTCCGATTCATTATACGTAGGTATCAGAACACTTATCTTCTTCCTTACTTCATCCACCATCTTATTGTTTCCCTAATTCCGTCTTCAAAAGAATACTCCGGTTCAAAACCCGTATCTCGCTTTAACTTAGATATATCCGTGCCTAAGTACATGACCTGCTTCGGTGAATACGGTATTGCGCCAAAGTCAGGCTGTATACCGGAATCTGTTTGTTCACATATAGTGCGTATATACTCTGCCAACGGACGAATCTGTCCGCTGCCAAGCATATAAACATTTCCATCAATCCCATACTCAGCAAGCAGATACAATGCCTTTGCGGCATCCTTGCTATAGAGAAAATCCCACTGTTGCTCTCCCTTGGTACACTTGGGAGATTCATGGTTTAATGCACTCTTTATTACGCTTGATACAAGCGAATTTTCGCCATCACACGGTCCGTATACGCTTAAAATTCTTGGCCAAATATGTCTCATTCCAAGGCGATGTGCAAACTCTCCGGTCATCTGGCCTGCACATAGCTTAGCCATTCCGTACCCATTTTCGGGATGCGTGGCTGTTTCCTCTGTCAGGAGCCCATCTACTCTTCCATATTCAGCCTGTGAACCGGCACCGATAAAGGTGTGACATCCAAGCCTGTGAGCTAAATGAACCGCATCTAAGGAACATCTTACATTATCATTTTGCAAGTACATATCATTACGAGCATCCCCAACAGTTCCCCGCCATGCAAGGTGAAAAAAAACATCGTAAGGCATCTTGCCAAGCTCGTCGTCATGAAGACTATCAAGTTCTCGCATATCGGCATACAGTACTTTTACAAGCGGGTGCTCCGGAATTCGATTCTTATGTATCGAGTCAGGTCTGATAATAATTAGGAGTTCTATTCCCTTATCTATGAGCAACTGAACTAATGCTGTGCCTATGGCGCCGGTAGCACCATTAATAACAACTCTTCGTATATTATATTTTTTTATTTCGTTTTCTTGTTTTGCTATCATGTTATCTAAATACTACTTTAATGACAAACCACCATCTACCGGTAACGCCACACCGGATATATATGATGCATCATCGCTCACCAAAAACAGCGCTACCTTTGCAATCTCTTCCGGCATTGCACATCTTCCCATTGGAATGGAATCATTAAATCTGTCAAAATCTCTGTTGGTAAAAAGGTTAGTAACCGTCATACCCGGACATATGCAATTTACTCGAATTCCTTTGGGCGTATAGTTTAATGCAACTTGCTGCGTAAATTTAATTTCCGCAGCTTTTGCCGCCGCATAGGCCAAATTGGCACGTCCTCTGCATACAGATGACATTCCATCAATTGAAGCATTGTTAAGAATCGTTCCTTTACTATCTACAATCATGCTTATAAAAGTTCTTGTCATTTTCATAACTGAATGAAAATTAATATCAAAAAGCTTATACCAATCGTCATTCTCTATTTCTTCAAGCTGAGCTGTAAGAAGAACACCCGCATTATTTACAAGTATATCCAACCTGCCATATTTGCTTTCAATATGCGTTTTTAGCTTTTCTATATCTGCGTCAAGAGACACATCGCAAGGAATATACTCTGCCCCACCACCGGTGCCTATACTTGCTAGATCTTCTACTACTTTACGTCCTCTTTCCTGTCCTCTTCCTGTAATAATTACGGTAGCACCTTCTTTTACAAAAATTCTTGCAAAAGCCTCACCCATCCCTGAGGTTCCGCCCGTAATTATAGCAATCTTATTGTCTAATTTTCCCATATGCCATTACTCATCCCACATCTTAATATACATGTTTGATTTCAATTCTTCTCTTGAAAGGAATGGTGCCATATCCTCGAGCGGCGGCGAATATAAACTTCCGTCTCCCAGTCTTTTGGTTGCTGACTTCGGCTCAAATATCTGATCTGTCGTAACAAAAACCTCAAGTACACAGTAACTGTCCTCTGCATTCACCCAGGCTATAGCAGACGCCACGTCATCCATAGAATCACATCTTCTGTATGGTATATCAAATGCATTTGCCAATTTACAAAAATCCGGGAATCCCAAATCTCCGCTTTCCGGACCGATTCCTACAAAATTTTTATTGAAAATATTAGTCTGAGTCAAACGAATCTGTTGATACCCCTGATTATTAATCAATATAATTTTTATTGGCAATTTATTTGTCACAATTGTCTGCAATTCCTGCAAGTTAATCATGATACTTCCGTCACCGGCTAGGCATATGAGTTGTTTTTTTTCCATGGCAACACTTGCCCCAATTGCAGCCGGAAGTTCATAGCCCATGGACGACATCGCACAATTCATTATAAAACGCTGACCGGTCTTTATGTGGTAAGCAGCACTCCCCACAACACTTGCAGACCCGTTTGCTGCTATGGTCACCATTCCCTCCGGAAGGTTCCTGCTTAAGCTATCTATAAAAGCATACACATTTACCAAAGAAGATGACTCATAATGTCTGTTTGAAACTACAGGATATTTTTCTTTCCATTCATTGCACTGTTTGACCCAATGGTCATAATTTCCTATTGTGCTGTTTTTCAGCCATTTTAGCAATCTTTCCATAAATGTAGCTGCATCAGCGCAAATCGGCAAATCAATTCGAACTGTCTTTTTTTGCAATTCAAGCTCATCAATATCTACTG
>CAVJJQ010000204.1:0-2799 GCA_963649755.1 bacterium | reverse complement strand
ACCGAAGGTGACTGAGAGGGACTTGGCTCTCCCACGCGGAGCAATTTCCTATATTGTAAAAAGAGTATCACGTTTGCATCGAAAAATAAAAGCACTTTTTACACAATTTTCACAAAAGATATGCAAATCTTGCGATACCAAGTCAAAAGGACAAAAAATTCTCCTGCAAGTTCGATTGCAAGAGAACTCTTTGTCTTAGAAGCTGCTCAAACGCTTACAAATTTTCACTAAGTACCTCTGCCAGTACATCCATTTGAATGGGTTTCGGAACAAAACCGTTCATTCCCACTTCCCTAAACATATCTTCCATGCCCTTTACGACATTCGCTGTGCACGCAATAATCGGAAGATTCTTAAAGTAGTCGCCTTCAAGTTCCCTGATAATCTTCGTAGCCTCAATACCGTCCATTCCGGGCATCATATGGTCCATAAATACCAGGTCATAGCGTTTAGCCTTTACCTTCTCTATTGCTTCCTCTCCCGAAAGTGCAGAATCGGCAATTATATCAAACTGCTTTAAAAAGGCAACCAGTACCTTTACATTTACCTTATTGTCGTCAACTACCAAAACCACCTTATCCGAATAATTCTTCGGTGTAAATACGATTTCGGTTTCTTTGCTCTTTCCCTCTCCGTAAAGTGCGAAAGTTGCATTCTTGTTGAGCTTAAAGCTTTCCCTTTCGCATTCCGACATGGGGCTTTCATCCACTACACCCACGTTTATACTAAAATAAAACTCACTGCCCTTTCCGTATTCGCTGTTAACTCCGTACTCACCGCCCATTAAGGTTACAAGCTGTGCAAATATGGCAAGTCCAAGTCCGCTTCCCTCGATATGTCTGTTCTTAATGGCATCCACCTGAGTAAATGCGGAGAAAAGCTTCTTCTGATCTTCTTCTTTGATGCCAAATCCCGTATCTTTGACCGATCCCTTAAGCCTGATGCCTTCTTCAGTACGGTCAAAATCAACCTTCAACACAATGGAACCGCTTCTCGTATACTTGTCGGCATTAGAAAGAAGGTTTAGGAATATCTGCCTGATCCTGGTATCGTCTCCGAAAAGCTTCGAAGGAATCTTCGGGTCGATGTCCGCGATAAATTCTATCGGTTTGTCACCGATTCTCATGACAGTTACATTCAATATGGAATTGAAAAATTCGGCCGTATTGAATGTAACCTTTGTAAGCTCGAGCTTTCCCGACTCTGCCTTTGAAAAGTCAAGCACCTCATTGACAATGCCAAGTAAAATCTTGCTTGCGGCCTTTATCTGTCCGATATATTCGTCCTTTACGGTTTCCGAGGTTTCTTTTTCCGAAAGTTCGCTCATACCGATGATCGCATTTAACGGAGTCCTGATTTCATGGCTCATATTTGCAAGGAACAAACTCTTGGCCTTGTTTGCAGAATCGGCTACCTCCCTTAAGTTGCTGATTTCCTCCATCTGCTCATGTATCAGCGTAATGTCGCTTATACTTATCACATAACCGATTAAACTTCCTTTTTCATACATTGGAGTGCAGAAACTCTTATAGTACTTGCCGCCCCTGTCAAAATAGTATTCCTTGCCGTCAGCGGCAAGCGCATTCGTAATAAAAGGAAAAGTATTTCCCGGATCGAGAGTGCTTAACTCCGGAAAAATTTCCTCGGCTCTGAAATTCGAATCGACATAAAGCTCGGATTCGTCGCAGATGACCACACCGTTTGCGATATTTTGAAAGAGATTGTCCTTTGCAAGTCCAAGCGTATCTACGAATTTACCCTTTTTAAGGGTAAGTGCGAAGGCCCCTATGAGAAGGCTTAGAATCGTGGGACTCGGATCCCATCCCTTTGTATCGACAAAAACGGTTCCGACAATGCCAATAATAGGTACAAGCGTTTCTATAAAAAGAAGGGTATATCTGCGTTTTTCGGAAATTTTGTTTTTCCTGGCACGCCCAAGAAGCAGTAAAAATGCCGCAAACATGAGCATAAAGATTTGATACATCGCAAAGGTATAATAAAGAGGGGTTCCCTTCACCTCCACATGCCTGAAGAACCCCGAATCCACAAGATTAAATTCCTTGTAGTAGAGTTTTGAATGCTCTCCCATGCAGACGTTTGTAAATATAAACGTATCAAAGAGCAACAGAACCGTCGCAATCCATGCCGGCCATTTTTTCAGATGACAATACTGGAATATAAAGAAAGAAAAAGAAAGTGCCGCGAACGCAAGTCCCATATATTCGAAAGCATATGTAGCTCTTGCGGCAGCCGCCGTCGGGCATAACATTTCCTGAATGTAGCCGACAGTATAAATGTCTACACACAATGCGCTCACGAAGAGATACTTATTTTCAAGAGATCCTTGAAGATGCAGAATTTGAAGCGTTATATTCAGAGAAAGAAACGCAACCGCTATTTGAAAAATCAAGAAAAAATAAAACATCCGGCTCCCTTCACCCCTACCCTGAAAGCAAAATGTCCTCTAAATGTCAGAAAGCAGATGACGGGAATCGAACCCGCCTCTCAAGCTTGGGAAGCTTGCATTCTACCGATGAACTACATCTGCATAAATATTCGCGTCCTAAGAAAGCTCTTTCATTGTAACCTATTGATTTATAACCTGCAAGCATGAAAATGGAAGCGAATTTAGTCTCCGGCGTCTCGCGCGCCCTCTCCGTCCTCGCTTCGCTCGGCCACCTCTCCCAAAGGGAGAGGCAAGTATTAGGTGCAGCCTCTTGGCTCTCCCCCTTGGCTCTCCCTCCCTTGGCTCTCCCTCTGGGAGAGCTGTCACCGTAGGTGACTGAGAGGGCTAAAGCT
>CAVJJQ010000203.1:0-2824 GCA_963649755.1 bacterium | reverse complement strand
CTTGGCTCTCCCCCTTGGCTCTCCCTCCCTTGGCTCTCCCTCCCTTGGCTCTCCCACGCGGAGCAATTTCCTATGCGGAAGAATATGAAATTAAAAGGTTAATCTTAGTACGCCATTTTGATGCCGATTTTACGGCTTCGTTTATTTCTTTATGCTCTTTTGTAATGTTTTCTTCTGCCTTGAAACTCTTGATAACCGAAAAACCCGTTAAAATATCCTTTAATAGCCCTATATAGCTTTCTTTTTTGTCGGAAACTTTTTTCTCCGCGTTTGCTGCCTTGTTTCCCATTGTCAGTGAAACGATGATGGGAATGATTGAGAAGACAATCGTTATCAAAGTCAAAATTGGACTATACCATATCATCAGTGCTACGGCAGCTGCAAAAGTTACCGCAGTCTGAATTACATTTTGCAGTGGTGCAATGAACTTCTCTTCAATGGTATTCACATCATTTGAAAGAGCTGAAAGGTAAAGTGATGTTCCTTCCACAGCAAAAGAACCGATTTTCTTTTTCATAATGCAATCAAATACATATGCACGATACTGATGCATTGCGTTTGCCCGAAATTTAGACAAAAAGAAACAATCCAACGCACCTGCCGCCAAAATCGTTAAAATACCGCATATAGCAACTACAACCAAAATACTGATTGAGTAATTACTTACGCCGGAGATAAAATCTACAATTTCTTTTATCAGCCATGAGATAACAATGTTGCCTGCTGAAACCAGGAATGCTGCAATAAGCGTAATGGTAAGATTCAATTTATTCTTTTTAAAAAGCTCCTTGATAAGCATTTTTTTCATTTTTGCACCACCCGTTATATAAAACATTGCTCAAAGCAGGCCCTAAATCATCATTTTTTGATGGGAATTTGGCAATCCAAAGTTTCTATGACGATTATGTCGCTCTATTTAGACTTAAGGAAATCTAATTTCATTTTTTCAAAACATCCGCTCTAAGTCTCTCATTTTGTAAAAAAAAAGCAATAATATTTAGAGAAAAACTAAGTTACGAAAGCAAATCTTTGCGTTTTAGTGTGCTTATTTGACGTGCGTCAAATATAGTGTTATTATCTTGATATTAGGAATCACCATAAATATCGCATTTCATACACTACGCCAAAGTCAAGGGCTCTATGCATATGAGGTAAAGTTTTGAAGATAATACGTGAAAAGAAAGATTTAACATATTTGAACTGGTCTCACATCCGGACATCAAGCGGTACTGCCGGAACTTTTTTAAAAGCCGAATCAAATCTCAGCGGGCACAAAGTTTACTACAAGCTATCCAACTTCGATCCCATAAGAGGCATAATCGGTCACGAGTGCGTCAATGAAATCATAGTCGACCGTTTACTCACACTGCTGGAGATTGAACACTTAGACTACACTCTGATTTATGCCGATATCGAAGTTGAGGGCAAAGTTTATACGACCTACGTATGTG
Source organism: bacterium (assembly GCA_963649755.1). Lineage (GTDB taxonomy): Bacteria > Bacillota > Clostridia > Lachnospirales > Lachnospiraceae > UBA1258. Next base: position 1,373 of record CAVJJQ010000203.1, on the reverse strand, counting down.
CGTCGAATGATTTTAAGAAAAAGGGTGAAAGCAAGATTGCACTAGATGATTATTACACTGCCAATGCCGAGCCCGGTGAAAGTCATTACGATTTTTGCAAAAGGATGGGTTGGCAAGACTATATAGACACCATGTTAGCTGTTGACTTTCTGATTTTAAACAGAGACCGGCACGGTGCAAACATCGAGGTACTCAGGAATTCCCGAGCTCACACCTTGCGCATCGCTCCGTTATTTGATCACGGATTATCTCTTGTTTACTCTTGCATGTCCGAGGAAGAACTTGTGGGTTTTAATGTGCTCGAGGATAGAAAATGCCAGAATTTTATAGGCGGATATTCCTGTCTTGAAAATTTAAACCTCATTAAGGATAAAGAAAAAATATTCAGCCGTCCGTTAAATATGTCCGACAGAGACTTACTTTTTGAAGACACTGAAGGGATTCTTCCTCAAACGTTTTTTGATAAAATCTGGAACATAGTTTACGAAAGGTTTCAAATATATGAAAAGCTATGAAATTCTTGATTCAGAGAGCAAAAAGAACGTCGGGGTTCTTATTTATTATGAAAAGAAGAAGGACTTTATAATCGAGCTTTCGGAAGATTTGGATGAATGGACCGCCCCACTTTTATTTTGTAATCTTGTAAAAAAAAATATTTATACTGTTCCGCGTGATTTAAGTCTCCTCTGGGTAAAGGAGCGAATCATACCTGCAGGTCGTCAAAATATCGGGATGATCTTAAAAAATCATAAGTTAGAAACCTACGATGAAATGAAATTCTTAGAAATTTCAAAAGGAAAATGTTCGCAGGACAGCCTGTATATCAAAAAAACCGACTGTCTGCCCTTATATGTGACAGACCGTGCACAAAGAAACATTACAGAGTGTATCCCCTGCGAAGACGGAAATCTACTCTGTTTCTTTGTCTGCGGAATCATAAAGAAGATAGATATAAAAAACGTTATTTCTCCGAATGAAGCCCATAAAATTATGAAAAATGAAGCGTTGTTTAATTCCTGCGAGGTTGGAACAGGCGGATATTTCGTAACCTTTGATAATTCCATCGACATATCTGCCCGTGTTCTTTATGAATCCGGGGTAACTATACCTCTGACCCGTGAAGATTTCATCGGCTTTGCCCAAAGAAATTTACCCGATACTTCCGAGTGTTGTAATTTGATGGGATGTTCCAGGCAGAATATCTCATACATGATAAAGCATGAACAGCTAAAAGAGGTCAAAGCAAATGTGAAAGGAAACCTCTATATGAAAGGTGATGTTTTGGCAACGACATGGTGAAGTAGGCTTGATGAATTTTCCGCCTGTAAGCATTAGAGATGCGGTTTATTGTAAAAAGAGTTTCGCTTGCGAAA
>CAVJJQ010000202.1:0-2906 GCA_963649755.1 bacterium | reverse complement strand
TTATAATCTCGGTTTTATTTAAAATATTAAAAAACTCTTCCTCGCTCATGTGTTTATTATACATAAATTTGAAGAATTGCGATAGTGTAAAAAGGCATTTCGCGAATACGAAATACCTCCTTACCAACACCTTTTTTTAATTTGCAATTTAATGACTTTCCTTTAATGGTTTTATAAAATCATTATAGTATTGTTTCCATATATACATCATCTGTCTCAAAATGATATTTTGAAATAGTAAACAGCGAATAAAAGTAATCTTTTTTCTCCATTAAATTTTCAAAAGTTCCCTGTTCAACAAGCCTTCCATTATTTAAAACGTACAGTCCTGTGCAATGCTGCATGATTTCCTTGTTTAAATCGTGAGTAACAATTATTCGTGTGTAGCCATTAAGGTTTAGAATTTCCCTCATTATTCCAACTGAGGTTTCCGAATCAAGAGATGACGTTCCTTCATCAACAAGTAAGACTTGTGTTCTCCTGAGTAATGCTCTTGCAATTGATATTCTTTGTTTTTCACCTCCGGAAAGCATTGACCCGTTTTCACCGCAGAGATAATTTTCTCCTTTCTCATCAATCAGACGTTTTAATCCCGATAAGCTAATTGCACAATCAACCTCCTCCTTCGGAAATTCTCCAAACATGGTAATATTGTTTCGAATTGTATTGTTAAAAATGAAAACATCCTGTTGAATAACTGAAACCAAATCATACAAAGAACTATATGATATTTCTCTTAATTCCTTTTCATCGTATAAAATTTCCCCATTATAATTATGTGAATAGCCTAAGAGTAATCGCAAAATCGTGGACTTGCCACTTCCTGAACTACCGACAATTGCGTAACATTCGCCGGCCTTAAAATTCATATTAATATTTAAAAGGGCTGCTTTTCCTTCTTCGTATTCGTAGCTCAGGTTTTTAAGTTTAATTGTGTCCGTCAGTTCACATGGTATTTGTTTACCTTCATCAAAATTGTTTTTTTCGAGTGCATTCATCAATTTTTTTGCAAGAGATGTTGAAGCTTTTACACTTACAAAGTAATTAGGAAACACTTGAATAGGCTCGAGAATATAATTAATAAGTTGTACAAAAACTATAGCCAGTCCTGCTGTTATACTTTCATCCGAAAGCGAAAGCAATGCCGCAGCAATAAAAACTCCAAGTTGCATAATGGCGCCCGACAAACTGGCAGCATAAGCAACAAAAACATTAATCTTGTAACGGATTTGGGATGCAGTTTTTATTGAATCATTTATCCGATCATATTCTTTAGAAATGCTTTTTTCAGCCTTAAAGCTTTTAACAACGGCAAACCCCATTAAAATGTCTTTAAGAAATCCTGTATAATTTTCCTTTCTATCAGATAGTTCTTTTTCCGCTTCAGCTGCACGATTACCTGTCACAATTGTAGCAAAAATCGGAAATACCGAAAAAAACAATGTAATTAATGTCAGCAAAGGACTATACCATAGCATAAGAGCAAGTGCGGCCAAGAAAGTTATTCCTGTTTGTAAGACATTCTGTAAAGGCACAATTAATTTTTCTTCAATAATGTTCACATCATTTGAAAGAGAAGAGAGATAGAGAGAGCCTCCCTCAGCTGAAGTCGCACCAATGCTCTTTTTTAAAAGTTGATTAAAAGCGAAGGTTCGATATTGTTGCATGGCATTTGCACGAAATTTAGGCAAAAAAATATAATCCAAGATACCAGACGCTAATATTATCAATATTCCTCCGATGGTAACAAAAATTATAATCCCCAGTCTATATCTGCTGTCTCCGGAAATGAAATCTATCACTTCCTTTATAAGCCAGGAAACAATTATATTTCCCAAAGCACCCATCAATGCTGCGATAACAGTAACAACGAGATTCAATTTATTCTTTTTAAAAAGTTCACGAATAAGTGGACATTTCATACATTTTCCCCCGCTTATAAAATATACTACAATGCATTATGCTTCTATAGTTTATACTTGTAAATGTATAGAGTTTGCTAAATCCATTGCTGATTTCAAGTTATATTCAAAATGCCTCAATGTCTGCTCCTCATCCAATTGGGATAAACAATACAATACTCGGTTGATTAACTGTTTCTGAGCATAACAAAAGCCCGGACGGACTTCATCGGGTTTTCCTGTAGTAAGCAGTCTCATCCCGGGACATTTCTCATCGCATAGTTTTTTATAGACACAATCTTGACATATACTCGGTGTACGTTCTTGATTCCTTAAAAAAAGCAATTGTTGTAAATCTTTAATTTTTTTGCTGTCTTCAATTGTACTGAGATAATCTGTTCTGGTCGCGTAATAAGCCTGGCAAGGGTATACCTCCCCTGAGGCATTAATAAACAGTTGAGACAATCCGGCTTCACACCGAGACTTACCGTCAAGGTTGCACACAACCATGGCTACAACGCTTAACACATTTTGAAAAACAACATTCACTTTTTCCTTTGAGGCCATCTGTTCAAAAAAATAATCAACCATTATATTCATAAATCGTGATATATTTTCTTTCGTATTTGAGTTAATTTCTGCATCGTAAATGTTCGGATAAATTCCTACCAATACGGCTCCGGTTTTCTCAAAAAAATCCAGATAGTCGCGTATATCATCATTTGAACAATTATTCATCCATTCGCCAGACACCGTTGCCTCAATTGCAAATGGAATCTTGTATTTCCCCAGAAGATTCAATCCTTTAATAACATCGTCAAACGACCCCTTGCCGGAAGAATATACTCTATTATTGTCGTGAATTTCCCGTGGTCCGTCAAGACTTATGCACATCTTTATTTGATTTGTCTTAATTTGCAAGGCTATTTCATCAGTTAATAATGTGCCATTCGAGGTCATGGTAAATTCAGGACATTTCATGTCTAAATTTTCAGATTTTCGGTG
>CAVJJQ010000201.1:0-2908 GCA_963649755.1 bacterium | reverse complement strand
ATCAAGAGAATTTATGGCTGACGCAGGCAAAGATGGCAGAGCTGTTTGAGGTACAGAAAACGGCCATCTCAAAGCACTTGAAGAACATCTTTGCCTCCGGCGAATTGATGGAGGATTCAGTTGTTTCCGTTTTGGAAACAACTGCGGCTGACGGGAAAAATTATCCCACGAGATACTATATTACAAAGCATACCGCAGCAGTTTTGACCGACTTGTAGCCGACACCGAGGAAAAGGATTAAAACGCAGAAATGCCTGTTATCGGTCATGCACCCGATAACAGGCATTTGTCATTCATATACAAGCTCGGTCAGAACGATTTTATCCGCACGAACAAAAAGCTTTAAACATACTGTTTAAAGCTTTTAACAAACCAGAGGCAGTAGGAATCGAACCCACATCGATGGTTTTGGAGACCACTGTTCTACCTTTGAACTATGCCTCTATAGCCGTTTTGAACCGACTTGAAAACTATATCATAAATTAGGGGTTCGTGCAAGCATATTTTTTAATAATCGATAGGAGCGTTGCAGAGGAGAATTTTATTTTTCAAACAATTCGTCCCATTCGTTTTCGGAAGCCCATTCATCGTCAGATGAAATCACGGCTCTGCCGGAAGCATTGTATTTAGTGTTTTGCATCGCAAATTTATATGCATCCAAATTGTACAGACCGGCATTAAGATCGGGATGAAAAGGCAGCGCCTGTTCTCGTACTGCCTGTTTTGCAGCCATAGTAAAAAAAGTTGTCACATCCAAACCCAAGTCAGACATTAGCTGTTGTAATTGCAGTTTCAGATTTTCATCTATTCTCATAGTAATATTTGTGCTGGCCATATTGATTCCTCCTGTACGTAATAATACAATTTTGTATGTGCAATGTCAATATAACGCACATTCCTGCGATGTTCCATTTAATCACATTTTGCCTCATTTAATCACCCTAATTAATCATCATTTGCTCTGTTTCACAGTTGAAAAATCCCCCCAAAAGTGCTAAATTTAACGTATATACGAAATATTACGAAAATTCGTTAAATTCGGGGGCTATATGGAAAGGCTTAAAAGAGGAGCGGGAATCTTACTTCCCGTGGCAAGCTTACCGTCAAAGTACGGTATCGGAACCATCGGTATTGAGGCTTACCATTTTATTGATTTATTGGTAGATTTGCGGTTCAAATACTGGCAGGTGCTTCCGCTTGGACCTACCGGGCTTGGGGACAGCCCGTATCAATCTTTTTCCGCGTTCGCGGGGAATCCCTATTTCATCGACTTGGACAGCCTTATTTCCGACGGCTTGCTTAAGCCTGAAGAAATCAGCCAGTACGGCTGGGGCAATTCCACCAACAGAATAGATTACGCGGCAATTTTTCATAACCGGTTTAAGGTTTTGAAACTTGCTTTTTCGCGTTTTAACAGAGAGGGCGGAGATTTTCTTTCTTTTTGCGAAAAAGAAAAAAACTGGCTTGACGACTACAGCGTTTTCATGGCGGTAAAGGAAGCAAGCGAGTATGTAAAGTGGCAGAATTTTGCCGAAGGCTTAAGGGAACACAGGAGTGTTGCCATTCAGAATTTCTGTGCTTCACATTCGTCCGATGTGCAGTTCTGGAAATTTGTGCAGTTCAAATTTTTCACGCAGTGGGAAAAGCTTAAGACTTACGCAAATGACAGAGGCATATCGATAATCGGCGAGATCCCTTTATATGTTTCGGAAGACAGCGCGGATGTGTGGGCTCACAGAGATTTGTTTATGATAAACAAAGACGGAAGCCTCGCTGAAGTTGCAGGCTGCCCGGCCGATGCCTATACAAAGTCCGGCCAGATTTGGGGTAACCCTTTATACAATTGGGAGATCATGGAAAAGGATGATTTTAAATGGTGGCAGGAACGTATTAAGATTAATACGAAGCTTTATGATACCATCAGGATAAATCACTTTGTCGGTATAGTGAAGAATTATTGCATTCCAAACGGAGCTTTAAATGCATCGCTCGGAAAATGGAAGAAAGGTCCCGGGCGACTCCTTACGGATGCAATTACAAAAGCAGCCGGAGAAAAAACAATAATTGCCGAGGACTTCGGCACGGTTTTGATTCCGCAGGTTAAAAAGCTTATGAAGAAGCTTGACTGGGCGGGAATGAAGGTCCTTTTGTTTGCTTTTGACAAAGATCCTTTAAATGAATACCTTCCCCACAATTACGAGGATTCGAACTGTGTTGTTTATACATCCACACATGATTCGGATACCGTGATGGGGTATTTTTCGGACAAAAATGATTATCAGCTTGCCTTTATGTATGAATATCTGGGGATTCACAAGAAAGAAGAAATCTGCGATGCCTTTATAAGGCTTGCGTACTCTTCGACGGCGAATGTCGTGATCCTGCAGATGCAGGACATCCTGGGACTCGGAAACGAGGCACGTATGAATCACCCGGCGACGGTGGGGGAGAACTGGAGATGGAGACTTTGGAACGACGCCATTTCCGAAGACAGACGCGAATGGCTGAGGACCATGGCAAGTATATACAGGAGATAGGAAATTGCTCCGCGTGGGAGAGCCAAGTCCCTCTCAGTCACCTGCGGTGACAGCTCTAGCCCTCTCAGTCACCTGCGGTGACAGCTTTAGCCCTCTCAGTCACCTACGGTGACAGCTCTAGCCCTCTCAGTCACCTGCGGTGACAGCTCTAGCCCTCTCAGTCACCTGCGGTGACAGCTTTAGCCCTCTCAGTCACCTGCGGTGACAGCTTTAGCCCTCTCAGTCACCTGCGGTGACAGCTTTAGCCCTCTCAGTCACCTGCGGTGACAGCTCTCCCAGAGGGAGAGCCAAGGGGAGAGCCAAGGGGAGAGCCAAGGAGGGAGAGCCAAGGGGAGAGCCAAGAGGCTGCACCTAATACTTGCCTCTCCCTT
>CAVJJQ010000200.1:0-3038 GCA_963649755.1 bacterium | reverse complement strand
GGTTGATACTGCTGGAGTTACTTCCTTTTTTTTGCCGAATATGCCTAAGAAACCTTTTCGTTTTGGCTTTTTGGACTGTTCCTGCACACTTTTCTGTACAATAACCGGAATTTGATTGGCTATCTTCTTGTTAATAGATTGTTGTTCATCCATTAACCGGACTATCTGGAACATCTGTCGTTCCTTATCCTCTAAAAGACTGCGCACACTATCGATGCGCTCTGCTGGATAGGTGGCCTTGAAACGGCAGAGCATACTGTCCATTGCCATACGCCGTGCATGGTAATGCTCGATATCTTTATCGTTCCATTCCAGTATTGTTTCACCCAATAGAGAAAATTTTATCATTTGAATATTGATATTGTTTATTTCTTTTCGGAGCTCGTCTATTTTTTTATTGCCAAGTTCTAATGCTTCTATCTCCTGCCATTCATAGAGGCTATTATATGCCATACATCCGATAAGAATGGAGATAAGTATATATCCCAATGTATTGCCTTATAGAAATTTCCTGACCGCTCCATTATTTTAATGACATTGATTTTTGGAACATGAATAAAAGTTTATCTTTTTCGTTCATGCGGATATTATCAGAATAACCGTCTTTTGTTATTTGATACCCACATGGCTTAACCATAAAAATGCCTAAGCCCTTAGTGTACGAACTTACTTCTGAGGCATAGTCTTTACTTGTATTTAATGGAACTTTCCCTTTAATATGACACCACTCATTATTGCAACTGATGTCTTCAATCTCAGACATCATTTTTTGCAAATCTGTAATAGCTTTGGAACTCGCTACTTGGGGTATCTGCAACTCAAAACAGAGCATCGGTTCGAGAATGTCCACACCTGACTGTTGCAAGGCCAGCCTGAAGACATAAGGGGTCAGCTGTCTGAAATCAGCAGGTGTACTTACCGGGCTATAATACTCGGCTTGAGTAAAAGTTACTTTCAGATCTGTCACTTCCCATCCATGTAAACCAGATTGGCAAGACATACGAATCCCTTCAAAAACGGCATTTTGAAAAGAATGGTTCAGATAACCATAGGAGATGTCACTTTCGATTTGCAACCCTGCCCCTAACGGTAAGGGTTCAAGAGTCAGCCCTATTGTGGCCCAGTAAGGGTTGGGTGGTACTTCGATCTGAATAATCTTATTGACCTTTTTTATAGGTCGTTCTTTGTAGATAGTCTTGATCTCATCAAAATGGACCTTTACGGAAAATCGTTCTTCCAGCAATGTCTGTATGATTTCCTTTTGGGTTAAACCATATAACGAGATTTCCAATTCATCACTATATGAGTTTATGGAAAAGGACAAAGACGGGTCTTCAATCCACAATGTATTCAGAGCGGATATCACCTTGCTTCTCTCTTCGGGCTTATTTGGCCGGACGGAGGATTTGAGAGCGGGATGCTGATGAGATAATCCTTGAATCAAACAAGGTTTAGCACCTAAATAATCTCCGATTCGAAAATCTTCTATATCTTCTACAATCGCGATATCATTGGCACCCACTTCATCAACATTTATCTCTCTGCCCTGATAAATAGTCTTTAGATTTTTAATCTTGATGAATTTTTCCGAATCGTTGATTCTTACAACGTCTCGAAGTCTCAGACTTCCGTCAATTATTTTAAGAAAACTTCTTTTATGCCCTTTGGGGTCATGCTCTATCTTATAGAGATAAGCTGAAAGTCTGTTTGAGACTGATGCCGGAGGAAGTATAAAAGAAGAAATGGCGTCCAACAACTCATTGATACCGATATTGAACATTGCTGATCCATGTAGCACCGGATAGACTTTGGCTTTTGCCACAAGAGCGATTATCGTATTCCAATAATCAGCCGGTGAAATTTCGCTATCCGCCAAATATCGTTCTAATATATCGTCGTCATGGTTGCATACAAATTCTTTGTATTCTTCCTTTATATATGTTTGGGAGCAAACCGGATAAACCGATCCATCGACAACAGTTTGCATAAACAGGACATCTTGCGACAGATTTGTTTTTATATCCATATACAAACGCTCCAAATTCACACCGGCACGGTCAATCTTATTGATAAATATAATTGTCGGGATTTGCAGCTTTTGTAAAGTACTGAACAGCAACTTTGTCTGCGCTTGTATGCCTTCCTTTGCGGATAAGATGAGGACTGCTCCATCAAGCATTTTGAATGTCCGCTCCACTTCCGCAATAAAATCCATGTGTCCCGGAGTGTCAATGATATTGCATTTCACTCCATTCCAGATAATAGATGTCGTAGAAGCCCGGACAGTAATTCCTCTACGTTTCTCTATATCCATAGAGTCCGTTATGGTGTCACCATTATCCACACGGCCGCACTTTTCCGTTGCTCCACTGGCAAACAGCAGATTCTCGGTTACGGAAGTTTTTCCTGCATCAATGTGAGCAAGAATTCCTAAATTTATAATATTCATTTGGATTAAGCAATAATATACTACAATAGATGCATTGTCGAAACGCACCTTTTAATACCTCCTCGTAGCATATGAGAACTACAGGATTCCTAACTCGTATTAATATGTATATTATTACTGCCGCATAACGATTACAAAATTACACAAAAAAATATATCTAACAAAAGTGGGAGGATTTTTTAACTTTTTACCATAGACATTTTATTAGGGAAGCGTAGGTTCAACTGGTAAGTACAAATAAGTAGAAATGTTTGAACAACAACGTTTTAGGAAGTTGAAAAAAATCAAGTTTCTCTCTCGGTATAACGTTTATTTTGGCCAATATCTTCTTTAGTTTGGCATTTGAGTATTTCCCATTCGTGTTCTATTTAGCTCCTTATTATGAGTATGTAGCAAGTTGCTTATCAAATTCAGCCTCTTTGAGGGTCAAATATGGTTTTGCAAATGGTGACTGACAAGACATAAACAAGGTCAGCAGGATTTTTTACATAAATGGACATGAATGTATATAACCTAAAATAAGAATAAATTTTAATAAGGGCTAAAAAAAAAAAAAAAAATGCAGTTGCCATCCTATAGATACTTGCAG
>CAVJJQ010000199.1:0-3067 GCA_963649755.1 bacterium | reverse complement strand
CAATACTTATTTTCAAGCCAGTTCATGAGCCAGCTGTTCTGCAAAAGCTCCCATTCCAAGGTATCGCCGTACGATGAAACAATTACCACATCCGGATATTTATCGGGATTAAGCTCCCAATAGTACACAAGGCTTTCATTGTAGGTAGGTGTAGACATTACCGTCGGTGTCCCAACATTAACATCTTCATACAGATACCCAAGTGTATCAACAGGCTCACCTATAATCCAAATCGTGTCACCTTCATGTACAAACTCGCTCCACTCCTCCATGGAATCTCTCTGCTTTGCGGCGCCCATTTCATCCGTGATGATGCCGATTGCCGGGCCGCTTCGTATGATGCCGAGGTCATCGGTAATTGAGCAAATCTGGCCTCGCCCGCTAATCGGAATATGAATATATAAAATTCTAAAAAGAATCAGTATCAACCACAGATGAAAGCCTACCGTGACCGCCATTTTAAGATTTTTCTTGGGAATTGCCTCATATGCGCGATAAAGCGGTACTACGGAAGCGCATATCCAAACAAGCATGTATGCGATATCCTGTAAGAAGACATGATCTGACAGTAACATCGTTGCCAATAGGTCCATAACTCCCACTGCCATCGCCACATAGTAAAGCCTTTTTTCTTCGTAGGATAGCAAGTTTCTATTTGCAAATCCTACCGCTATTGCAAAAAGAAAAGGAATTGCGTACCCGCCGCGGTTTTCCACACTCAAAATATTTATCAATAAAAACGCAAGCAACACAAACCATGATGCCGTAAGGCAAGTGTTCAATGAAAATCCATCTTTCTTTTTCCTTGCAATCCAAATGAGTCTTTCAATCAAGAGCCCTACTATGCATGCACAGGCTATAATCCCGAGGACTTTCGCAAAGCTTTCAAGATGCCCAAGTACCTTTTCCCACGCATTAACAGTGTGGCTGGGTTCAAGATTCAGTGCGCAGGTGATGCAATTAAAAATCGTATCGAAGCCGACTGTATACAGGAGGTACCCCGCGAATATCCCGCCGATTAATGCACACACGGCTGTAAAAAGAAAAATGTCTCTTCCGCGCTTTTTGGAATAAATCCACAGGGCAAAAACTGCGGCAAAATAGCAAAGTACAGCCGACGGATAGGAAAATACGGCAAGGCAGAGGCTCACCGCCGAGCCTATCAGGCAGAGCAAATTTGATTTCTTGAAATATTCAAGTAAAAACAAATACATTGCCGTAGAAAACCACAACTGCATATTTCCAAATTCAGGCGTTAAAAGTTCCTTTGGTGAAATAAACAGATAAATAACGCAGATGATGAGCGCCGGTTTGCTCCCGACCCATTCCTTTACCGTCTTCATAAACCAAATGGCAAAGCCAAAGCGGATCAGAAGCCCAATGACCTGGGTATAAAGAACAATTCCGGTTGTAGTCCCGGTTACCATGAGGTAGAGCTTCATAAGAAGAGCACACAAAAATGCCGAAGTCTGGTGAGGCTCCCACATTTCCGTGATTAACGCATCACCCTTTATGAGGCGATACGCCATTGCAAGCTGATATTCGGCATCGTAACTGATATTCGTAAAAACAAGCGAAAGTATTGCCGCGCCCATTAAAATGGCATAAATCCAATACATCGCTCTACCGGAATGATTTTTCATCTGTAATCTCTCTGGTCAAGTATTTCTATGTTTCTTTCTATCTGAGTTTCAAGTATTTTTGTTTCTTTTTCAAGCCCCAAAATCACATTGATTTTAAGCGAAACCTTCATGGCGATTGAATAATGTTTCTTTAAGCGGTAAACTTAAAGGCATCAAACATTAAAGGAAAGTCTATGAAAAAGAAAACAAATACAAGAATATATATCTGTCATACTTATTATCATGCTTACGTATCATTTTTGAAAGAGTTGGCTCTTCCAAAGGAGCAACAGGGAACTGCCCACATAATGCTCTCAAAAATGTCAAATAATTTTGAAACTCTCGGAGATCGAATCCTCAAAACAGGGGTATTTGCCAAGGTCTACGAATTCGACGAAAAGCGAGAGGATTTCTTCCCAGAACTTCTTAAGTACAAAAAGGACCGCGGAAACATAGTACTGAATATGTTTTCAAGGATTATATTCTGTAAAAAATTTTCAAAGGCCCAGGAACCTTTTGTGCCGGTTGATTTAAAGAGCTACGAGGACGTCTATGTCTACTGTGACTGTGACCCCATCGGCTATTATTTAAGCGGTCACAAGATTTACTATCATTCGGTCGAAGACGGGCTCGATACCCTCAAGCCTTTCGTACCGGCCGTATACGATAACCGCGGAGCTTTGAAGCTAAAGCTCTTCATGAGTGACAAGTTAAATCTTATATTTATCCGCGACGGCTTTAACAAATACTGCCTTGACATGGAGGTAAACGATATTTCCGTAATAAGCTACCCCTGTAAGAAGTACAAGGAAGTTCCGAGACGTGACCTTTTTAACCGTCTGACGCGTGAGGACAAGGATATCCTTCTGAGAGCCTTTGTCGACAACTTGGATGATCTCAAGGCAAGAATCCAAACTCTTGATAAATCCAAGGACAACATCCTCATCCTTACCGACCCGCTTTGTGACCTTGCTACGAGAAAGCGAATCTTTACGGACCTTTATGAGGAGTATTCCAAAGAAGGAAACGTATTCTTCAAGCCTCATCCCCGTGATGAACTTGACTATGAAAAGGAATTCCCGAATGTCCCTCAGTTCAAGAAGGCCGTTCCTATGGAGATTCTAAATTTCTTTGATGATGCACACTTTAAAAAGGTGGTCGGCGTATTTACGAATATGGGCGGCATCAACTTTGCCGATGAAAAAATCTCTCTCGGTGCCGACTTCATGGACAAGTACGAAGATCCGGAGATACATAGGCAGGTTGAAAAATGTAAGGGCGTGTGAGATTTATCCGCACGCTTTAGTGATGTTGAGTTTCTACTCCCCAAATAATATTAAGCACCCGTTGCAGTCACCCGAATCACAACCGCAGTATCGTTTCCTATTGTGAAGCTATCCTCTACAGTTAATGTAATTTCGGTTCCGTTTGAGTTGTAGTAATCC
>CAVJJQ010000198.1:0-3070 GCA_963649755.1 bacterium | reverse complement strand
CCCTTTGCAGCCAGGATCGGCGCATTGGTCAACACCCAGGTCAGATAGCGGTAGGGATCGAGGGCATTTGCCTTCGCGGTTTCAATCATGCTGTAGATCACTGCACTGCCCCGTGCGCCGCGCGGAGTATTGGCAAAGAGAAAGTTCTTCCGGCCAATGACAAACGGCTTAATGGAACGCTCCGCAAGATTATTGCTCAATTCCAGACGACCATCCTCCAGCACGCGAATCAGGTATGGCCACTGCTCCTTCAGATAGTACAGTGCCTTGCCCAGTGCGGACTTCGGTGCGGCGTGGACCGTTTCTGCCCATGCCAACAAAGCGTCCATCACCGGTTTAGACCGTTCCAGACGCTGTGTATATCGTTCTTCCGGCGGCAGCTCCGCCAGTTCCTGCTCTATGGCAAACAGCCTGCTGCAATACGCCTGCCCCTGCAGAGCTGCGGCATTCGGCTGGTCTTTCTTTGGCAGGGAGTTCACTGCCTCATCAAACTTGCGCCGCAGATGTGCCCAGCAGCCCACTGCCCGGATCTGTTCCGGCAGCTTGTGGTAACCGGGATACCCGTCTGCGTGGAGCCAGCCGGAGAAGCCCGCGAGGAACATTTCCGCGTTTGCAGCCTTCCGGTCGGGCTTGTACTCGTAGAGGATCATCGGCTGCGCGGCGTGCTTCCCGGTTCGGTAGAGCCACATATAGCTCTTGGACTGTGCGGATTTCCCCGGTTCCCGCAAGACCTGAAGCGTAGTCTCGTCGGCATGGAGAACTTCCTCCTTCACCAGTCGCTTCTTCATTTCCTCGTAAACCGGCGTCAGCCAGTCGTCGGCAGCCCGGAGCAGCCAGCTGGACATGGTCTGCCGGGAAAGCCGGATGCCGGAACGGTTCAGTTCCTGCTCCTGTCGGTACAGTGGAGAAGCCATGACAAACTTCTGCACCATGATATGTGCGACTGCCTCCGGCGAGGCATAGCTACCGGAGATTACGGGCGGAATCTTCCCTGTTTTCAGAACTGGGGTTTCGAGTGCATCAGACTTGCATCTCTGGCAGGCGTAGGTGTAATAAACATCCTCGCGAATCGTTGCCATGGCAGGATGCAGCACGAGCGTACGCCGGACTTCCTTGCCAATCTGCTCCATAACGGTGCCGCAGACATCGCAGACCCGTTCAGCTTCCGGAACCCCATGCTCCACCACCTCAACGGTGACACCCTCCGGCAGGACTTCATCCAGATCTCTGGAACGCTTCTGCCGGGTATGGGCTGCAACATTCGTGTGTTCCGGCTGCTTCTCTTCCCCGGAAGTCCATGTCTCCGGCTCGTTGAAGAGAAAGCTGAGCTGCTCCATAAGCTGCTCACCGGCCTGCTCTGAGGACACGCCAAAGACCTTTTTCTTCGCCAGGCGCAGCTGCCCCATGAGAAAGTCCAGCTTCTGGTTCAGCTCGGCATTCTCAGCTTTGAGCGCTTCATATTCCGCACGGGAGACGGAGACATATTCCGCCTCTGCCGTGGTACTTGCAGTCAAAATCGCATCATTCTTCATGTGCTGATTATACCACAAAAACCGCCGAAAAGCCAGTGTTTTCAACGGTTTCTGCGATGGAATATGTAGCTTCTCGTAACTAGATTATGCGCAGTCCGGCCACGGCCCTGTGCGCGTTCGGCTGCTCGATCCGGAGGCCTTCCATCAGCCAGCGGTACTGCTGCGGCGTTAGTGCCTTTACCTCGGCTTCAGACCGCGGCCACTGGTAGACGCCTTGCTCCAGTCGCTTGTACAGCAGAAGAAATCCATCCTTTTCCCAGTATAAGCCCTTGATCCGGTCTCGTCGCCGTCCGCAGAACAGAAACAGCGTATTAGTAAACGGATCGAGTTCAAACTCTTGCTGAACAATGCTGGCCAGCCCGTCGATTCCTTTCCGCAGATCTGTATAGCCGCAGGCGATATAGACCTTGTCCGCTCCGGTAAAGTCGTTCAGCATGACGTTAATGCCCGGCAGATCGCCTGTGCCAGCTTCGGATCAGCTCCCGCATAGAGATTTACAGATGCTCTGCCAATCCGGATGCTGGCAGTCAGCGTTTCAGAAATCTGCTGCATACACGGCTGCGCCTGCGGTGTCGGAAGTTCTACAAAGCAGCTGTGTTCTTCGACCTCCAGTTGGGTCTTCTGCTGCTCTACCATGAACTCAAATACTTTCTTCTGCCAACTGTAGTAGGTCTTAACGTTTGTCCCATTCTCGCTGCACCACCGTTTTACGGACAGCCCGCTTTGCCGGCAGTCAGCAACCTTCTGACTCCACTCAAGAAGACGCTGCCGTTGACCTAATGTCTGGAGAGGTGTTTCTTTTTGCATCGTGTGCCTCCTGATTACCCTGACCCACCGGCGCTCCCGGTAAGTGACAGTGACGGTTACTCTTTATGACGAAAACTCACTATAACTCACCGTGACTCTCGGTGAGTTCCATGGATATTCTGGCACACTTCGGTGAACGTTTCAACCCGCCCCTTTATTTGACGCTTACGATTATACAATCAGCCAAAAAAATATCCCCCCTTGCAAATTGACAAGGCGGGATATGAGCGAAATTAAACTACCCTATACTTGTTTTCAAGCGTTCCGTTCACATAATCTAGCACGTTTTGCGCAGCGCGAAGATTCATTTCACAGAAATTTTCGCTGGTATAAGGCGCAGTGTGAGGCGTCAAAACGGCATTTGGGCAAGCTATGAGCGGTGAATCGCTGCATGGTTCGTTATCAAATGCGTCAATTCCTGCGCCGCTTAGATAGCCGCTGTCGAGTGCAGATTTCAGCGCAAGTGTATCTACGATTTGTCCGCGGGCGATATTGATGAAAGTACTCCCCTGCTTCATAGCAGCAAACTCTTTTTCACTGAACAAATGGTAGGTTGCATCTGTCAGTGGAACACAGGCAACAACATAATCACTCTGGTTTAGTAATGCATCCATAGGAGCATAGTTTACGTTGTACTCCATTTCCCACTCTGACTTCGGGTGACGGCAATAATAGAGCACTTTCATGCCAAATGGCGTGGCGCGCTTTGCAATTTCTTTTCCGATTCCGCC
>CAVJJQ010000197.1:0-3093 GCA_963649755.1 bacterium | reverse complement strand
GCCGAGCAGCGTGATGGAAATCCATTGCAAGCATCAGAAATTTATGAGGAAACATGGGAGTGGCTTAGAAAAATCGGATGCTCCGGCAAGGTATCGCCGCAACTACTTGAAAGGTATGCGATGGCGAGTGCCAGGTGGATCCAGTGCGAGGAAATGACAAATAAGCTGGGATTCCTTTCAAAGCATCCGACCACAGGAAAGCCAATACCATCGCCGTTTATCAATATCGGAATTAATTATATGAACCAAGCCGTAAGGTTGTGGAATGAGATATTCCAGATAGTGAAGGAAAATTGCAGTACGGACTATAGCGATCCTGCTCCGCAAAACGACTTGATGGAGCGATTGCTTAGGGCGAGAGAGGGACGGTAATAGATGTGAATGAAATTAACCATGCATATTTTCGCATCAAAGATTATCCGAATTATGAAATAAGTACCACAGGACAAGTTCGCAATAGAAATACAGGGCGTTTATTAAAGCAGTTTATAAAAGAAAGCAGAGGCGCAAGTTATAAGGTCGTTTCTTTGTATAATGGAGATAGACGCAGAACGCTCTTAGTTCATCGGCTTGTAGCGGAAACCTTTATTCCTAATCCCGAGCACCTACCGCAGGTAAATCATATCGACGAAAACTCATTAAACAACCAGGCTGAGAATCTTGAATGGTGTACTGCAAAATACAATGTAAATTATGGAAATCATAATCAGAAATGTAGAGAAAGCTTACTGAGGTCTGGAAAGGGCTGGAAAGGGAAAAAACACCGAGAAGAAAGTAAAAAGAAAATGTCAGTTGCAAAACTTGGAAAACCAAGTTTAAGAAAAAAAGCAGTGACTATAAATAATGAGATTGTCATGCCGTCGCTTACAGAGTGTGCGGCTTTTTTAAATATATCGCTTACGCAAGTATACAATTTGCTTAATGGCAACAGGCATTCTGAAACAATATCATTAAAATATATGGAGGAAGAGAAATGTACGAACGAGTAAACCCCTCACATCCAGATAAAATCGCAGATCGCATTGCAGGAGCAATTGTTGACCTTGCGTATAGATTGGAAGTCAATCCGAAAATCGCTGTTGAGGTACTTATTGGTCATGGAATATGTCATGTGATTGCAGAGACTTCAGTGCATGTTCCGGTTACAGATATTGAAAGCGCTGTTAAGAGAATTGCAGGTAAGAATATAGTCTTAGACTACCATGAGGTAGCTCAAGACAGCCACCTTGCAAGAAACCAGGAAGGCTCTATTCGTTGTGGTGATAATGGTATTTTTAAAGGGTCGCCCGTCACTGATGAACAGAAGAGTCTTTCAAATTTAGCAAGAGCCATGTACATGGCTTATCCGTATGACGGAAAATTTGTCTTAGACAAGCGTTTGACGATTTGTCAAAGTAATGCAGATACAAAGCAAATAGAAGCTCAGTTTCCAGATGCGATTGTTAATCCGTTAGGAGACTGGACCGGAGGCACAGATGTTGATACCGGCGCCACCAATCGTAAGCTTGGCTCCGATATGGGTGACGGTGTAACCGGAGGAGGCCTTCATGGTAAGGACCTATCCAAAGCCGATGTAAGCGTAAACATTTACGCATGGCTTAAAGCCCAGGAGTATGGCTGCACGATGAGGTTTTCTTGCTCCATAGGAGATGAGATGATTAACGGAGTCCCTTATAAGGACATCGTTGAAACGGCTCGTCAGTACATTAAGAAAGTCGGCGGCTTTGAGAAATTTGCAGAATGGGGGCTTGTATGAACATAGAGAAGAAAAATGTCACTGAGCTTCTGCCTGCAGAATATAATCCCCGTAAGGAACTTAAGCCTGGTGATCCGGAATATGAAAAGCTAAAGCGCTCTATCGAGCAGTTCGGCTATGTTGAACCGGTCATCTGGAATAAGACTACCGGACGTGTCGTTGGAGGCCATCAGCGTTTGAGGGTGCTCATGGATATGGGCATTACCGAAGTTGAATGCGTGGTAGTTGAGCTTTCGGAAGAAAAAGAAAAAGCACTTAACATCGCGCTAAATAAGATTTCAGGTGAATGGGATAAGGATAAGTTAGGCCTTTTAATTGCGGACCTGCAGGGTGTTGACTTTGATGTTTCTCTTACCGGTTTTGATCCGGAAGAGATTGATGACCTGTTTAAGGAAAGCACAAAGGACAAAATTCACGACGATGACTTTGATGTTGATGCCGAACTAAAAAAGCCAGCCATCACCCGCGCCGGTGATGTGTGGACGCTCGGAAGACATCGTCTCGTTTGCGGCGATTCAACTAAAGCCGATACCTTTGAACTTCTCATGGCAGGTAAAAAAGCTAACCTCGTGGTGACGGACCCGCCGTACAACGTAAACTACCAAGGCTCAGCAGGTAAGATTAAAAACGATAACATGGCAGGCGATGCCTTCTATCAGTTCTTGCTTGATGCCTTTACCAATACAGAAAAAGCAATGGCCGATGATGCAAGCATCTATGTTTTTCATGCCGACACCGAAGGGCTCAACTTCCGTAGAGCTTTCTCCGATGCCGGTTTTTATTTGTCCGGTTGTTGCATCTGGAAAAAGAATTCTTTAGTGCTTGGCCGCAGTCCTTATCAGTGGATTCACGAGCCGGTGCTGTTCGGATGGAAGAAGTCCGGAAAGCATGTCTGGTACGCAGGCCGTAAAGAGACTACCGTTTGGGAGTACGATAAGCCAAAGAAAAACGGTGAGCATCCGACCATGAAGCCTATTGCCTTACTTGCGTATCCCATAATGAATAGCTCCATGAGTAACACGCTTATCTTGGATCCCTTTGGTGGGTCCGGTAGTACACTGATTGCTTGCGAGCAGTCAGACCGCTCCTGCTACACCATCGAGCTTGATGAAAAATACTGCGATGTCATCGTAAAGCGCTACATTGAGCAGGTTGGTGGCAGTGAAAACGTCTCCGTTCAGCGTGATGGTTTGACCTATACTTACGAAGAAGTAGCCAATACAGAGAGCGATAATTGATACAATAATACACAGTTATCACCCATGGTAATTGGTAAATATATAGCCTCAAAATCGCTTGCTATTAAGTACATATAGAGTGATATATGTACATACAGA
>CAVJJQ010000196.1:0-3095 GCA_963649755.1 bacterium | reverse complement strand
TCTCCCTCCTTGGCTCTCCCTCTGGGAGAGCTGTCACCGAAGGTGACTGAGAGGGTTAGAGCTGTCACCGAAGGTGACTGAGAGGGCCTGCAGGCAAAAAAATCTCCTCAAACGCCTTAATCACCTGCTCAAGTACTTTATCATCCATGTCTGAATAGTGAATGACCAGGATGCCTCTGTATCTGTCCGCATCCGCAAAACAGTATTCCGACAGGCACCGAACGAGAATGCCCTTCTGTCTTGCGGCCCACTTGATTTCAACGTCACTCAGATCGGTCTTTACATAAAGTAAAAAATGCGTTCCCGCGTCGTCCTCGTAGATCCTGCTGATAGCCGAAAGCGGTGATTCTTTGAACATTTTGCAAATTTTTTCTTTTTGTGACCGATAGTCATTAACCAAGCGACGAATATGGCGCTCAAAATACCCATCCTCCATAAACTTTGCCGTGGCATACTGCTCTATTCCGGATACCGTGGAAGAATAAAAATTCATGGTGGAAATATAGCGTTCCATCAGGCGCTCCGGAAGCACCATATAAGCCAAACGCAAAGACGGAACCATAGTCTTTGAGAAAGTATTCATGTAAATAACTCTGTTACTGTGATCCATAGACTGCATGGAAGGGATGGGGCGCCCCACCATGCGGAACTCGCAGTCGAAATCGTCTTCGATGATGTAGCGTTCTTTTTCCTCTGCCGCCCAATTTAAAAGCTCCTGTCTGCGACTGACAGGCATGGCAAAGCCAATCGGCACCTGATGTTCCGGAGAAAGGTGAATGGCGGTAATTTTTTTTTTGCAAAGTTCATCTACCCGCATGCCCTTATCGTCGATGTCTACGTAGTCCCAATCCGTGCCGGCGGCATCGTAAAGTCTTGTAATCTTCCGGTATCCGGGATTTTCTATTCCGAACTTGGCATCTCTTCCCAAAAGTTGCAGTAAGCGGCTGTAAAGATATTCCGTTCCCGCTCCGACAATGATGTGATCCGAAGAGACGTCCATACCTCTGAAGTGATAGAGATGTTCCGCTATAGCCTCTCTCAGCCTCTTTGCTCCGTTAAAAGGAACCACCTCAAGAAGCGTCGTATCGTAGTCGGTCAGGGTTTCCCTCACAATCTTAGCCCAAGTATTAAACGGAAACTTATCGTATTTGATATTGTTTGCCGTCAGGTCGGCCAAATATGTTTCCTCTTTAAATTGAAATGAAAAAGAAGCATATGAGCTCTTACTTCCCTTTTCCTTCTTAACATCATTGACAAAATAACCCCTTTTTTCCTCCGACCTGATGTAACCTTCCAGCAAAAGCTGTTCATAAGCATTCTCCACAGTCTTCACACTTACCTTTAAATGCCCTGCGAAGGCCCGTTTTGAGGGAAGCTTCTCCCCTGCCTTAAGGTGACCGTCCAAAATATCACCGCGTATGGATGCATAAAGAAACTCATACATGGTTTTCTTTTCTCTGTCATCAAGATTATAAGTCAGCATCTGGTATCCTTAATTTTTCTTATTTTGGTTGTTTTAAAGATGTCAGTTTTAATTATAATGGTCTCATAAGCAACGCACAAGCAGTAATCGCAAAAGCGATTCGGTAAAAGGAGGAAAACATGGGCGTATATGCAATCACCGGCGCATCCAGCGGAATCGGCGCCAAGACAAAAGAGCTTTTGGAGCAGAAGGGACACACCGTCATCAACATCGATTTAAAAGGCGGCGATATCTGTGTGAATTTAGCAAGCGAGGAAGGCAGAAAGGAAGCAATCGACAAGCTTCATGAAATGCACCCCGAAGGATTGGACGGCATGATTTGCAACGCCGGCGTATCCGGAGCCTGCGGCAATCTGGAATTGATTGTTTCTTTAAACTATTTCGGTACAGTCGCTGTGGCAAACGGCGTTTATGACCTTTTAAAGAAAAAACACGGAAGCTGCGTAGTTACCGTTTCAAATACTATTTCCCAGGGCGCGGGCCGCAAGGATATCGTGGATTTGCTCAACAATATCGGAGACGAAAAGAGAGTTTTAAGCTTGGTAGCCCCGATGGATTCAACAAATCTCTCGGTCGGAAACAGTCTCTATGTATCCACCAAATACGCTTTGGCAAGATGGGTTCGCAGAGTATCGGCTACCTGGGCTGCAAACGGCGTCCGCATTAACGCCGTTGCACCCGGAAACGTTCATACCGCAATGACAGCTACTATGAGCACCACAGCAAAAATGGCATTGAACGCTCTTCCCATCCCTACAAAGTACGGC
Organism: bacterium; assembly: GCA_963649755.1. GTDB lineage: Bacteria > Bacillota > Clostridia > Lachnospirales > Lachnospiraceae > UBA1258. The sequence goes on along the minus strand of CAVJJQ010000196.1, from coordinate 845 downwards.
CAGGAATGTCTGATGGATCCTGCTGAAATTGCCGAAGTAATGGTATTTCTTGCATCCGATTCGGCAAGAGGCGTAAACGGCAACATCATGTTCGTAGACGGCGGCACCGACGCACTGTTGAATTCAGAGAAAGTATATTAAGGAGGAGCCTATCATGAAACCTATTGAAAAATATGTAGAAGCTATGGAAAATAAAGACTTTGCGGGGCTTGCGGATTTATTTACTCCCGACGGAATCCTGGTAGACTATTGTACAGCCTCCGCTTCCCAGCAGGAATATCACATCTACGGCAGAGAAGCCATCAACATGTTCTTCCGTAACAAGTTCGGTTTTCGCCGTTATTCCATTTTTGATGCGGTTGTAGCAAATGATGAGCAGGCCGAGTTCATTGCAAACTTCGGCGGATACAATGTCATGGCAATCGCCACGGTCAGAGAAGCCGATGAAAACGGCTTGATTAAGAGATTAACCGTCAGACCGAAATAAAAATCAAAACTCCTGAAAGAGCTAATGTAAGCTCATTTCAGGAGTTTTATTTTTCCTTTGCACAGCAGGTTTACTGTTTTCGTAATCTACTTGCCGTATTTAAATTTAAGTTTATTTGTTCCTTATGTAACATTCAAATTTTTCTTTATCTATTCGCTGTACCAGGATTTCATTTCATTGAATTGCTCCAAGTACATTATCAACTTAGCCATATAGTCTATCTGTGTATCGCAGCCCTCTGCCATATTTATCTGTATACTGCAGCCGTTACCAATGGCTTCATTGTTGCTGATTGCTTCCGCAATCACATTACCGTCAAGGTCTGTAAAATACTCCCCGTTTCCTCCATGAGGTAATC
>CAVJJQ010000195.1:0-3223 GCA_963649755.1 bacterium | reverse complement strand
GCCTCTCCCTTTGGGAGAGGTGGCCGAGCGAAGCGAGGACGGAGAGGGCGCGCGGGACGCCGGAGTTTCGCAATCGAACGTCTTTTTTAAATCTTTCAAACTTTCGTTTCCTTTACAAGAAGGGTAAAAGTTGTTAAAATCAGAAGGTCGTATGAAGGGGAGTATGATTTACACGGGCGATTGGAATGGTATTATTTTCACGTTATCATAAAAAGTGCAAAGTGGCATATTTGCGCATAGGGCTTATTGCAATAGCTCTAAGCGCTCTTTTTCTGCCTACTTTTGAGCCTGTAAAAAGTGTCGGAAACAATATCTTTACTCTTTTTGTAAACGGAAATGAAATTGGCCGTGTCGACAGTGAAGATGAAGCGGACAAGCTTTTAAACGAAGCACGCCGCATTGTTGTCGGAAATTCCGAGGAAGTCGTCATGATTGAGGCCAAGACGGAACTTGTCGGCAAGGAAGTACTCGTTTCCAAGACGGACAATGAAGACGAGATGCTTGTCAAGATCGTAGACGAGTACAGGAATTCCATTAAAGAAACCCTGCAGCACTCTTATACGGTAAAGATAGACGACTATATGGTCAATGTTTCATCCTCCGAGGCTGTTGTGGAGCTTTTGGAAGCTTCTATCGACAAATATTCGGAACCCGGAGAATTTACGGTTACGCTTGAATCCGATTCAAGCCGTGAGATTCCTGTTTTCGTGCCTGTTGTTACCAAAACGGAAACCGACGAAGAAGAAACGGAAACCGAATCCGCATCGGATATACTTGCCGACGACGGATTCTATGCGGCCTTTGACTCGGTTTTCGATAATGTTACACAAACGGATGAAGAAAAGTCTTTTGATGACTATGACTACGGAATTACCAATATTTCGTTTGACGATGATGTCGAAATAGTCGAATCGTATCTTCCGGAAAGTCAGATTTCATCGACTGAGGATGCTATAGACGAAGTTACCAAGGATAAAGAAGAAAAAACGATTTATGAGGTTGTATCGGGTGATACCTTGTCCAGAATTGCGGAAAAAACAGGTATTTCCGTGGATGATCTCATCTCTTTAAACAGCGAAAGCCTTACGAGTGCAAACTCAATAATTCGTATAGGCGACGAACTGACGATTACCGTTCCGGAGCCTGAGCTTTCCGTCAACAGAGAAGAGCTTGTTTACTACGAAGGAACCTATGAAGCAGATGTTATTTATCAATACAACGATTCGTGGTATACTACTACAGAAGTGGTACTTCAGGAGCCTTCGAGCGGATATCATAAAGCAGTAGAGAAGGTCACCTATTACAATAACGAAGTGGTTTCCACGGAGGTTGTCAAGGAAGAGATTGTGGCCGAGGCAATTCCCAAGATTGTCGAAAAGGGCACGAAGATACCTCCTACATATATAAAGCCTATTTCGGGCGGAACGCTTACCAGCGGATTCGGCGGTCGTACCGCAACTATCAGGGGTATGACTTCATACCATGTAGCGGTTGACTGGGGAACTCCTGTCGGAACAAGTGTTGTTGCTTCCTGCGGCGGTACGGTTACCCAGGCAGGATGGCTCGGAACGTACGGATATGTAATCTTCATCAAACATCCGGACGGCAGGGAAACCCGTTATGCACACTTAAAGACAATACTTGTAAGTAAGGGCGATTATGTATCGCAGGGTCAGAAGATTGCTTTGTCAGGTAATACCGGAGCATCTACGGGACCGCACCTTCACTTTGAAATGCGTATAAACGGTGTAGCAGTTAACCCGCTTAACTACTTATCGTACTAAATGATTTTGGATGGAAAAGACATGAGGCAATATGCAATCAAGGGCGGCAATCCCCTTGTAGGCGAAGTTGAAATCGGCGGCGCAAAGAACGCGGCACTCGGTATTCTTGCCGGCGCGCTGATGGCCGATGAACCCGTACAGATTGAGAATGTACCAGATCTTTCGGATACGGCATTGATGCTTGAGTCATTGAAGGACTTGGGCGCCATCGTAAAAAAGATAGACAGGCACACCTTCTTGATCAACGGTGCAACCGTTCATACTACGACATTAGACAATGATTCGATAAAGAAAATAAGAGGTTCATACTATTTTGTGGGCGCACTGCTCGGGAAGTACAAAAGTGCCTGCATTAGCCTTCCCGGAGGCTGCAGCATTGGCTCACGTCCGGTTGACCAGCATATCAAAGGTTTCAAGGCATTGGGTGCCGATGCGGACATTTCCATGGGCTGTATTGTATGTAATGCTTCGAAGCTTACGGGAAGTCATATCTTCCTTGATGTGGTGTCCGTAGGAGCGACCATAAATCTTATGCTTGCATCCGTCTTAGCAGACGGTCAGACCTATATTGAAAATGCAGCCAAGGAGCCTCACGTCGTAGACGTTGCGAACTTCTTAAACGCAATGGGAGCTTCCGTTAAGGGCGCCGGAACAGACGTAATACGTATAAGAGGCGTTGAAAAGCTTCACGGGACTCATTATTCAATCATACCCGATCAGATAGAGGCAGGAACCTTTATGATGGCGGCAGCCACTACAAGGGGAGACGTCCTCATTAAGAATATTATTCCGAAACACCTTGAGTCTATTACATCCAAGCTTACCGAAATCGGATGTGAAATTGAGGAGTTCGACGATGCCATAAGAGTTGTGGCATCCAAGCCTTTCCATCATACACAGGTAAAGACGCTTCCTTATCCCGGATTTCCGACCGATATGCAGCCGCAGATGGTTGTGACACTTGGACTTGCAGACGGCACCAGTATTGTTACCGAGAGCATTTTCGAAAATCGTTTCAAATATGTCGACGAGCTTATCAGACTTGGCGCAAGTATCAGGGTCGAAGGCAATACAGCGGTAATTGAAGGTGTATCAAAGTATACGGGTTCAAGGATTACCGCACCGGATTTACGTGCCGGAGCCGCACTTGTCGTAGCGGGACTTGCCGCCGAGGGAGTAACCCTTGTAAACGAGATTCACTATGTCGAGAGAGGCTATGAGGATTTCGTGGAGAAGCTTAAAGCATTGGGCGCCATGATAGAAATCGTTGAGAATGAACATGACTTGAATAAGTTCAAGTTAAAGGCGATATAAATAAAACAGGTTAAAAAAAGAAGATGCAGTTAAGCACCTTCTTTTTTGCTATATAGGAAATTGCTCCGCAAGGGAGAGCCAAGAGGCTGCACCTAATACTTGCCTCTCCCTTTGGGAGAGGTGGC
>CAVJJQ010000194.1:0-3271 GCA_963649755.1 bacterium | reverse complement strand
GCTTTCTTCTTCTCCATATGCTTTATGGTAAGCGTGTAAGTGGCAAAGAAGAATATTCCCGTGATGAGCCAGGTAATCGGATCTGCCGAGCACACACCCACAAAGCTCATCTTTGAAGACGCTATCGTGGAAATGATACCTCTGCTGACCAGTTCCACTATGCCGCCCGTCATTGCCATAAAGGAAAATCCGCAGCCCTGCATTGCGTTCCTGAATATAAAGATAAGACCCAAAGGTATAAAGCAGGTACCGCTGACCAGCATATAAGTACGACCGTATTCATAAATCTGTGAGAAAGGAACCTCCGTTGAACCCGTATCGATGAAAAGTTTCATAAGAGGTGAAAGTGTCAGCATAGCAATGCCGTATATGATTACCGAGTAAATTGACGACATAATTGCAGCTGCGAACACGCCCTTCTTGATACGGCTGATATCGTTGATGCCTCGGTTTTGAGCGGCATAGGTAGACATTGTAACACCCATTGCCGAGTACGGAAGGGTTGCAAGCTGGCAGGCCTTGTTTGCCGCCGTATACGAAGCAATTACAACCGAACCGAATTTATTAAGTGCCGACTGCACCATGATAGTGCCGATTGCCGTGATTGAATACTGAAGTGCCATGGGGACGCCAACCGCGAGCTGATTCTTCATGCACTGAGTGTCGATATGAAGGTGTTCTTTTTCCGGAACTATAAGGCGGACCTTTTTAAGGGTATAAATAACACAAAGTATTCCCGAAATTCCCTGGGAAACAATGGTTGCGTAAGCCGCTCCCTTAACTCCCATACCGAATGTTTGGATGAATATCAGGTCTAACGCAACATTTAAAAATGCGGAGATAATCAGGAAATACAGCGGAAGCTTCGAATTTCCGACAGCACGAAGAAGGCTTGCCATGATGTTGTAAAGAATGGTAAAGCCCATGCCGTAGCAAATAATGATGATATAGTCATAAGACATCTGATAGATATTGTCAGGCGTATTCATGACCCGCAGTAACCAGGGCATCACGGCGACGCTTATAATCGTAATGATAACGGCAACAAAAGCGGAAAGAATGACGGCATTAAATACACTTACCTTCAGACCGTCCTTGTCTCCCGCCCCGAATCTTTGGGAGGTAATTACGGTAAAGCCCGTGGTAAGTCCCGTTGCGAAGCCGAGTATCAGAAAGGAAATCGTACCCGTTGCGCCGACTGCCGCAAGCGCGTCAACGCCCACACAACGGCCCACGATAACGGTATCCACCATATTGTAAAGCTGCTGAAAAATATTGCCGAGCACAACCGGAATAATAAACTTAACAATCAGTTTGAGGGGGCTTCCCTTGGTCATATCAAGTTCCATAAACATCCTCCGCGACAAGTCGTCGTCATTCAAACTTTAGTATTTTTCGGTGGCTTTTTCAATATGGTAATTTATAAAAAATTTGGAAAGTCAGAAAGTATAATTTTAAAATACCCCTGCGGTTTGATACCGCAGGGGTATTTATCTCAATCTCTGATTGTCATAATTTTTCAACATGATCTATAGCCAAAAATCTTGGAGCAATTTTAGGCATTGATAAGTTGCTTTACTTCGGACTTGTCCATATCCGTCACAGAGGAAATCTGTTCACTTGCTCCGTCTGAATCCTTTTGAAATTCAATGTTATATACTTTTTCATCGGAGTCATCTACATACACATCCAGACATACGGAACGCGCTCCGTTTACTCGTTTAAAATCTGCCTGAATGCAATTTTAGTTTTTCAGGCAGCCAATCGGTACAACACATACGCCGTCCTTGCGGCGATAAGCATAGTCACCGGTACCGGTAAGTACCATTAAAAATGACGGTATATTCATTTTGTCGGTGTCGATTTTTGACTCCATTGTCTTCAGGCTCTTTGCACCTTCTTCGATGAGCTTGTCCCCGCCCAACTTGATTTCAATTAATCCATACTTCCCGTTTTTCAAATGAACAACGGCATCACATTCCTGACCGTCTCTGTCTCGATAATGATAGACCTCACCATTCAAAGCATCCGCAAAAACGCGCAAATCCCGTATACAGAGAGTTTCAAACAGAAAACCAAAGGTCTTAAGATCATTCATAAGATCGTTCGGTCCGATGCTCAAAGCGGCAACGGCAATAGATGGATCAATATAATATCTGGTATCTGAGAAACGAACAGCGGTCTTTGAACGAAGGTTCGGATTCCAAGCAGGCATATCTTCCACAACAAATATTTTACGAAGAGCGTTCACATATGACGCTACCGTTTCCTCATTGATTGGGGTTTCGCCATTTGCGGCAACATCATGAGCGAGCACAGTGTTTGGAATCTGACCCCCCTGATTTCTCGCATAAGAGCGCATAAGACGTTTTACACGTTCCGGATTTTTTTGGACATTGTCCGCACGGTTAATATCAGAACGAACCACTGCGTCGTAGTAATCCATAGCCTGATTCAGAGCAATTTCTTCGCGCATATCCACTGCCTGTGGCCATCCACCTCGGCACACAAGAAATGCGAGACGATCAATTGTCAACTCGGAGACACCATCGATTCCGTCTGTACCATCAAACAGTTTCTTCAGGCTGACTTCGCCTGTGGAATCACCTGACTCATACAGGCTCATAGGGCGCATCGTCAACCATGTAAAGCGTCCTGTCCCGAAATGAGTTATTTCCTCTGTGTCCGCAGGAACGGCTGATCCGGTAAGTACAAACTGACCTAGCTCTCCGCGATGGTCAACCTCGAAGCGAATCGCGTCCCAAAGTTTCGGAGCTAACTGCCATTCGTCAATCAATCTCGGAGCATCACCCTTAAGCAAACGCTTCGGATTAAGTTCCGCCATGGTAATATTCTGTTCCTTTTTTTCCGGATCATCCATATACAGGACGCTTGCTGCAATCTGCTCGGCTGTGGTTGTTTTTCCACACCACTTTGGCCCCTCAATCAAAACAGCGCCCTTCCCTTCGAGCTTTTTAATCAATATATCATCGGCGATTCTTTTTCTGTAGTTCTTCACTCAAGACACCTCGATTCCATTCCTTTTATTTGCATTTTAGCCTGAAATATAGAGTTTTTCAAGTTTTTCCGACGATTGTTGGAATATTTTTCCGACGATTGTTGGGATATTTTTCCGACGATTGTTGGGATATTTTTCCGACGATTGTTGTTACATGGCATTTCGTATAAAAAAGCGTTCTGTTTACAGAACGCTCGCGCGCCGTCCTCGCCCTCTCCGTCCTCGCTTCGCTCGGCCACCTCTCCCAAAGGG
>CAVJJQ010000193.1:0-3277 GCA_963649755.1 bacterium | reverse complement strand
CCGCAGGTGACTGAGAGGGCCTTGGCTCTCCCATGCGGAGCAATTTCCTATATAGCAAAAAAAGAACTCCCATAATGGGAGTTCTCCGTAATCTATATTCTTATAAAACTTTTGAAAGAAAATCCTTCAACCTCGGATTCTTGGGACTGTTAAAGAACTCTTCCGGAGTTCCGTCTTCCTGAATCAGACCGTCGTCGATGAAGATCATCCTGGTTGCAACTTCACGTGCGAAGCCCATTTCGTGGGTAACGACGACCATTGTCATTCCGGAATGCGCAAGCTCCTTCATGAGTTCAAGTACTTCGCCTACCATTTCGGGATCGAGTGCCGAAGTCGGTTCGTCGAAGAGCATTACATCGGGATGCATGGCAAGGCTTCTTGCAATCGCAATACGCTGCTTCTGTCCGCCGGAAAGCTGGTTGGGGAAAGCTAATGCCTTGTCGGATAAGCCTACCCTTTCAAGGAGTTCGTCCGCATTCTTTGAGGCTTCCTCAGCCGGCAGCTTTAAAAGCTTCATGGGTGCGATCTCAATATTTTTCTTTACACTCATGTGCGGAAACAAATTAAACTGCTGGAATACCATTCCGATTCTTTCACGAAGTGTATTTACGTTTGTTCCCTTGGCATTTAACTTCTTGCCTTCGAAGAAGATTTCTCCGCCGGTAGGCTCCTCGAGCAAATTGAGGCATCTTAAAAATGTCGATTTTCCCGAGCCGGAAGGCCCGATTATTACAAGAACTTCCCCGGATTTAATCTCGGTCGAAATTCCCTTTAAAACCTCAACGTTGCCGAAATGCTTCTCGAGGTTCTTTATCTCAAAAAGTGTTTCACCCTTATCTATCACTTTGACGCAACCTCCTTTCAAGCTTGTTTACAAGCGAGGTCAGTATCATTACCAGGATAAGGTAAATAGCCGCAACGCTTAATAATGGGAAGAAGGTTTCGTAGGTCAGACTTCTTACGATATCTCCGGCTCTTGTCAAATCATTTAAAGCAATGTAACCGGAAATTGATGTTTCCTTTAAAAGAGTAATAAACTCGTTTGCAAGAGCGGGAAGCACGTTTTTAAAGGCCTGGGGAATTATCATATAGCGCATGGTCTGCGTATAGGTAAATCCAAGGCTTCTGCCCGCTTCAAACTGTCCCTTGTCAATCGACTGAATACCGGAACGAACAATCTCTGCAACATAGGCACCGGAATTGATACCGAAGCTTACGATGGCAATGAGCACTTTGTTGGTGCTTCCTACCATGATGATATAGTACATGATAAGGAGCTGAACTGTCGTAGGCGTGCCTCTGATAACCGTCAAATAAACCTTTGCAATGGCATTGAGAATCTTAATACCGATGTTCTTTTTCGGCAGGGTATCGTGGGTAGTTCTGATAACCGCAATTAGGAATCCCAAAAGGATTCCTAAAACTGCGGCAAATATTGTTATAACGAGGGTGTTCCCAAGTCCCGTGGTAAAGAACTTGTATCTGTCATCCGTTATAAATGTTTCAATAAATTTTTCCTTTAAAAAGTCCAAATCAAACCTCAATATCTAAGGTTATTTTCTAACGATAATAACCTGTGTGGATGTTGTGTAGGGATCTGAGAAATCGATGTTCTTGAGTCTGTCCTCGGTAACCGTCATACCTGCCATACCGATATCGGCCTTGCCGGTCTGAACTGCTGCGATGATGGAATCAAACTCCATATCTTCGATTGTAAGAGTCATGCCGAGAATATCCGCAATTGCCTGAGCCATCTCTGCATCGATACCTACGATTTCGCCGCCTTCATAGTACTCATAAGGAGCGAAGTAAGCATTTGTAGCCATTACAAGGGTGCCGTTAGCGCCGGTGTTTGAAGCATCTGCAACGTAAGGGCAGGTACCTACGGTGTCATCACCAATGTAGTTTGCTTCGATTTGAGCCTTAACTCCGTTTTCGTCAAGAGTCTTCAAAGCTGCATTGATGGAAGCCGTAAGCTCGGTGTTCTCTTTGGCAACTGCGATTGCATACTCTTCAAGAGCAAATGCCTCGTCAAGAATTTCAAGCTTGTCGGAATTCTTTGCTACAAATTCCTCAGCGGGAAGCTTATCGATGATTACGCAGTCAATCTTACCCTGAAGTAAGGACTGAACGGCATCGGAACCCTTTGTGTATCTCTCGATAGTAGAGCCCTGGCTCTCATAATCGGAAGCATAGGTGTCGCCTGTTGTGCCAAGCTGAACGCCGATTGACTTTCCCGGGAGATCGTCAACACTGAATACTGTGTTTGCCTTTGAGCTAGATCCGCATGCTGCAAGTGAAAGTGCCATTGCGGAAGCCAATAAAACTGATAAAAACTTTTTCATAACTGTATCCTTCCTCGGTTTATACCGAAAGTTCTTTATTTACCGAAAGATTCTATCACGGAAGGATTAAATATACAAGAAAAATGTATAAAAATGCAGAAATCAGTCGTGTCTCCGGCCGGGGATAAAGAAACGTACTCAATTCATAGATACACAGCTGACCGATTTGACCTCACCGATTGATTCCAAAAAGAAGTTAAGCTTCTCAATATCGATTTCCGAGGAAGTACGTATCGTCAGATTGTAGGTAACATATCCGTCCTCATCGAATTTAACCTTTGATTCAAGTGTCTGAGCCTTCTGCTCGTCCAAGAATTTCGTAACGGACTGCCTGAACTCATCCGAATTCTTAACGGTAAAACGTAGCTGATAATTGTTGACGGCATCTGCGCCGATTTCAACCTTATGCATTATAAACTGGATTAAATAGATGACAGCGGTGACAAAGATTCCGAGCGGATACATTCCCGCACCGATGGCAATCCCGACACCGGATATTGCCCAAACACCCGCAGCCGTTGTAAGACCTTTTGTGGTACTGCCGTTATGAAAAATAACACCGGCTCCCAAGAAAGAAATACCGCTTATAATCTGAGCCGCAAGACGCGCAGGATCCGAGTTGTGGGAACCCGCCAAATATTCCACGTCAAGGAAACCGTACTTTGAAACGATCATAAGCATGGCTGATGCCGCACATACGATTATGTGTGTCCTGATTCCGGCTTCTTTAAAGCGTCTCGTACGTTCAAAGCCGACTATACCTCCGCACAGGCAGGAAACGATAATTCGTAAAAAAAGTTCCGCATATTGAGCCAACGTCAGCTGGTTCATCATAATTTCACCATAAGTCATAACCTGATACCACCTCTTAACAGAGTTTCGCTTGCGAAACTCCGGCGTCTTATGCGCCCTCTCCGTCCTCGCTTCGCTCG
>CAVJJQ010000192.1:0-3335 GCA_963649755.1 bacterium | reverse complement strand
CACTACACAGGGTTTGGACTGTACGACAGATCCTTCATAGAAGTTTTAAGAGAGTATTACGGCTTGCTGCAGACTACCGGGGATTGCACGATTCTTATGTGTGCGGATTTTCAGGATCCCGTGGAAATGATACCGACTCTTATAGCTAAATGGGAGGAAGGATACAAGATTGTTTCGTGCATCAAGACTACCAGTAAGGAAAATAAGTTTATCCGCTTCGCAAGATCCGTTTACTATAAGCTTATTAAGAAGTTTTCCGAAGTGGAGCAGATTGAGCACTACACAGGGTTTGGACTGTACGACAGATCCTTCATAGAAGTTTTAAGAGAGTTAAATGACCCGACGCCTTTCTTACGTGGTGTGGTTGCGGAGCTTGGATATAAGAGGATTGAGATTCCTTACGAGCAGCAACGGCGAAGAGCGGGGAAGTCCAAAAACAATTTCTTTTCTTTATATGATGTTGCAATGCTGAGTTTTACTTCATATACGAAGATAGGATTGAGGCTGGCGACGTTTGTAGGCTTGTTTATTGCCCTTGTGTGCTTTTTGATAGCAATTTTCTATTTAGTTTACAAACTTATTTATTGGGATACATTCAATGCCGGTACAGCTCCGATGGTCATCGGAATTTTCTTTTTAGGTGCGGTTCAGCTTGTTTTCATGGGACTTATGGGCGAATATATTCTTAGCATCAACAAGCGAGTTATGAATAGACCGCTGGTTATCGAAGAAGAAAGAATAGGGTTTTAAGGCATGAAAGTCGTTCTTTTGGCAGGTGGAGTAGGCAGCAGAATATCCGAAGAGTCCATGTATAGACCGAAGCCTATGATTGAGGTAGGCGGAGCTCCGATTCTTTGGCATATCATGAAAGAATATTCCTACTATGGTCACAATGATTTCATCATTTGCGCCGGTTACAAGCAGGAGTATATCAAAGAGTGGTTCAATAATTATTTTATACGTAACAGTGATGTTACTTGGGATTATACTTCAGAGCAGGTCAAGTTGCAGATTCATGAGCCCCATTTGGAACCATGGAGGGTGACTGTCGTAGATACCGGACTGAACACCATGACAGGTGGTCGTATCAAGCGAATACAAAGATATGTGGGAAACGAACCTTTCTTTATGACCTATGGCGATGGGGTTTGTGACGTTGATATGAATGAACTGCTGAAATTTCATCAGGGACATGGCAAAATAGCTACATTGACTGCAGTCTTGCAGGATCAGAGTAAGGGTGTCCTAGATATAGGCGGTGACAACGCAGTGAAGTCATTCCGAGAGAAAAAGCTATCTGACGCGGCTCCTATCAATGCAGGCTACATGGTACTGGAACCAAAGATTTTTGATTATATAGACGTAGATGAAACGGTGTTTGAAAAAGAGCCACTGGAACGATTGGCGTCAGAGGGCCAACTCATGAGCTATATGCACCGCGGCTTCTGGCAATGCATGGACAATCTTCGTGAAAAAGAAATGCTCGAAAAACTCCTGGCGGCAGGCAAGGCGCCTTGGAAGAAGTGGGACTAACATGAAGCAGTTTATTAAATTCGGGATAGTAGGCGTTTCCAATACTGTTATTAGCTATCTGTTGAATGTGCTTGTTCTTTATACATTGGCATCCTTTAATCTTTCATGGGATTGGTTGATGGGTAACATAGTCGCTTTTGTGCTCAGTGTACTTTGGTCTTTTTACTGGAACAATAAGTACGTGTTTACTTTGGAAGAGGGTAAGGAGAGGAGCATTGGAAAGGCACTGCTGAAGACCTACATTTCCTACGGCTTCACAGGTATCATTTTGACGAATATATTGTCTTATGTTTGGATTAATTGCTTTGGAATATCCAAGTATATAGCTCCACTTATCAATTTGGTTGTAAGCGTTCCATTAAATTTTATTATTAATAAGCTGTGGGCATTTAAGGCAGAATAGAAAGGATGCTTCTTGACGGATTTATCATTTTATAAGGATAAAAAAGCACTTATTACAGGTCATACAGGGTTTAAGGGTACGTGGCTTACACGAATGCTTGTTATGGCGGGAGCCAACGTTTGCGGGTATTCTTTGCCGGCACCTACAAGTCCGGCTCTTTTTGAGTTAGCAAAAGTGGAAGATAAGATTACGCATATCATTGGTGATATTCGTGATTTGACACACTTGCAGCAGGTGTTTGCCGATTTTCAGCCGGAGATGGTATTCCATCTGGCAGCTCAGCCCATAGTGAGAGATTCCTATAAAAATCCGGTATATACGTATGAGACCAATGTAATGGGTACTGTTAACGTAATGGAGTGCGTTCGTCAGAATTCAAGTGTCCGCTCTGTTTTAAACGTTACTACCGACAAGGTTTACAAAAATAATGAATGGTCCTGGGGATATCGTGAAAACGAGCCTTTGGACGGCTTCGATCCGTATTCGAACAGCAAATCATGTTCTGAATTGGTGACGCATTCTTACATCAACAGTTTTTTTAAAGATAGGACGGATTTGGCGGTTTCGACAGCAAGAGCCGGCAATGTCATAGGCGGAGGCGATTTTGCAAATGACAGAATCATCCCGGATTGTGTGAGAGCCATGGAGCAGGGGAAGACAATTGAAGTTCGAAATCCATATTCAACTCGCCCTTATCAACATGTATTAGAGCCTTTAGCGGCATATTTGATGATTGCAGAGGCACAGTATAAGGATAAGTCTTATGCCGGATTTTACAATGTCGGCCCGGATGATTGTGATTGTATTACAACAGGGCAGTTGGTAGATTTATTCTGCAAGTGTTGGGGAGACGGTGCATCTTGGAAAAACCGAGCTGAAGAAAACGCACCTCATGAGGCAAACTTTCTTAAGCTGGATTGTAGTCTCCTAAAATCTACATTTGGATGGCAGCCTCGTTGGCATATCGATGAATGCATGGATATGGTGGTGGCATTTAGCAAGGGCTGGCTGGCAGGAGAGGACGTAGCTGGGGAGATGGATAGGGAAATAAAACTATACTACAAAGGAAAAATCAATGAATAGCAAGCATATTAATATATTATCGGCTGTATATATTGTTGCACCGATTATCATTTTCTTTGCAGGATGGCTCAAACCGGTGATTTCCGTTCCAGTTTTGCTAATTTGTGTTTTATCCCTTGCTTCCTTTATATCACGTGAGTGGAAAAAGAAAGAGTGCATTACATTCTCTTTAAAAGAACTGTTTCCTACCGTGGTACTTATATGTTTATGGGTTTATTTTTCCGGAATAGGTGGGCTTGTCTACCAAAATACGGATCATGAATACAGAAATGCCATATTTAATATACTTGTAGACTTTGATTGGCCCGTTATAAGC
>CAVJJQ010000191.1:0-3375 GCA_963649755.1 bacterium | reverse complement strand
CTCCCTTTGGGAGAGGTGGCCGAGCGAAGCGAGGACGGAGAGGGCGAGGACGGCACGCGAGCGTTCCGCAAGAGGAATGCTTTTTAAGACGAGAAAAACCTGAAAAATTTTTTTTAAAAATAAAAAAGGAATTTCAATGTGAATGCAGAATACTATTAATAGCAGACGAAATAACAATCGTTTGCGGATATATTTTAAAAGATTTCTAAATTTAATTTTCTAAAAGTTTCCACAAAAGAATTGTAATTGAATAGGACTGTATGGTGAGAATGCGCTTCGTGCCGGGGTCTTTGCGCTCTTTTAGAGCAAATCCGACATCAAAGCTCAGATTGCAGAAACGCGTTCTCATAAGAGAATAGCGAGTTTGTAAGTTAGCTTTCAAGCTTGCTTTGTCGTGTGCGCAATTCGCGCGGGCACGAACGTTGGCACCTTGACAACTGAATGAGCAAGAGGGAATCGGAAAAGAGCGCCGATTCTTAAAACTTGACGCCAAAAAATTAGAAAAGGAGAAAAAATATGTCAGATATGACTTGTTTAGCAGAGGGACTTGTAGTCCCCGCAGATTTTGAACTTACAGGTTTAAATTTAAACGAAATCGTGGTCGGACCCACGGGTTGCGGTAAGAGCTGGTCCAATGCGTACAGCAGGTTGGTACATACAATGGAATCAAGCGTGGTGGTCCCGATTGCAAAAAGCGCGATTAAAGAGAAATTCAGCAGGATGTTTGCAGATCGCGGCTATAAGGTTATAGACCTTGATTTTACCAATCCCGAAAATTGCAAAGCAGGGTACGACCCGTTAGACTTCGTTCGGACGGATGAGGACATAATAGCACTTGCAAAGAATTTAGTCGTCACGGAGAAGCATAAAGTAAGCACTGCCGATCCTTATTGGGATGAGACGGCTACCAGTGCACTGGCTGCCGAAATCGGTCTTGTAATTTCCAGAGCAAAAGCCAAAAGAATGCGCCCATGTTTCGCAAGTGTAATTAATCTGCAGAAATCGCTTAAGTGCGACACAGAAGACGAACTGACAAAAACCAACTTGGATTCATTATTTGATAAGGAAGAGCTTTTTCATCCCGGAAATCAGGCATCACAACTTTGGAAGACGGTAAAAAACCTGCCCCCTAAAACGGCGGCATGCGTTTTCTCTTCCCTAAATAGTGCGCTGGATAAAATCTTTTCAAAGGGCATCATCGAGATGACGAAGAAAGTGAATAGGGTTTCATTTCGGGAGCTTGGAAATAAAAAGGTTGCGCTGTTTATTACGACGTCACCGATGAACAAGACGCTTCAGAATTTTGTGAATATTCTTTATGCGGACATGTTCCGGGAACTTTTCGTAAAAGCCGATAGAAGCCCGGATTACAGGCTTAAGGTGCCGGTGCATATTATTTGCGACGATTTTGCCTGCGGAAGCAGAATCAAAGATTTCGAAGAATACATCAGCATATTCCGTGCGGCAGGAATCAGCGTTACACTTCTGCTTCAGTCGGAGACGCAGCTTATCAGCATGTATGGCGAGGCGGCAGCCACCACAATCATTAACAACTGTGACACCTACGTATACATGGGCGGTATGGACATTACAACCTGCCAGCACATTTCGCAGCGTTTGAACAAGCCGCTTCACGAAGTGCTGGCAATGCCTCGCGAGAAGGTAGTGGTATTCAGAAGAGGCGACAAACCGTACGTGGCCAGACGCTACCAAATCTTGGACGACCCGCTTTACAGGCAACTGCCCGATAACGGGAAAAAGAAAGAACAATCCAAACCGGCTTAATCCGGCCGCAAATTTACCGGTTGACACAAAACAAGATGTCGGGGTCAAAGATTTTGGCCCCGGCGCCACAAACATCAAGGAGGACATTAATATGAGCGAAATTGCTTACGTAAACAATTGGAATCCCGCAGTGGTAGAAGAAACCTACGGCGGAGCAAGGGAAGTCTTACTTAGGACAAAGCACTTTACAAACGGTAAGCTTTTCTTAACCGGCGAAATCACAGACGATTGCGCCAATGACTTTGTGTCGGAACTTATGTATCTGACCGAAAAGGGCGATCCGGTTGACATCTATATTAACAGCCCCGGAGGCTCTGTAAACGCAGGACTTTTAATCTATGATGTCCTTCAGGCCTGCAGCAGTAAAATCGAAATCAATCTTTACTGCATCGGCATGGCGGCATCAATGGGAGCCATAATCCTGGCAGGAGGCCCCAAGGGACATCGATTTATCTTACCTCACAGCAAGGTAATGATTCACGAGCCTCTGATTTCAGGAGGCATGGGAGGGTCGGCAACCTCGATAAAGAAAACCGCAGACTCAATTCTTGAAACAAAGGCCATTACAAACGGAATACTTGCCGAGCATACCGGCAAAACAATCAAAGAAATCGATAAAGCAACGGCATTTGACAATTTCATGAATGCCGAGGAAGCCGTAAAATTCGGAATTGTAGACGAAATCCGAAATATCTTCTAAACGTAAAGAATCCCGGGGAAGTAAAATTCCCCGGGATTTTTACTTACTTGAGAATTGAAAACGTACAATACATCAGATAAAATTAATTCAGTTACTCAAAAAGTGAGAAAGGCAATAGGTATCTCCAAGTGACGAATCATCGATAAAAGAGCGCCGCGCCCGGATTGACTTTATCCGGGTGCTCTGTATCAACCCCTCCGAGACAGTTAATTACCAATCACTGCCCCAGTCCGTACTGCCTGAATCCCAATCGGAACCTGAATCCCAATCATAGTCTGAGTCACTGTTCTTAACATTTTCCTCGTAATAACTGCTGTCTTCAAATTCCGTGAAATTTGAATTCCATGATTTCAAATCATCCACATCGCATTTGTAGTCTGAACTGTCAAGCCCGTAGGTTTCAAAAGGCGATGTATCGCACGAACAATAATCTCCGTAAGAATATTCATACCATGTAGAAGTAAAAAGACTGCTTCGACGTACATAAATATGATCGTCATAACTGTAGTAACCGGTACGATGAAATGCATTTCCGATTCCGATTATAATAATCAATATAACGCCGCAAAAGCAAGCGTTCTCTATTATTTTATTCCACAGACTTTTCTTCTTTTTCTTAGCTGAAGATTTTATTAAATTATGGGATTTTTGGTTGAGAATCTCACTTTTTAATTTCAAGTAAAGCTCGTTAACTGCATAATCCTCATCTGTACCCCGGTACCTTATGGCTCTTGTGCCGTCGTCCTTATTCTTATAAACGATGAACTCGTCGTTTTCTTTATAGATACCGAAAGCCTTCGGCTCCGTATAGTTAATTCCGATAAAGAACCTTGTTGTTTCGTATGGCGGAAGGTTTCTGTCCTGATACCACTTTGCCAGCTCCTCTATAG
>CAVJJQ010000190.1:0-3411 GCA_963649755.1 bacterium | reverse complement strand
CCTATCGGTTTTGTTTTTGTCTTGCGGCCTTGGAAAGACCATCATCACACTGACGTTTCTTGAATCTCTTATCTATGACCGCTTCGAGGTGAGTAGGGTCCTTGTTGTGGCACCTCTCAGGGTAACTCAGACATGGATTGATGAGATATCCGCTTGGGAGCACGTACGCCACCTTCGTTATTCCAAGGTCGTAGGCAGCAAGGCTGAGAGGCTTAAAGCCCTGCAGGCGGACGCAGACGTTTACATCATCAACCGGGAGAATCTTTCCTGGCTTGTAAATGACAGCGGAATCGATAGGAACTTCTTTGATATGGCGGTACTCGACGAGCTTAGTTCTTTTAAGTCTAACTCTCAGAGAACGAAAGCCTTCTTAAAGCTGAGACCTTGCCTTTCAAGAGTCATAGGCCTTACGGCTACTCCTGCAAGTAATACTTTGATGGACCTTTACTATGAATTCCGCTGCATTGACTTAGGTGAGCGCCTTTACCGTTTTATTGGACAGTTTCGGACTGCCTTCTTTAAGCCGGATAGGGTGAATGGTCCGATTGTATATTCCTATAAGCTTCTTCCGGGAGCCGAGGACGAGATTTATAAGAGAATTTCAGACATTACGATTTCTATGAACTCCTTAGATCACTTAAAGATGCCGGAGCTTGTAAATAACCGTGTGGTGGTCCACATGAGCGAAGCGGAAAAACAGAAGTATGACACCTTAAAGAATGACCTTGTTTTGCCATACAAGGAAAACGACGATATCACGGCAGCTAATGCTGCAGCACTTTCAAATAAGCTAGTGCAGCTTGCTAACGGAGCAGTCTATACCGATTCCGGAAAGGTTGCAGAGATTCATTCAAGGAAGCTTGATGCCTTATCTGATTTAATCGAAGCGCAGAACGGAAAGCCCGCCGTGGTGGTCTACTGGTACAAGCACGACCTTCAAAGAATCATGGAGCGGCTTAATAAGGACGGCGTAAGCTTCCTACTTCTAAACTCCGATGAGAACATCGAGGCTTTTCGTGCGGGGAAAGCACAGGTGGCTTTGGCACATCCAGCATCCGCCGGAATGGGAATCAACATTCAGAAGGCTGCGGATACCATGATATGGATGAGCCTTTCATGGAGTTTAGAGCTCTATACACAAATGGTACAGCGTTTGTGGCGTCAAGGACAGCAGTCAGAAACCGTTGTCGTGCATCATCTCGTAACTGAAGGGAGCATTGACGAAAGAATCCTTAATACACTTGAGCGTAAAGAAAAAGACCAGAACGCCCTTATTGAGGCGGTCAAGGCCGAACTGTAAATGAGCCCGATTTAGGGCCGAGTCAATCCGAGGGAACACTTTAATTCGGAGGTACTCTACATGAGCAAGAATAATGACCTTGATCCATATGAGCAGTTAGCTAATGCTATTGTACTTACTGCCGTTCAGGATTATCGAGAAGCCAATAAGAAACTACACGGAAGACGAAAGAATAATAAGGCTGAAGTCACCAAGGACGAATGCCTACGCTTTTTCCACTCCGAGTGGTTTCAGGCACTCACATCTGTCGATGCTGAGTACCTCATCCACAAGCTGGAACAGGAGGTAGAAGCATGACAGCTAAAGAATATTTATCCCAGGGTTATCGCCTGGAGCAGAGAATTAAAGCATTAGGACGGGAGATTGAGGACCTGCGTTTATTGTCCTTTACGATTTCCTCACCAGGGTTTGAGGAGCACTATGGTACAAACAGAAATACAGATGCTCCTTTCGTGAAAACTCTGAATAAGATCCTTGACATGGAAGCAAAACAGGCAAGTTTGTTGGAGCGACTGATTTCCTTCAAAGAAGAGTTGTACCAGGTTATTGATTCCGTGAAGGATTGCGACGAGCACTTGGTTCTTCGATACCGTTACATAAGCAACATGACTTGGGTGGAGATTGGTTGTGAGCTTGGCTGGGGCGAACGCACAATCCGACGAATCCATAAGCGAGCACTGGCCCACGTGGTATTGCCGGAGCATCCGACAACCGTTGATACCAGATTTGGAGGTGGTTACCATGGGATATCATGAAGCGTTAGAAGACAACATTCCATTGGGACGAGGACGTGGATATTATCCGCCTTGTCACATTTGCGGAGCATCCGTATTCTCCATGCAATATCAGCGCGGAATGAAATACACATGTCCGGACTGCAAACAGTACTTGGTAGAATCTAAAATCCTGAATAACGAGCTCCCCCAAAAAGAGAAAAAACTCAAGGCAGCTGTCAAAAGGATCAGTAAGGTTTCGGATATTAAAAGTTATGAGCGGGCGATTGAAATTGTCCAGCATAAGCTTTCACATCCGGGATGGTTTCAGAGCACCGAAGAAATTATGGTGGCGCTGGAACTTATCCGACGCGAAATCAAGGCAATGCATCAAGTAAAGATTTATAACTATTCAGTTGATTATGTCTTGCCAGATTTAAAGGTCGCTTTGGAGATAGATGGGCCAATGCATAAGGTGCGCGGGCACGACAAGGAGGAAGCAATTCGCGATGAGCTTATTGCAAATGCGCTTGGAGAAGGCTTTCAATTAATCCGGATTCCGACCGACGACATTAATCTGAATGTTACTAAACTTTTGCCAGCGATAAGAGCGGTTCTAAAAAAGAGAGGTTGCTGAAATATGCCGCAAAAGTCCGGTAAAATACCAAGACATATATGCTACTATGTTACTATCAAAAGTAAGATAGTTGAGAGCTTCGAGAGGTTCACACCTCCCGGAGCTTTTTTCAACCCCAGGGAAAGGAGGAAAGACGATGCCATACAAACCGAAGAAACCGTGTGCGTGGCCTGGCTGTCAAAAACTCACTGACGGTAGGTTCTGCGAGGAACACCAGAAACAGGAGAACGCACGCTACGAGAAGTACGACAGGGACCCTGCTGTACGCCGTAGATACGGACGAGCATGGAAGAGAATCCGTGACAGATACGCAGCTGCCCATCCGCTTTGTGAGATGTGTTTAAAAGAAGGAAAGCTTACTCCCGTTGAGGAAGTGCATCACATCCTTCCTGTTTCACGAGGAGGAACGCATGACAGAAGCAACCTCATGAGCCTATGCCGGTCGTGTCACAACAAGATACATCACGAACTTGGTGACCGGTAGGGGTGGTCAAATCTTAAGAAAATCTTAAGAAGGACACCGGCGTGGGGTCACGCGTGCAAAAATAGCGAAATCAAAAGGGTAATAAAGGAAGGTGAAGAAAATGCCAACAAAATCAAATAATACCGGCGGCCGAGGAGGCGCAAGGTCGGGAGCAGGTCGTAAGAAATCTGCCCTAAAGGAGAAGGCTGCAAGCGGCAACCCGGGCGGCAGAAAATTAGAGATTCTCGATATTCCGGAAGTGGAAGGTGTCGAAATGCCAAAGCCGCATGATTTTCTC
>CAVJJQ010000189.1:0-3436 GCA_963649755.1 bacterium | reverse complement strand
AAGAAAATCGCGGACAAATTTGATGCGGAAAAATACTTGAATGCATGGCGTCCCTACCCGACGACCTTGGCACAGAAGATGTATGCCTACGCCATGCCCCGGCAGTACACCATGCTGAAAAACGCGCCGTATGTCGTTATCCCCGTGTTCAAATGCAAGGAGCTGAACGGCGAATATGTGTCAAAGCTCAATCCGTTCTCCACCATCTGGTGCGTTATCGAAAACATCTTCCTTGCGGCAACGGCGGAAGGGCTGGCCTGCTCCATGCGTATTCCGCTTAACGAGGAGCACGACATCGTAAAAGCGAAGCTGAAGGTACCGCCGACCTATATGATCCCGGTGTTTATCGGCATCGGCTATGCCGACCCAAACGAGACTGTGCTTGAACAGAATGCTGCCGATCTTGACAAACAGATCCATTTCGGCAGATGGAAGAAGTGAAAAGATGGAAGCGATTATAAACGAAATCACGGTCAAAACCGTCATCACGAAATCAAATCTGCCGGTCTGCAATTACTCGGTGAATCCATATGTCGGCTGTACGCACGCCTGCAAATACTGCTACGCATCCTTTATGAAACGCTTCACCGGTCATGCCGAGCCGTGGGGAACATTTCTGGATGTGAAGTATTGGGAAGTGATAAAGCATTCCGAAAAATACCGGGGCAAAGAGTTTTTTATCGGCTCTGTCACCGATCCGTATAATCCGCAGGAAGAAAAATATATGCGGACAAGAGCCTTTCTTGAACAGCTTGTGGGAAGCGGGACGAAAATCAGCATTCAGACGAAGTCCGACCTTGTACTGCGGGATTTGGACATCATCAAAACTTTCCCGGATGCCAGAGTCGGATTCAGCATAAATACACTGGACGAGAATTTCAAAAACGATATGGACAGCGCCGCCGGTATCGAGCGCCGTCTTGCGGCCATGAAAGCATTTCACGACGCCGGAGTGCACACGACATGCTTTATATCGCCGATTTTTCCGGGCATCACCGATGCCCAAGCGATTATTGAAAGAGTAAGGAATCAATGCAATCTGGTCTGGCTTGAGAATCTTAACCTGCGCAGAGATTACAAGAAAACGATCCTCGATTATATTCGGGAAAAGCATCAGCAGCTCGTACCGCTGTATGATGAGATTTACCGGCACGGAAACCGCGCCTATTGGGAGATACTGAACAGCCGACTGTCTGCTTTTGCCGAGGAGCAGGGACTTCGCTACGTGCGCAATGACGACAGCTTCGCGCAGCCGTTTGACGCGCCGCCCACTATAGTGAATTTTTTCTACCATGAGGAAGTCAAAAAATCGGCCGGGAAAGGAAAATAGCCATGCCGGAATTGCCTGAAGTTGAGACGGTAAGACGAATCGTTGCACCTCAGATTATTGACAGAACAATTCAAAAAGTCGAGATATTGAATGATCAGATCGTTGCCTACCCGGATGTCGAGCAATTTGCTGAACGCCTTTCGGGACAGAAGTTTTCCGGAATGGATAGACGGGGGAAATTTCTGATTTTTCGATTTGAAAGTGGAAATCGCCTGTTTTTGCATCTGCGTATGACGGGGCAACTGCTTGCAACGCCGGTTGATTACCCCGCTGAAAAGCATACCCATCTTGTGCTGCATCTGGATCATGGAATGCAACTGCGCTATATAGATGTGCGTCGTTTTGGACGCTTTTGGTACCTTAGAAAAGATGAATCGGAGAGTATCACCGGCATAGACAAGCTGGGGCTCGAGCCGTTCGATGATCGGCTTACCGCCGAATATCTGAAAAGTAGACTTTCACAAAAGAAGAAGCCAATCAAGGAAATGCTGCATGATCAATCCGTAGTAGCCGGAATCGGCAATATTTACTCGGATGAAATACTTTACCTGTGCGAAATCTATCCCGAAACCAGATGCACGGAACTGACTGATGCGGACTTTGAAAAGCTAAGCCGGGCGATTCCGCAGGAGCTCGAGCTTGCAATCAAGGAGAATGAAATGTCTGCCGAAGAGTATCTCGCCGGTAAGGGTAAGGAATATCGCAATACACCGTTTCTGAAAGCCTATGGCCATGAGGGAATGCCGTGCCCGACCTGCGGCAGTGTTTTTGAAAAAAATCACCGTTGGCGGAAGAAGCAGCTGCTATTGCCCGAAATGTCAAAAGCCGGGCACTTATTGAAAGTCATATAAGAAGAGCCGATTCGGCGGGCATAAGGCGTGAAGAGGCAGACAAATCGGAATTTGCGGAGGTATTTGATATGGAAAGTAATTTAACATTTAGAAGTGCAGAACGTAAAGATACGGCTTTGATTCTGCAATTTATAAAGGAACTTGCCGACTATGAAAAAATGTTAGATGAAGTGGTCGCTGATGAAGCTACACTTGAAACATGGATTTTTGATAAGCAAAAAGCAGAAGTGATTTTTGCAGTTGTAAATGGAAAAGAAATTGGTTTTGCATTGTTCTTCCATAATTTTTCTACATTCCTTGGTCGTGCAGGTATTTACCTGGAAGATTTATATGTTAAACCTGAATATCGCGGCAAGGGATATGGTAAAGCAATTCTAAAAAAACTGGCATCTGTTGCGGTTGAACGTGGCTGTGGTCGTTTGGAGTGGTGGTGCCTTGACTGGAACAAACCAAGTATTGATTTTTATCTTTCTCTGGGTGCGGAACCAATGTCGGACTGGACAGTTTACCGTATTGCAGGAGACACATTGAAACAACTTGCAGATTGACGACTTTCTGTTCACCAAAGAGGAGACATGACTGCACATGATGAGGCAGATAAGTCAGAATTTGCGGAGGTATAAAAATGACGCCACTTGAAATTATGAAGTCTCCCGCTGCTTATGCCAGCGGATATGAGAATACCCCGATAAAAGAGCAGCAGCATGCAAAAAAGCTTTGCTGGGAGTACAATCGCACTGCTCCGGGCGCATGTCTCGCTTGTTCCGGTCACTCTGCCGATCCGGAGTAGCGCAACCATGGCATTGGAACTTCAGCACCAATTACATTGGAGGAAAACGTTTGGATTGGCGCAAATGCTACGGTATGCGGTGGTGTGACCATAGGCGCGGGTTCCGTAATTGGTGCCGGGAGCGTGGTAACGCATGACATTCCGAGGAGAGTTGTTGCGGCCGGTGTACCCTGCAGAGTAATCGACCCATTACAGATGAAGATAAAATTTCTTTATCAGAAATCTTGTTCTGATACTAAGATAAGATCATAAACCTACTGCACCATGTCTCTGAGCTCCGTCCGCAGATGCCGATGTCAGACCATACATATGGTAAATGAAGACAATGATTAAGGCTTCATTCGCTTTCTTTGCCTCAAAAACCATATGTAAATTATGTCAAGCAGCGAACAGACAATGCCTGTAATCAGTATGAAGCCTGCGGCAGGGTTTCCGTTGATCTGTCCATAGATTGTCGGTGTCAGC
>CAVJJQ010000188.1:0-3496 GCA_963649755.1 bacterium | reverse complement strand
TTGAAATCTCAAACTTATAAATAAGCGTTTTGATTCGATGATTTGATGTGCTTACAACTTTCACAAAGCTGTCGGAGTCTTTAAGAGTATGCCGATAACAGCATGTTTTTATTTTCCGTAAACTCATTCCGGTATCGTATTTTTATTCCAAGGTATCGAAAAATTTCTTTACCTCATCCGCAATCAGATACATTCCTTCAGTATTCGGATGAAGTCCGCCCGGGATGTATTCTTCGTAATTGTCCGCATTAATATCAAGGTTTGTAAAATTGTCAATTACGTAGATGCCGTATTCACTTGCGATTTCTTTTTCTTTTTCCACATAGTCCTTTAAAAGGCCGCCGCCGAAATCCGCGGTGTTCGAGTCGCCCTCTAAGCCGCCCGGATTATTGTAAAATGGCGTCATCACAATAATCTTGACGTTGGGAAGTGCCTTCTTAATATTCTCGATTGAATAACGAAGCGCCCCACCGAAGGTCAAGGTGTTGTAAGGATCGTCCTCATCGTCAAGTGCAACGCCCTGCAGATAATCGTTCGTACCGTGCTCGATGATCACATATTTGACGTTGTCCCAATTAACCCTGTCAAGTTCAAGCGAGGCGGTGTAAAAATAATCCATTATGTAGGCATTGTCGAGCTGACCGGCAATTATCTGAAGCGTAAAGTCCTTATATTGCACGGCCTCGGAAAGTTTCGCCATGGTGTAAACCTTTGTGGAGTTTCCCACAAAGTGCTCGTCGTCAAAATTCGACATCGTAAGGCCGCCGAAGCCGGCATTTAAAATCTTAAGTCCCGTTCTTTCTTCAATCTTGGGGACGAGGCCGAACTCGTTGTGCTCGCAGGCGACGATGCTGTCACCGAAGATGACGCAGTCGTAGGAATCTTCTTCAGAAGGGCTTATGAGTAAGGCCGCCACAAGAATTGCAAGTGCGACTATTATAAGGCTTAGAAAAAAATATTTATGTTTCTTCATGCTTTAGCTTTTCTTTGATGACATACTGAGGCGAAGCGTTCATGCTCAAGTACATGCGGCCGATGTACTCGCCTATCATGCCGAGCATCACCATTATCATGCCGCCGACAAACAAAATCGCCGTCATAAGGGCCGAGTAGCCAAGCGGCACATCAGGCACCACAAATTTTTTGATAATCGTATAAATTCCATAGAGGAAGCCTATCGCAGCACAGGCTACTCCCAAACCCGTTGCGATACGCAAAGGCTTTACGGAAAATGCGGTGAAACCGTTTATCCAAAGGTTAAAAAGCTTTGAGAAGGTGTAGCCGGAAGCTCCGGCCTGACGCTCTCTGTGATTAACCGGAACATTTACAATGTTCTTTGTGGCTCTTAACACAAGACCGATTACGTATGGATAAGCATTCTCATAGCGAATCATATCGTCCACTACAAATTTCTTTACCGCAAAATAGCTTGAAACGTAAAGTTCTTTGGGCTTTCCCAGGAGCTTTTCCGTCATCTTTTCGTTCATGAGGGTTCCGAAATTTCTGAAAGCCGAATGCTGCTTGTGAGCATAGCTTGCATAAACCGCATCATAGCCTTCGTCAAGCTTTTCAAGAAGCTTTCCGACCTCATCTGCTGGAGTCTGTCCGTCATCGTCAAGGCACACCACATAGTCGCCCTGCGCTTCGCGAAGTCCCGCCATGAGCCCCGAGTGCTGGCCGAAGTTCTTTGAAAAATTGATACCTGTGATGTTCTTATTATCTTGAACGAGTTTCTTTATCGTCTCCCACGTTCCGTCGGGCGACGAGTCGTTTACCAGGACGATTTCAAATTCATATTTATTTAAACCCTCCATGGTCGTCTTGATTTCAGATACGACCTTCGGAAGGGTTATCTCCGATCTGTAGCACGGAATTACAAACGATACTAACATGGATGCCTCCGAATAAGCATTATTTTTCATTATACCCCGTCAGGGGATGCAAGACAATCTTTAGCGCCCTCAAACACATACGCGCCCCACACAGGTACTAAGAAGAATAGGTACAGAGCATACCTCGGCATGGCGGCGGGACCGAGCAGGAAGGTGCACCAGAAAAGGGCCGTAAAAAGAACGGATATGCATTTTGAATATTCTTTGTTGCGAAGTAAATAAAAGCCCGTGAGCAAGGCAAGGTACATGTAGGTTGCCGGTGCAAAGAGCCAGGAAATCCATGTGTCGGACATAACTATGTCGCCGGTTTCGAAGTTTCTCATAAGTGAGAGCAGTTTCGGAAGCTTTGAATTTTCCACCCCGGGTGCCATGATGTGCATGTTAGTGTAGGATTCGTCTCCATACGGATATATCACATATTTCGGCCAAGGGTAGTAGAAACCGTAGGTATTTTCAAGGAAAGCATTTATATATTCCTCCGGATATTCTTTAAACAATTGAAGCCAGAGATTCCAAAAGCCTTCTTTATCGCTCTCGTAAACATCGCTTCTAAGGCAGCCTTTTGCGGCATCCGCGATTTCAGGAACATAATAGTTGTAAGTCAGTTCGTTATCAAAAAAACGTTCCTCTTCGCTTTTTTCGCAATCCGAAAGTTCATCGTAATGATAGGCATAAACCCTCTTTATCTGCTGGCAAGGAACAGAAAGCTTCTCCGCGACACTTGTTTCGGCTGTTGTAAGAGCATTTGTAATCGGATATTTGTAAATCATAAAAATAACAGCCGTTACAAGTAGCATCAGCAGTGATTTTAACAATGTTTCTTTGTGTTTAAAGATAAAAACGAAAAAGAAAGGAAGTGTAGGAATAATCGCGTAAATTGCATTGTTTCTGAAGATACATACCGCAAGCGCAAGAATCATCCACATGATTACATTTGATTTCTTTTTAAAAAAGTCGACTGAATCTTCATAAAGGAAAAGATCCAAAAGTAAAAAGCAGGCAAAAGCGACCGCAAAAATGCTGTCCTTGATGGAGGTAAATACAAAGATGACAATTGTCGGAAAGAAAGCAAAGAAGACAAAAGTGAATATGTAAAGAGGCATGCGCACCTTACGCCTATGCAAGAGATTGAATATATAGCCACAGCCCAAAAGCATCAGAATCTCCTGAGATATCGTGTAGGCTGCAATTCCCTTATTGATACTTCCGGTAAGCGCGTAAACCTTGCTTATGATAAATCCGAGCATGTAAGTATGAAGTACCGGCTGATGTGTTGAAATCGGACCGTCAACATACATAAAGTACTGCCACTGCGCATCATAGGCAAAAATTCCCGGATAAAAGGCAAGAAAACATGGGAACCAACAGATAAATAAAAGTGCCATGCAGACGAGTGAAAAAAAGAAAGAGTTCTTGAAACGTTTATTGAAAAAAGAGAGTTTAGCAGGCCTTTGATTTGCTTTATCCAAGCCTTTAAACAGGAAGAAAATTCCAACAGTCAACACAAAAGCAAACATAAGAAGAAAAAGCACACGCAGGATGGTAAAATGCATCCCCTGCTCGTGCTTTGTGAAATATCCGACCTCTATGAAAAGAGCAATAAA
>CAVJJQ010000187.1:0-3559 GCA_963649755.1 bacterium | reverse complement strand
ACTTGCCTCTCCCTTTGGGAGAGGTGGCCGAGCGAAGCGAGGACGGAGAGGGCGCGCGAGACGCCGGAGTTTCGCAAGCGAAACTCTTTTTTACTATTTTTTATAAAATCGATGTGCTATACTTTCTTTATATTTTTTTAACGAGGTAACAACTTGATTAATCAGGATCATATTCGTAATTTTTGCATAATAGCTCACATAGACCATGGTAAATCAACTCTTGCGGATCGCATTATCGAGAAAACGGGTCTGCTTACGAGCAGGGAAATGCAGGAGCAGGTGCTTGACAACATGGACCTTGAGAGGGAACGAGGAATCACCATCAAGGCACAGGCTGTTCGTACAGTTTACAAGGCAAAGGACGGAGAAGAGTATATCTTCAACCTTATCGATACTCCCGGTCATGTCGACTTTAACTACGAGGTAAGCCGTTCACTTGCGGCATGCGACGGAGCGATTCTCGTGGTGGACGCATCCCAGGGAATCGAGGCGCAGACACTTGCAAATGTTTATCTGGCACTTGACCACGATTTGGACGTTTTTCCTGTTATCAATAAAATCGATCTTCCCAGCGCCGAGCCCGAGAAAGTCATTAATGAGATAGAAGATGTTATCGGAATCGAGGCGCAGGATGCACCCCTTATTTCTGCAAAGAACGGCATCAATATCGACGAAGTCCTTGAGGCGGTTGTAAAGAAGGTTCCGGCACCTGTGGGAGATTCAAATGCACCCCTGCAGGCTCTGATTTTTGACTCACTCTATGATTCCTATAAGGGAGTAATTGTATTTGTACGTATAAAGAACGGAACTGTAAAGAAAGGCACAAAGATAAAGATGATGGCCACCAAGGCGACCTTTGAGGTAGTTGAGGTCGGATATTTCGGAGCGGGGCAGTTCATTCCCTGCGACGAACTTTCGGCAGGCATGGTAGGCTACATCACCGCCTCGATAAAGAACGTCCGCGATACGGCAGTCGGTGATACCGTTACAGATGCGGACAACCCTTGCAGTGAGGCACTTCCCGGCTACAAAAAGGTTCAGTCCATGGTTTACTGCGGCGTCTATCCCGCGGACGGAGCAAAGTATCCGGATCTGCGTGATGCCCTTGAAAAGCTTCAACTAAACGACGCTTCCTTATTTTATGAGCCGGAATCGTCAATTGCTCTGGGCTTTGGCTTCAGATGCGGATTTTTGGGACTTCTTCATCTTGAAATCATTCAGGAAAGACTTGAAAGAGAGTACAATCTTGACCTTGTCACAACTGCTCCCGGAGTAGTATACAGAGTCCACAAGACAAACGGTGAGATGATAGAGCTTACGAATCCTTCAAATCTGCCGGATCCCAGTGAAATAGATTACATGGAGGAACCGATTGTTTCTGCCGAAATAATGGTTACGAAGGAATTTGTCGGTCCCATCATGGAGCTTTGCCAGCAAAGACGCGGCAAGTACATCAGCATGGAATATATGGAAGAAACGAGAGCACTGATAAAGTACGAACTTCCGTTAAACGAGATCATCTACGATTTCTTCGATGCACTGAAATCACGTTCAAAGGGCTATGCTTCTTTTGACTATGAGCTTAAGGGCTACGAAAGATCGGAAATGGTAAAACTTGACATCCTCATCAACAGGGAAGAGGTTGACGCACTTTCGTTTATCGTACACAAGGACAGTGCATATGAAAGAGGACGCAGGATGTGTGAAAAGCTTAAGGATGAAATCCCGCGCCATCTGTTTGAAATACCCATTCAGGCGGCGGTCGGCGGCAAGGTAATTGCGCGCGAAACCGTAAAGGCAATGAGGAAAGACGTCCTGGCAAAGTGCTACGGCGGTGACATTACACGTAAAAAGAAGCTCCTTGAAAAGCAGAAAGAGGGTAAGAAGCGTATGCGCCAGATAGGCAACGTGGAAATCCCTCAAAAGGCTTTCATGAGCGTATTGAAGCTTGATGAAGAATGATAAAGAAAACGAAATCTATGTACATATTCCCTTTTGCGAGAGGAAATGCGCGTATTGCGATTTCCTTTCTTTTAAGGCGGGAGAGGATGTTCACAGAGCTTACACGGAAAGCATCATTAAACAAATAGATGCAAAAAGAAAACAGGTTGAACCTATCAGGGTATCAACCTGCTTTTTTGGCGGCGGAACTCCGTCCGTAATCGATTCAAAGCTGATCGTAAAGATTCTTGACAAGCTTAAGGATTGCTTTGACTTTGATGAGGATGCCGAAATTTCAATTGAGGTTAACCCGAATTCCGCGAGCAAAGAAAAGCTTACAGAGTACAAAAAGGCCGGCTTCAACCGCTTAAGCATGGGACTTCAGTCGGCAAATAATGACGAGCTCAGGGTACTTTCAAGACTTCATACCTACGAAGAGTTTTTGTCTGCCTTTCATGCAGCAAGAGAGGCAGGCTTTGAAAATATTAATGTTGACATAATGAGCGCCCTTCCGGGGCAGACTTTTTCTTCTTATAGAAAGACCTTAGAAAGAGTAACCGACTTAAAACCTGAGCATATAAGTGCTTACAGCCTAATCATTGAGGAAGGAACTCCATTCTACGAAAGATACAGTGACGGACACGGCCTTCCGGACGAAGATGCAGACCGAGAGATGTACCACTTTACGAAGAAGTTTCTTTCGGAACACGGGTATACAAGGTATGAAATCTCAAATTATTCAAGGCCGGGATTTGAATGTAAGCATAACTGCGGTTACTGGACGAGAAAAGATTACCTGGGCTTCGGAATAGGAGCGGCTTCTTTATTCAATCATGAAAGACTGAAATGCCATGAAAGCATTGACAGATTCTTAAATGGAGATTATTCCGAGGAAAAAGAAACACTTAGCGTAAGCGATGAAATGTCGGAATTTATGTTTTTGGGACTGCGCCTTACAAGGGGAGTTTCAAAATCGGAATTTTACCGGTTATTCGGGAAAGATGTTTATGAAGTTTACGGCCCTCAAATAGCCAAGCTTAAGAATGAAAAACTCATGGAAGATAAGGACGGTTTTTTATTTTTAACCGAATTCGGCCTTGATGTTTCAAACTATGTCATGAGTGAGTTCGTCTGATTTATTGTCGGTTACGTTTTGGTTATGCCTCTGCATTTATAATTGGTTCATCAATAAAAATCCCCGGAGGGTTACAGATGAAGACAATTGAAAAATTATATGAAGAAATTCAGACTGATTCCGAACTTAAAAAGGAATACAAGAAGGCAACGGGCGACAAAAAGATTGTTGATTTCCTGAAGGCACACGATTGTGATGCGACCGAGGCTGAACTAGAAAGTTTTATCTCATCAAAGAAGAATAAAGAACTTGCCGATGATGAACTTGACATGGTATCCGGCGGCGCCGCCTGCACGACATACAACGATAATGGGTGGCCGATTGTATCGGGACTTAATGTATGCGAGCATCACGAGTGGGAGAAAGACGTCAATCCTCTTGCCAATAAGTTCTGCTATTCCTGTAAACATTCCATAGATGAGGGAGGGCTTCTTATATGCCACTGCCCGCAGAGGCATGAAGATGTAGACGATGTATAAGCTG
>CAVJJQ010000186.1:0-3579 GCA_963649755.1 bacterium | reverse complement strand
ACTATGCCTCAACCGGGTGCGGTCTGCCTTCGAGTTCCTCCTTGACATAGTCGGTTGCGGTAATCTTCTTTACAACGCCGTCCACATCAAGACGCGTCGTATTGTGGCTCGTGTACGCCTCGTCACCCTGAGTGGTAACGGTGCCCTCCACGTAGAACTTGTCGTAGTTTAAGCCTCTTGCATCGGGAGTAATGCGATAGTAATGCCCCATATCAACAGAACGAAGCATTTCCTCACGCGTTACAAGCGTTTCATAAAGCTTCTCTCCATGACGCGCACCGATTATCTTGCACTCGGTCTCACCAAAGACTTTCATAACGCCCTTAGCAAGGTCTCCGATAGTACTGGCATCTGCCTTTTGTACGAATAAATCTCCGGGCTCTGCGTGTTCAAACGCAAAAGTGACCAAATCAACTGCCTCGTCCAAATTCATCAGGAAACGGGTCATATTCGGGTCCGTAATAGTAATAGGTGCCTTTCTTTTAATCTGATCTATGAAAAGCGGAATAACAGAACCGCGCGAACACATGACATTTCCGTAACGTGTGCAGGCAAGCACCGTTCCACTACGTTCGAATGCCTTCTGCGCCCTTGCCTGAACAACCTTCTCGCCGACCGCCTTTGTCATACCCATGGTATTGATGGGATAAGCTGCTTTATCCGTACTCAGAAAAACGACTCTTTCAACCTTACTCTCAACTGCCGCAGTGATGACATTATCGGTGCCTATGATGTTGGTACGAACCGCCTCTATGGGGAAGAACTCACAGGAAGGGACTTCCTTCAATGCGGCTGCATGGAATACATAATTTGCTCCGTACATAACATCTCTCACGGAATCGACATTTCTCACATCCCCCACGTAAAACTGCACCTTCCCCGCAAAATCAGGATACTTTGCCTGAAGCGTATGGCGCATCTGATCCTGCTTCTTTTCATCACGTGAGATGATACGGATTTCTCCAATGTCGGTGGTGATAAAATGCTTTAAAACGGTCGAGCCAAACGACCCGGTTCCACCGGTAATTACTAAGATTTTGTCTTTGAAAGTTTCTTTGATGTTTTGATTCATAATGAGTTACCTTCTTGTTTAATTGTGATGATTTAATACAGCACCTTCAACCACCGTAATCCCCTTTTTTCGCTCAACCATATGATAAGCGTTGAGAAAGAAATCGCCGAAGCTATTACAAGCAGGAAAAGCAACATATATCTGAAATGCCCTTCCCATAAGATTATGAACAGATAATGGCTGACATATACAAGGGTACTTAACTTTCTAAAAAACAGTGATATTTTTTTGTCTATCCATATATGAATGTTGTTTGCAAGTAAAAATAAAAAATAGGTGATTGGCACCACCGACACCCACATTGAAGTTGCCTTAGTTTGAAGAATTATTACGAAAATAAGACTTTCTACAATCAGTGCAATCAAAGATAATGCAAAACCAAGCCACAGCTTGCTTACCCGCCTGCTCTTTCCCAAATCTTCACTTTTCGCAATCATCATACCAAGCGACAGATAGGGAAATCCGTAGAAAAGCCCATCCCTCACCGAGGAAAATGCAATGCAGTTATTCTCAAGTACAAGCTCCGTGAGCGGAAACCATGTTGTTCCGAGTATACCCACAAACAGTACTGTCATTGCAATGGCAAACACTATCTGTGGTTTAAATATCTTCAAGAGCAAATATATAATCGCAACCCCGATGATACTTGCCCACAAATACCAAAGTGCGTGCTCTGCGCCTGCCCAAAGAAACCTATATATAAGTTCCGGAACAGACATCGCTAAGAGATCTTGCAAATCAAATGGCAGGTAGATAATCACCCATATGATATATAAGCGAAATATTCTCTTTACAAATGTCTGAAGGTTTGCACCGTTTACCCAAAAGAAGTATGCACTTGTCGTAAAGAAAAACGGAACACATAATCTTGTAATTATACCAAAGCCTCTATCAAACCACGTATTAAATCCAAAAGGCTCCGTATGAATGCCTATCACAAGGATTGCCATTATGACTTTTAAAATATCAATTGTTCCGTCAACACGATTCGGTTTTGCTACTCTGTTCAAAATCACAACCCACGCGCCTCAATTTTTTGGCCAAGTATTTGTAAAATAACGTCTCTTCATAATCATATGCAAAGAATTGGTTACCTGCTATCGTTATTTTAACGGTTAATTCATCTCGGTATTCCGTTACTTTACCTCTCCCTCGTAATCTTCCCATTCTCAACTCTGTAAACCATGTCGCACTCTGCTATAGTGGTTAAACGGTGTGCTATAATGACCAAGGTCTTTCTGCCATGAAGTGCATTAATTGACTCCATGATAGCTGCCTCGGTCTCATTGTCCAAAGCGGAAGTCGCCTCGTCGAAAATTAATAGTTCAGGGTCTGTATAAAGAGCTCTTGCAATACCAATACGCTGACGCTGACCGCCGGACAGACGAACTCCTCGCTCGCCTATTGTTGTGTCAAGACCTTTAGGTAAGGACATTATGAAATCTTTTAACTGTGCCTCTTCAAGAGCCTTCCAAACCTGCTCGTCATCAACATCAGCTTCTGCCACACCAAAGGCTACATTTGCGCGAATCGTATCATCAAGCATAAAAATCATTTGCGGTATATATCCCAAATGCGATAGCCAACCTTTGTAATCTTCCTGTATATTTATTCCGTCCGCCAGCACCTCACCTTTTTGAGGTTCCAATAAGCCGAGCAATATATCTATTGCCGTTGTCTTTCCGGCTCCTGATGCGCCCACGACGCCTACTGACTTTCCTACAGGTATCGTCATG
This sequence comes from bacterium, assembly GCA_963649755.1. Lineage (GTDB taxonomy): Bacteria > Bacillota > Clostridia > Lachnospirales > Lachnospiraceae > UBA1258. The sequence continues at coordinate 771 of CAVJJQ010000186.1, read as the reverse complement.
TTTGCATTTTCAAGCACCGGATGATCGGTATTCGGGTATGAAAAGGTGATATCAGATAACTCCATCTTGTCAGTTAATGTAATGTGCTTAGCTGATGACTTATAGTAGTTTTCACTATACTCTATTTCAGTTGTCCTAAACTCTGTATCCTGTTCCCACCTGTCTGCCACTGACAGATGTTCTATCATCTTGTCAAGTGAAGGTTCTGAATATGACATTGCATTCAAATAACCTGTCATTCGATTCACGCCCGGCACCAAGCGAATTGCTGCCATTGCAAACGCCGATAATTGTGGAAGCATTGTATTTATTTCACGTCCGCGAAACATTAATACTGCAATCACCGCAAGCATTGAACTAACACTTAATGCTTCAATTGAAAGGCGAGGCAATTGCCCCAAGACCGAATTTATCTTCTCCTGATCTATTGCTTTGCGACCATATTGCGAAAATTGGCTTATAAAAAATTCTTCTTTTCTTGCAACCTTAACTTCTTTAATACCGGAAATTGACTGCAAAAGCCATTTGTTCATCTTTGAGGCATTCTTCTGATATTTAATGCCTGCATTCCGAAGTATGGGCTTTAAAACTCGTGTAACCAAAATCATCATGCAGCCTAGTACAATCGCCATCAATAGCGCTATAAATGGATCAGTTAAGATTATCACCGTAATCAAAGTCACAGATATAACGGCTTCAGTAAAAAAGGACAAGACCGTGCTAAGCAAGCCAAACGTGCTTGACACATCTGAATTGACAACACGCACTATC
>CAVJJQ010000185.1:0-3695 GCA_963649755.1 bacterium | reverse complement strand
CTCCTATAACGATCATCACCCGATTTTTCACACTCTTTTGATAAAACTGAGTTTGTCGCTTACGGGTGGCTTGTGGCTGTATACTCTTGTGCAACTCCTGCTCTTGGCTTTTTCACTTGCATTCATCATTTACATGCTTGACGTACACGGTTTGCCTTTGTGGGCAGTAATACTCGTATGCCTGCACTTTTGCCTTAACCTCTTTAACGGCTACATGGCGGTAAGCATCACCAAAGACACGGTATTTGCGAGCTTTCTGATGCTCTTTATATGCACGTTCTTTTTGCTGCTGAAAGAGTGGAAGATGCGCCGATTCGTGCTTCTGTTACTTAGCGGAATTGGAGTATGCATTTTCAGAAACAACGGAAAATTTGCCTTTTCAGTGTGCGTTTTCGCTCTTTTTCTTGCCTGCATATTCGGAAAAAGAAAAAGAAAGCTTTACCTGAAACTTTTCATAGGAACTGCTTGTTCGCTTATTGTTTCTTTAGCCATGCTTAAGGCGGTATTTGTAATTACCGGCGCTGCTTCTTTGGACAAGCGTGAAATGTTAAGCATTCCGATTCAGCAGCTTGCTCGCACAGCGGTCCATGAAAAAGAAAATCTAACGTCGGAAGAACAGGCACTGATTGACGATTTTATCCTTTATGAGGCGTATGAAAACTATAATCCCGTGATTTCTGATCCGGTAAAGGGATGCACCAATACCTATATAGTCAGGTACGAGACCTCACGTTTTTTGAAAATCTATTTTGAACTTTTCAATAAATACCCCGGAGACTATATAAATGCAGCTTTAGCACTGATAGGAGGCTATGTATCGCCGTTTGACGAAACGTTCAGAATGATGGAGGTTGATGGGCAGATCGTCACCAGAAATTATATTCAGTATGCCTGTACGGCCGACGGATTTGAAGGTATTGAAACCGAGCATTCGTTATGGCCGGCACTTAAAGAAAAACTTGATGACTTCGCACTTAATGACGGATTTATGAAGCCTGTCATCAAGATATTCTATATACCCGGCATATATTTGTGGATTTACCTTTACATATTTGTAAGAGTTATTGAAAAAAGAAAACTTTCGGGCCTTTTCCCGGTGCTGTTGATACTCGCCTTTTTCGGAACACTTCTTTTAGGACCTACGATGCATCTAAGATATATCTACCCTGCAATGATTGCCCTTCCGCCGTTTTTGTGCATAGGCTGTCAAAACACTGATACTGTGGTATAATTACGAAGGCGCGTGGCGCGGAGCAATCCGGTATCACGTGAAAATTATCCATTCATATGTGGAGCATTTTATGGATTTTCAAAAGTTAAGCAAAGGAAAAAAGAATCTGTTGCTTGTAGCGACTGTAATGTTCTTTATCGTCACCTTTGGTATGTTTTTCTGGCTTCAGTACATCATTCCCTACATGATGGATGACGACTGGTACCGGACGCTTCTTTATTCCGATGAGAAAATTAAGAATATCTTTGATATTTTCAAGGCACAAAAGTGGCATTATATGAATTGGGGCGGAAGAAGTGTGGCACACACGATTCTGCAGGCAGTTTTATTGCTCCCTGAGCATGCAACGGATGTGCTGAATTGCTTGATGCTTATCTTTACGGGTATTATTGTTACGCACATGGCTGAAGATATGGCGCTTACAAAGATGTCGCGTGCCGGAAGATTTTTATGCGTGACCGTGGTGTGTGGCTTGGTACTCGGGCTTAATGAAGATGTTTTTTATTCAATGGTTTGGCAGAGCGGGGCCTGCAACTATCTCTATATGACAAACCTTATCCTGCTTTTTCTGTGGGTTTATGTGAAGAGACTTCCGTTTGACTGCTTAAAGCCGGAAGAGGAGCCTTGGGGTATATATGTTTGGATACTTCCGCTTTCACTGATGGCAGGTTGGAGCAATGAGAACATGGGGCCGGTTGCCTTTATCATTGCGCTTGTTTCGACCGTATACATAAAGAAAACGGGCAGAAAAATTCCGGGGTGGATGATGGAAGGTGTTATCGGTTCTTTGATCGGTACCTGCGCCTGCATCCTTGCTCCCGGAAACTTCGTGCGCGAAAGCACCGTTTCAGAGCACGGAATCATTTGGACTGTATATTTAAGATGTTATTATCTCTTCAATGGGTATGCCAGATACTTGGGTGTGGCTTTGCTTGCAACAGTTGCGATGTACATAATTGCAAGGCTGATGCTTCGCTCAAAAGTCGGAATTGAAGTGGACCTTTTCATCATAGGGGCCGTTCTTTCCTGGGGCGCATTCGTACTGTCACCGCATTACCCTGCCAGAAGCGCATACGGGACGATTATTCTTTTAATTGTCGCAATTGCAGCAATGGCATTAAAAGTGATAAAGAAAGTGCCTGACAGCTTTAAGTTCTTTATGATAGGCAGTTTCTTTATCTGGCTTCGCGGAATGTTCTTTGTCGCCGAGCGGATAGGATTCCAGCTTGGTTGGATTGTATAGACTTTTTTGATAGGAGTTTAGAGTTATGGAACAACTTGCAATATTCGGAGGCACTCCGGTTCGTACGGAGAGCCTTTCATATGGGCATCAGTGGATAGATGAGGAAGATGTAAAGGCAGTAAGCGAGACTCTGGTAAGCCCATATCTTACCTGCGGACCGAAGGTGACCGAGCTTGAAGAGAGGCTTTGTGAAATTACTACGGCAAAATACTGCGCGGCTGTTTCAAACGGCACCGCAGCTCTTCATACGGCATGCATGGCTATCGACATAAAGCCCGGAGATGAGGTCATAGTTTCATCCATTACCTTTGCGGCAAGCTCAAACTGCGTGCTTTATTGTGGCGGGACTCCCGTTTTTGCCGATATCAGGCCCGATACCTACAACCTTGATCCCGACGATGTAGAAAGAAAAATAACATCAAAGACCAAGGCGGTTATTGCGGTTGATTATACAGGTCAGGCAGTCGAGCTTGACAGGCTCCTAAAGATATGCCGTGAGCACAATCTTTACTTAATCGAAGATGCGGCTCATTCTATCGGCACCAAATATAACGGACGCCCTGTCGGATCGATAGCGGATATTACGACTTTTTCTTTTCATCCGGTTAAGACGGTGACCGCGGGTGAAGGCGGAGCATGTCTTACAAACGATGAAAAGCTTTATAAGAGGCTTAAACTGTTTTCTTCTCACGGAATCACTCATGAATTGGACGAGATGGCAAATAAAAACGATGCCGGCTACTACAACGAGCAGATACTGCTTGGATACAATTACCGTATTACTGAGTTTCAGGCGGCATTGCTTCTTTCTCAGTTAAACAAGCTTGATAAGTTTTCAAATATGCGAAAAGCACTTCGTGCACGCTTCGATGAGGCTTTCAAGGATATGCCCGAAATCATACTTCAGAATGTGATTCCTGAGTCAGATACCACTTGGCACCTTTATGTAATCAGGCTTAACAGGGAACATTTATCTTGCGACAGACGCGAGTTTTATGATGCACTCTGCGCGGAGGGTATCACCCCTCAGGTTCACTACATCCCGGTATACAGGCATTCGTATTATGAAAGTCTCGGATACAAGAAGGGCTTATGCCCCAAAGCGGAAGCTTTCTATGAGGATGTTTTAAGTATTCCTTTTTATCCTGCACTTACGGAAGAAGAAATTGAAGATACCATCAAGGCGGTTAAAAAAGTTGCAGCCTGGTACAGTAAATAGCG
>CAVJJQ010000184.1:0-3773 GCA_963649755.1 bacterium | reverse complement strand
CATGACGTTAGCAGAGCTTAAGTCTCTTAATGAAAACCTCTTCGCACAGAAGTACATCTATGCAGGGCAGACGGTTATATTAAAGTAAAATTTCTTTTAAGGCTCAGTCTTCGGACTGGGTCTTATTTTTTTTTGCGCCTTTTTACCACTTTTTTCAGAAGTAGGAGAAGATCCGTCTGAAGCTTTCATCGGAAAATCACAGATTTGGCTACACATCTTTTAGAAAGAACCGGAAAAAATCCTCGGTTTTGTACTGGGAAATTGAAAGGAGAAGGATGTATGACAGATCGAGATATAAAGTTTTCCGTGATTTTGCAAATCGGCTGTCCAGAGAGAAGTAGAAAGAGAAATTTTTCAACGATAAGGAGGACAGGCAGATGACTGATAAGCAGAAGAAGCAGATTGAGGAATATCGGAATGCCGGGTGCGGCTATACACAGATTTCAAAGATGATGGACCTCTCCATCAACAGCATAAAAACTTACTGCAAGAGGCATGGATTGGGCGGAACTTTGGGTTACAGCACTCTGGCTGATAATAACAGCAGCTGTCGTTGTGAAAACTGCGGCAGGGATGTGAAACAGCTTCCCGGCCGGAAGCTTAAAAGATTCTGTTCTGATAAATGCCGTATGGCCTGGTGGAACCATCACCAGGAGAACGTTAATCGGAAAGCTAACTATGAGTTTACCTGCGCATATTGCGCAAAAGTCTTTATTGCCTACGGCAATGCTAACAGAAAGTATTGCAGCCACGAGTGCTACATCGAGGATCGCTTTGGAGGTGTCAGTTTATGAGCAAAGAAGAAGGAAAGCGTGAAATTATCTTCCAGATGACCATGAGCTACGCCCGGAAGCTTGTCGAAAAGGGCCTGTTATCTAAGGAAGAGTACGTGAAATTTGATACAAAAATGCAGCAAGAATGGCGGCCAAAGATTGGTGGTTTATTCTCGGATATTAACTTGCTGTGAGGCGAACGCAGAGCGAATATGGACACTACGAAGGGAGGATTTAACATGCCAAGAATTACTGAGGTACAGAAAGCCAAAGTATCGCAGTTAAAACCGAAACTCAGAGTGGCAGCATATGCCAGGGTGTCTATGGAAACGGAAATGCTTCATCATAGCATTGCAGCCCAGGTTAGTTACTACAGTTCTCTTATCCAACGTAACCCAGAATGGACCTATGTGGGCGTTTACGCTGACGAAGGTATTACCGGAACAAGCACTAAACAGCGTGATGAGTTTAACCGCATGATCGCAGATTGCGAAGCTCACAAGATAGATATGATCCTTGCTAAGAGTATCAGCCGATTTGCAAGAGACACGGTGGACTGCTTAAACACGACGAGGCATTTAAAGACGCTCGGCATTTCGGTTTACTTTGAGCGAGAGAAAATTAACACGATGACCGCTGATGGTGAGCTCCTACTCACCTTGCTGGCTTCATTCGCTCAGGAAGAGTCGCGGAGCATAGCGGGAAACGTGAGATGGGCCATAAGAAAGCGATTTGAACAAGGAATTCCGAATTGTCACAAGGCACCATACGGATATGAATGGGACGGAGAGATTTATAAAATCATTCCGGAACAGGGAAAGGTCGTCAAGGAGATTTACCGAAGGTACCTTGCAGGTGAGTCTGCCCACGGTATCGCAAAGGACCTGGCTAAGAGGGGCATTACCGCTCAACAAGGCAGACCTTTTGAAGAAAGTACACTGAAGGAAATCTTAAGCAGCCACTCCTACACCGGGACGATGGTTTTGCAGAAGAATTTTTTCACCGAGAACAAGACCAGAAAAAGAAATCAAGGTGAACTACCGATGTACTTGGTGGAAGAAATGTACGAGCCTTTGGTTTCTGAGGCAGACTACGGAAACGTTCAAGAAATTAGGGCGAAACGCGCAAGGGAGTTTCCAAACAATCGGAACAACCTTACAGTCTTCTCCGGAAAAGTGAAATGCGGATGCTGCGGTAAAAGCTTATGCCGACGGACTGCAAAAGGTTATAAGAAATGGATCTGCAACAACAAAGAGCGTAAAAAAGCATGTGACAGTCGCCCGATAATGGAATCGGAGCTTATTGCAGCAACCGAGCAGGTTTTGGGAACAGATATTGCGACTTTCACAAAGGAGATTCAGCATGTTACGGTTTTCGGAGACAGGATTGAGTTTATGTTTCAAAGCGGTCAAGTCAAAACGGTAACCCGACAATATTACCTTAGCCGCCGCAGCAATCCTTTTGTAAAAAAGGTTTACTGTAGCTGCGGACGGAAGTGCGAGCGAGATAACAGCACCCGGGGTACAGGGCTTAAAGTTTGGAAGTGTCCTGCTTGTCATCAAATTATAAAGCAGGCAGAACTTGTTCAAGCTTCCAAAGAAACCCTCGGTGAGAACTATGGCGGCCAGGTAGTCGAGCACGTAGAGAAGATTATTCTTGAGAATGAGAAGTTCACCTTTGAAATGAAAGGAGGCGCTAGTAAAGAATGGCAAAGAAAGTAACAGCAATCCCGGCAACCAGAAACAGATTCACATCGGTTCCGGTTGCTGAGGTAAGAAAAAGAAAGACCGCCGGTTACGCCCGCGTATCGACGGATCGTGATGAGCAGGCCACCAGCTACGAGGCCCAGATGGATTATTACAAGAATTACATCAGTAGCCGCGCAGACTGGGAATTTGTAGGCATGTACTCAGATGAGGGTATCAGCGCTACAAACACAAAACACCGCGACGGTTTTAATCAGATGATCGAGGATGCCCTTGCCGGCAAGATTGACCTGATTATTACAAAGTCAGTCAGTCGATTCGCAAGGAACACGGTTGACTCCCTGCAGAACGTCCGTAAGCTCAAAGAAAAGGGAATCGAGATTTATTTTGAGAAAGAAAACATCTGGACCCTTGATGCAAAGGGTGAATTGCTGATTACCATCATGAGCTCTTTAGCCCAGGAGGAAAGCCGTAGCATTTCTGAAAACACTACATGGGGAAAGCGTAAGCAATTCGCAGATGGAGTCGTATCGGTCAGTTACAGCAACTTCCTCGGGTACGATAAGGACTTTAAGATTAACCCAGAGCAGGCAGAAACGGTCAAACTGATTTACCGACTTTTCCTTTCTGGCCTTTCCCTTTACGCCGTTAAGCAGGAACTTGAACGACGAGGCCTTGCAGCACCTGCCGGCGGTAAGAAATGGCACATTTCATCCGTTAAGTCGATTTTGACAAACGAGAAGTACAAAGGCGATGCGCTTTTGCAAAAACAGTACACGGTCGACTTTCTTCAGAAAACGAAGAAAAAGAATGAGGGCGAGGTCCCGCAGTACTATGTGGAAGGCCATCATGAAGCCATCATCAAGCCTTCGGAATTTGAGCAGGTACAGCTTGAGATTGCCCGTAGAGAGAAAATGGGCCGGTATAGCGGCGTAACGATTTTCTCAAACAAAGTTCAGTGTGGCTGCTGCGGAGGCTGGTTTGGTTCAAAGGTCTGGCATTCCACAGACAAGTACCGCCGGGTGATTTATCGCTGCAATCGGAAGTACAGTAATGGAGAAAAGCCTTGTGGCACGCCCGCCTTATCTGAAGAACAGATAAAACAAATCTTCATGAAAGCACTTAGTTTATTGGTTGAGGAAAAAGAAGCTACCATTCAAAACCTGGAGACGCTTATGAGCATGACATGCGACACTACAGAGATTACCAGTGAGCAGGGTAGACTTGATGGCGAGCTTGCCATCATCACGCAGCAGATTGAAGGCCTAATCAAGGAGAATGCAACCACCGCCTT
>CAVJJQ010000183.1:0-3774 GCA_963649755.1 bacterium | reverse complement strand
CCCGTCAAAGCAAAAATCGTGTTCGGGTACGGCCTCCACGATTTTTAGGTCTCATCTCCATGGCGCACAAATAAAAACTCGCATGTTTCCTGTGAATCCTTACATATTGACAATCGTTTTCATAATTTTAAGGTCTCATTTACATGGCGCACAAATAAAAACTCACATGTTCCCTGTGCAGGCCTTATGTATCAAACATAATTTACATTAATAATTTTTATACAAGGAATTGGCTATGAGAGAGAAGATTTTATTCAATAACGACTGGTATTTTTATCATGGCGAAAAAGAAATTGCCATGGGGAATAAGGACCTGACAGGATTTGCGGGGGTTACGCTTCCGCATGACTGGAGCCTTGATTATCCGTTTAGCAAAGACGCGAAGACCCTTGGGTCGGGCGGCTTTGTTGAGACGGGTATCGGTTATTACAAGAAGCTTTTTAACCATGATAAGAATACGAGTGAAAAAGTTGTATTGAGATTTGAAGGAGCGTATATGCTTTCGACCGTTTTCTTAAACGGTGAGGAGCTTGGCACCCATGTCTACGGCTATACCCCTTTTGAGTTTGATATAACAGATAAGCTTTTGGATGGGGAAAACCTTTTAGAGGTCAAGGTTGACAATTCACGTCAACCCAATTCACGTTGGTATACCGGCTCCGGAATTACGAGAAATGTGTATTTGATGCATCTTCCGAAGACTCATATAAAGTCCTACGGAATCTATGCTTATACCTACAAAAAGGACGAGAAGTGGTTTCTTCATACCGAGGCTGACATTGAAAATTCAAACAGCAAGGATTTAAAGGTTGCGTACACTCTTTCAAACGATAAGGGAAGCATTATCTTTGAAGAAAATGAGCATGAATTGTCAAATCCCGATTTATGGACAGACGAAACACCTTCTTTGTACACACTTACTGCCTCGCTTTATGATGAAGACTTCCTGGTGGATGAAGTTTCGATTAAAATAGGCGTGCGTGAAACCTTCTTTGATCCCGAAAGAGGCTTTGTAATAAACGGTAAAACCGTAAAGCTTAAGGGAGTATGCCTGCACCATGACGGTGGTTCACTTGGCGCGGCAGTTCCCAAATGTGTATGGGAAAGAAGGCTTTATAAGCTCAAGGATATGGGCTGCAATGCCTTGAGGATGAGTCACAACCCTCCGAATCCGGAACTTTTGGATCTTGCGGATGAGATGGGCTTTTACGTAATGGATGAAGCCTTCGATGAGTGGGATATCATGAAGTGGAAGACCTTAGGCAGCAACACCGACAACAGCAAAGGGTATTCCGAATACTTTAAGGACTGCCATGAAGAGGATATGAAGGCAATGTTACTTCGTGACAGAAATCACCCTTCAATCGTTCTTTGGTCAATCGGAAACGAGGTCCCGAACCAGACGGCTCCGGACGGATACTTAATGGCAAGACACTTAAAGGAACTTGTAAAGAAATATGACAAGACCCGTCCCATTACTCAGGCAAACGATCAGATAGAGGCGGAGCCTGTAAAGGCGGATATTAAGTTTTTAAACGAGCTTGAGGTTGTGGGGTACAATTATACGGGACGTTGGAGAGAAAGAGCGGAAACTCTCTACGATACCGACAAGCGTAAGAACCCGAATTGGTGCGTAGTCGGAACCGAAAATACTTCGGTTGCCGGAGTGAGAGGCAAGTATTTATTTGAACTTGAGAACAGAGCAGGTTGGCTTACTTTCCCCTACTACAGCGCGCCTGTCGAGGCGGGAAGGCTTATGAGATTCTCACTCACTCATGATTATGTGTCGGGTGAATTCATCTGGACCGGAATCGACTATCTCGGAGAGGCAGGCTGGCCTCACAGAAGCGCGTCATCGGGACTTATGGATACTTGCGGATTTGAAAAAGACGGTTTCTTTTTCTATAAGAGCATTTGGAACCGGAAAGATCCGATGGTTTACCTGACTCCAAACAGGAACTTAAACATTGAAGAGGGAAAGATTATTCCGGTGCTTGCCTATACGAACTGCGAGGAGGCGGAGCTTTTCGTGGGCGGAAAGTCCTACGGCAGAAAGGCTTACTCGTATCCGGCGTACGGCATGACCGAGAGGTACGGTCACTTTGACAAGACCCCGATTCCGCCTTCAACGGAGAATCTGTTCTTAAGCTGGGACGTTCCCTATTCGGAGGAAGAGCTTTACTGCGTTGGCTACAATGACGGAGTTGAAGCTGCGAGATACTTAATAAAGTCTGCGGGAGAGCCTTTTAAGATAAGGCTTAATGCCTACAAGGATACGGTGGATTCAGACGAGGTGATTCAGATAGAGGCTTCGCTTTTTGATGATAAGGGCACACCTTGTGTAAACAGTGAGGAGGAAATTCGTATAGAGGCAAGTAACGCTAAAGTCATAGGCTGCGATTCCGGAAATCCTTTGTCTCATGAATCTTTAAGGAGCGACAGAATTCATGCGCTTTCCGGAAAAGCGTTCTTTATCCTTAAACCTGAAAAACCCGGCATTTGCACTGTAAAGGCATATAGTGGTATTCTTGAAAAAGAAATAAAAATTATGGTTAGGTAACATGAAGCAGGAAGAAATCGCGCGCACACTCGGAATTTCAAAGACAACGGTATCGAGGGCAATTTCCGGAAACGGAAGGGTCGGAAAGAAGACTCGCGAGAAGGTTTTAGAACTTTGGAACAGCGGGCACGTAATCGAAACTGTTGAGCACAGGCGTACGAAGAATATCTGCGTGGCGCTTCCCGGAGATGCGCTTATTGATTCAAACCCTTTCTTTATCGATGTTCTGTACGGTGTTTGTGAAAGCGTGTCGGGCACCGACTATGACATCATGGTAATCAGGACGTCGGAAAACGATATTTCCGAGATTGAGAGGGTTGTAAAGGAAGAAAAAACGGACGGAATCATCCTTACGAGGAGCCTTGAAAACGACAAGGCGCTTAAATTCCTAAGCGAGCAGGGGTTTCCTGTGGCCGTCAGCGGGCATACTTCTTTTGAAAATGTTATTTCGGTCGACATTGACAATGAAAAAGCATCGAGGGATTTAACTTCCCTGCTCATTGCGATGGGATACAGGCGTTTCACCACCATCATCGGGAACCTGGGCTATAAAGTTAACAAGAGCAGAAGAAAGGGGTTTATAAGGGGGATTGCCGAAAACGGACTCAGTCCCGAAAAGCAGGTTATTTATACAGGTGAGTTTTCAACGAGCTCACTTGAAAGAATTGCCTCGGATATCGTCAGCAACAAGACGGAGTGCGTGGTGTGCGGTGATGACGAGATGGCGGTCAAGGTAATGAGCTGGCTTAAGAACGAGGGTTACAGGATTCCGAAGGATGTGGGAATTGCTTCACTTTACAACAGTTCCACTTTAAATGTCCTGACGCCGAACGTAACCGCAGTTGACGCTTCCGCCAGAAATACCGGAATGGTACTCGGAAGGCAGCTTGTAAACAAACTTGAGGGCATGAATTTTAACTACAAAACAGAAGTGGACTACGAAATACTGATTCGTAAGTCCACACAGAAGGTTAACTGACAAAAAGCGTTCCGTAAACGGAACGCTTTTTTTACTATATAGGAAATTGCTCCGCGTGGGAGAGCCAAGTCCCTCTCAGTCACCTACGGTGACAGCTCTAGCCCTCTCAGTCACCTACGGTGACAGCTCTCCCAAAGGGAGAGCCAAGGGAGGGAGAGCCAAGAGGCTTGCCTCTCCCTTTGGGAGAGGTGGCCGAGCGCAGCGAGGTCGGAGAGGGCTTGCCTCTCCCTTTGGG
>CAVJJQ010000182.1:0-3782 GCA_963649755.1 bacterium | reverse complement strand
ACCATAAAGCATATGGAGAAAAAGAAAGCTGAGTTTGCAGTAGCAAAAGGGGTATAAATTGGAAATTAAGAATTTTGAGGATGCACTTTCGTACATCGGAAGTTTAAAGGGGATTCATAAAGGACTTGACCATATTGAAGAACTTTTAAGGGTTTTAGGTAATCCCGAAGAGGGTCTTAAGGTGATTTCGGTCGTCGGGACCAACGGAAAGGGCTCGACGGCCCTTTTTATTGCGGAAATCTTAAAGGCATCCGGACTGAAAGTCGGACTTTTTTCCTCTCCGAAGGTTTTTGCCGAAACGGAGATTATAAAGGTTAATTCAAGAAACATTTCAAAAAAAGATTACGCAAGACTCACCGGGGTCATTGAAAAGGCAAACACCGTTAAGGCTACGAGCTTTGAATGTGAAACCGCCATGGCATTTTTGTACTTTAAAGAAAAGGGCTGTGATATTGCAGTGCTTGAAGCCGGCATGGGAGGCCTGCTTGATGCGACAAACGTTGTAAAGAGTAACCTATTAGGCGTCTTTACCCCTATAGGACTTGACCATACGGAGTATTTGGGAAGCACGCTTAAAGAAATAGCGGATAATAAAACGGGCGTTATTAAACCAAATTCCATAGCAGTCACGACCCTTCAGGAGCCGGAAGCAATGGATGTCATCAAATCTAAGGCTTGCAGGCTTCATTCCGACTGCGTTGTCTCCGATTACAAAGGAGCACAGAAGATTAAATATAAACTCGGAAGTACGAAGTTTGATTACGAAGGCATGAAAGCACTTGAAATATCACTAAATGGCGTAAATCAGGTCCGGAATGCTTGCCTCGCAATAGATGCGGCTAAGGCATTAAAAAAGTACGGAATAGACGTAAACGAAAAAGCAATCAGAAAGGGGCTTTTGGCGGCACACGAGGAAGGACGATTTGAAATCATTTCGAATAAGCCTGTGATAGTGCTTGACGGAGCCCACAATCCTCCGGCAGCCCGGATGCTTAAGGAAAACTTAAATACCTATTTTACAGACCGGAAGTTTATCTATATAATGGGAATGTTTAAGGACAAGGATGCGGATACGGTAATCAATACTCTCTGTGATTTGCCTGTTGCGATATTTACGGTTACCCTTCCGAATAAAGAAAGATCGCTTACCGCTTTCGAACTTGCGGAAAAGGTAAGCCGCGTAAATCGAGCAGTTTCCACTGCAGACAGTATTCATGAGGCTTTGGAACTTGCTCTTCAGTTTGCGGACAAGGACACCGTTATAGTCGGGTTTGGTTCTTTATCCCACCTTAAGCTTATAAAGGATGCCTACGAAAGCATCGTCAGACTACGGAGATGACATGATAGATAAAGAAAAAATCGAAAAAGCCGTAAAGCTTTTTCTTGAAGGTATAGGTGAAGATGTAGATAGGGAAGGTCTTAAGGAAACACCCGAAAGAATTTCCAGGATGTGCGAAGAAATCTTTGCCGGGTTAGGTAAGAATGCGGGCGAAACTCTTTCAAAGCGCTTCAAAGTAGAGAAAAGTGATATAGTCCTTGAAAAAGACATATTCTTCTATTCGGTGTGCGAACATCATCTGCTTCCGTTTTTCGGAAGGGCGCATATAGCCTATATTCCAAGCGGTGAGGTCGTGGGTATCAGCAAGCTTGCCCGCACGGTTGAAATATTTGCAAGGCGTCCCCAGATACAGGAGCGTATGACAAACGAAATTGCGGACGCGATAATGGAAAGCTTAAATTGTGATGGTGTATTCGTGATGCTTGAAGCGGAACATATGTGCATGACGATGAGGGGCATAAAGAAACCCGGAAGCAAGACTGTAACGTTTGCCAAAAGAGGTAGGTTCTTGAATGATGCATTACTTGAAGAGAAAGTAATCAAGATGATTGAAATGTAAGGCGCTTGCCGGAAGTTATTAAGTTGACTTATTTGCAAACTGCAATCAGGATGAGAGAGATGAAAATGTCTGCAGACTGAGACATTGGGACGACTATGGTAATCGGAAATAAGGATTTTGACATAAAGAACCATACCTATGTAATGGGAATATTGAATGTGACACCCGATTCTTTTTCGGACGGCGGCTTGCATGCCACAACAGATGCAGCCCTAAAGAGAGCTTCGGAAATGGTTAAAGAAGGCGTTCATATCATAGATATCGGTGGTGAATCTACACGCCCCGGGGCTGAATTTGTGCCCGAAGAACTCGAACTTGAAAGAGTCATTCCGGTAATCGAAAGGATTAAGTCAGAATTCGACATTCCGGTTTCTCTTGATACCTACAAGCCTGCAGTGGCAAGTGAAGGCATCAAGGCAGGCGCGGACCTTATAAACGATATTTGGGGACTTTTATACGACCCTTTGATGGGAAAAGTAATAAGCGAAAATAAGGTTGCCTGCGTACTTATGCACAATCGTAAAAATCACGATTATGTTTCTTTCGGCCTCGATTTCGTAAATGACTGTGCCGAAATCCTGGAGAGAGCTTTTAAGGCGGGAATTTCCGAAGACAGGATTATTCTCGATCCCGGAATCGGCTTTGCCAAGACGTATAAAGAAAATCTCTGGGTATTAAACAATATGGAACTGCTTAACAATCTCGGAGCACCGTGGCTGCTTGGCTGCAGTCGTAAATCCGTAATCGGAAACGCACTTAACCTTCCGACAGACGAGCGCCTCGAGGGAACGCTTGCTACGACGGCACTAGCCGTTATGAAGGGGGCTTCCTTTGTAAGAGTCCATGATGTAAAGGAAAATAAACGCGTGATAGATATGCTTGAAGCGGTTAAGAATGAGGGAAAGGCATAGATGAACTGTTCAAAGGATAAGATTTTCATAAAAGGGCTTAAAGTCTATGCGTATCACGGATGCTTTGAAGATGAGAGAAGAGACGGGCAGGAGTTTAGCCTTGACTTAACACTTTATCTTGACATGAGTAAGGCCGCTGCAACGGATGATCTTGAGATGACAGTAAATTACGGAGAGGCGTCGGTTGAAGCTTTAAGGGTATTTAATGAAAACGCCTACAACCTTATCGAAACCGCCGCTGAAGAGGTAGCGGAATTTTTGCTTTGCAAATATCCTCTGATAAATGAAGCCTGTGTCACAGTGCATAAGCCACACGCACCTATTCCGTGCGAGTTTGAAGACGTTTCGGTTACGATAGTCAGGAAAAGGCATAAAGCCTATATAGCGGTCGGATCCAATATCGGGAATGCTTTTGAAACTATCGATAAAGCAAAAGAAATGTTTTGCAAGCTGAAAGGGAACAGAATTTTAAAGGAAGCTACGCTTATTACCACAAAACCTTACGGACCGGTTGAGCAGGACGACTTTACAAACGGACTCTGGCTTACGGAAACGCTTCTTTCTCCGGAGGCACTTCTTAAAAAGCTGAATGAAATTGAAAGCCGCCTTGGAAGAAAGCGTGAAATTCATTGGGGACCGCGTACGATAGATTTGGATATTATTTACTACGATGATCTTGTGATGGATACCGAAAGGCTTACGATTCCGCACATTGATATGGAGAATCGCGATTTTGTGCTGAAGCCTTTGGCGGAAGTTGATCCATATGTGAGGCATCCGTTAAATAAGTTAAGAGCAGAAGAAATGTTAAAAAGACTTTCGGAGAGGTAATCTTTCCGAAAGTCTTTTTTGCTATATAGGAAATTGCTCCGCGTGGGAGAGCCAAGTCCCTCTCAGTCACCTACGGTGACAGCTCTAGCCCTCTCAGTCGCCTTCGGCGACAGCTCTCCCATAGGGAGAGCCAAGGAGGGAG
>CAVJJQ010000181.1:0-3925 GCA_963649755.1 bacterium | reverse complement strand
CTGAACTGAACTGAACTGAACTGAACTGAACTGAACTGAACTGAACTGAACTGAGAATTTTCGCCCTTTTAAATATGTCTGTCAACCCCCTTTACTCTTACGAGTCTCTAAAAGTTTAACATATTTTTTATTCTCTGTCATCCTACCAGAAGTAATGGGCTTTATAACTCTTTATGAATATTTCCTCACAAACTCTTCAAAGAACGAGCTCTTAATGTTAAGCTTGTAATCATCATGACAAATTATCTCAAGTAAGGCTTCAAAGACACCTGCAGAAGTAGTCTGAACATGGTACTTGTCTTTCTTATTATACTTATGAAAAAGCTTAACATATGTATGGTCCTTAACTAACATAACCTTCCAATAATTACCTGTGTTCTTAGATTGAATCTCATAAGCATATGTTCCTTCGCTTATAACATTGAAATAAGGGTTATAAAGCATTTCTTTTTCTTTATCCGTAAACATCCGTATCAATCTCCTTAAAACAAAAAGACGAATCCAACACTTACTATAAACTTATAATTGAAAACTCAAACAAATCCACATAGAATGCGACTTCCAAGCCATCTACAGTTAACAACTATTATGAGTATCACCTCAACCGTCCCCATTCCGTCTTCTTCCTTCAAAAAATCTTTAAATGTCTTCATACTTTCCTCCTCCTAAATGTTAATTAAGCCCGTGTGGGCATTTTAGACCTCAATTTCTAAATATTTACAAACGCCGGAACCATTATCAGAACCATTACTTCCATCAAAAGAATCATCATCGGAAATAGTAGCTTCGTACCCGCCTCCTCGGAGAGTTTAATTGCCCTTAGCTTTCTTTGTGAAAATGCATTTACCGATTCTGCGTCAAGCAGCTCCTTTAGTTTGCTGCTTCCCTTCCTCAAATTTTGGGAAAGCAGCGCCGTAAATCTGATGAGTTCCGAGACCTGTGTTCTTTCTCCGAATCTCTTGTATGCCATACCTTCGGAAACTCCGCTTTTCAGTTCATTTAACGTTATTCCCATTTCACGATACATGGGATTTTTCTCGCTCTTCTTGGTAATTCCTTCTTCGTATATGGCCGCCCAAATATTCCTGATGGTCATGCCCGTTGCCTGGTAGAGCGCCATTTTTTGAAGCAGCACGGGATACTCGCTCAAAATTTCTTCTTTTTCCTTGGCCAAAGCCTTCTTTTCATCCCTCTTTGACCCGATGATTATGAGCACCGAAGCTACCGGTCCCAAAAGCAGATAAAAAGAATTCCTCTTTACGGCAGGGTAAGCGTAACTGACGGCATTCCCGTCAACTTCCGTAGGAAGTACGACCGTTTCCTCAGTTACATTTACTGTTTCATCAAGCTTAGCCTGAATCGCATTTTTATATACTCTCGCCCGGACTTCGGGACCCGGATTAACATTAACTTTCACCTTGAAGCTTTCAGCCACATCACCGCAGGCATAGGAGATCGTTATCCCTGCATCAAAGGGTGTTGCCAAGAGAATCTTTCCTTCATCGGATATGCATTCCGGAGAGTCGCTTGAAAAAGAAAACTCAAACGGATACCCATCCATTTTTTCAAAAAAACACAAATCATCAGTTACATTTGTAAGATCCGGATTCCCGTTTAAAAACTTTTCCACTGCTTTTTCCGCAACCTCATCCGATAGCTTACTTAACTCCTTTTGTGAATACTCCCGCTCCGGTACACTGATGTCTGTTGATCCTATTTCTACCCCATCGATCATTGTGTCAAAGGTATATTTTTTGTTCCCGGAGTCGGGAGCTTCAAGAGGGAGAGTGGTGTCGGTCAGAATTTTACTTTCGCTGCCGGATGTAAAATAAAGCAGCAAAGATACGACCATAAGACCGACTATCAGAAAGAAGTATTTTGTCTTAATCTTGTTTTTCATATTTTGTCCTTCAGGTTCAAGCGAAAGCCTCACTTGCATGAGTCTGCATTTGAACCGCCAATCAAAGTTTGAAAGTCTACTTTCAAATTTTGATTTTCAATATTTTGTCACCGATCAGGATTGCCCCAGTATAGGCAAGCAGGCATCCCGTCATAAAAAACCTTCCGAAAAGACCCGTATAGCAGATTTCAAAATATCCGACGGAGGTTACTTCCAAATAGCCCATTATAAAGAAAGGCATGGCCTCCATAATTCTTAACTCCAGCTTTTTTTCAGATATAATGGTGTCAATTTCTTTATCAACGCAAATCTCACCTCGAATTCTGTCAGCCGTATTAAGAAGTACCTCCGTGATATTTCCTCCGTTACGCTTAGCGCTTTTAAGCACCTCGCTGAAAATGAGAATTTCCTCTTCCCCGCTTCTTTTTGCAAGGTCGTCTATGAGCTCCTCAAGATTCATATTCAGTCCAAAGCCCTTTTTCATCTTGTCGATTTCCGCCGCCATCAGACTTTTCTCTCCGTAGAAGAGTTCTATATCCTTGGAAGCTTCCAAAAATGCTTTTTCCGCGGAATATCCGGATTTCATATTGATACTCACGCTTAGAAGGGTTTCCGAAAATTCGTCAAGAAGTTTCTTTTTCCGTTTCGCAATCAAGCTGCTCTTGAACCACTTAAGGAAAAAGAAAAATCCCGGTGCAAGTATGAGCCATGCTATTAAGGACCTGTAGAAAAAGAACGCAACAACCCCCGTGAGGCCAAAATATATTCCTATTCCGTAAAGAAGCTGCCGCGACGTAAGCTTTATAGTCAAATAATCCACATGCACTCCTCTTAAGCCATAAGCTTATCCACATTCTTAAGCTCGTTTTCCCGCTCAAGACCATAACCGTTCCACTTAAAGAGTCGCCTTAAAACGATTTCTCCGTTTTCAATACCGTCAAGCTCCGAAATTTCGAGTACCACTCTTTTCTTGTTTCGAAGCCTTCCAAGGTGAACCAGAATGTCAATTCCGCTTGCTATCTGTCCTCTTATGGCACTGAGCGGAATTTCAAGTCCCGAAAGAACCATGGTTTCAAGCCTTGACAACATATCCTTGCAGGAATTTGCATGTCCTGTGGAGAGGGAGCCGTCATGTCCCGGTTTCGCATCTTGCCTGCATCGATAATAAGGTGTTTCTTACTTCTTTTACTTACATAAAATCAACTCCATCTAGGAGAAATCCTAACTTAACTACCCAAGTAACAGTCCACTGTTACCTGAGTTCAGAGTAAGTAGGGATTGATATGATAGATGGAACTTCCGCATTACAAATACAAAACCAAATAGATTTAAAACCTCTTCCTATTACAGCCTGGTCTTTTGAACAACATACAGCCATTGTAAATGCACTAATAAAGTACGGTTGTAAATATCTTAAGGGCAGAAATGAATACACACTTCTAAAAGAAGTGGTGTCACCGAAACTGACGGAACCTTCAAACCTCCGTCAAAACGAAACTACCGAAAATCCAGTAAAATCAAGGGTTAAATGTAGTGGTGTCATTTCACCCTTATGCGGTGCGAATATGTTAATTGACACCACCTCAAAAAATTATAACAAACCTTTCCTTGCACCACTCGATGTTCAAAAAGCCGGTAGTATTGCTGATGTAATTCCTTCCTTTAAAGTTATTCAATCTAATAGTATGTGTTTAAACATCGGTTTTGATACAGAATTTCAAGATTTTAGAGATGGTAGTAACCAAAATCGAAGGGTTTTATCTCTTCAAATGTCTATTGCTGTTGGAGAAACCCTTATCAGATATTTCTTCCTTGTAGATCCTCGCTATCAAGAAGTAACTGCCAATGGTGGTTTTATCCCATTGAAATATTGTCTCGCTGACATCCTTGACGACTTGAAAAACAACTATTTCAAAGATTTTCCGCTTGTCCTCAAAAAGAATATTCAGTACAAGGAAAAACCGTGGAAAAATCATGAATCTTTCAGAGTCGTTGATTTTAAAGCCATGAAAGACAGTATCGTAC
>CAVJJQ010000180.1:0-4007 GCA_963649755.1 bacterium | reverse complement strand
TCCCTCCTTGGCTCTCCCTCTGGGAGAGCTGTCACCGCAGGTGACTGAGAGGGCCCTTGCCTCTCCCCCCTTGCCTCTCCCTCTGGGAGAGGTGGCCGAGCAAAGCGAGGACGGAGAGGGCAGGGAGAGCCAAGCCAAGACCTTCTATATCTTTTCTATTGACAAACGTAATTCTAAAGTTTAAATTGTTATTGTTACACGCAATCAGGCACCGATGAAAGGAGGAAAGTTTAAATGAATAAACGTGATAAGTTAAATACGGAATTGAATCTTTTGCTCCTTGAGGGAACGGTGATTCGGGAGCAAGCCAAAGTTAATATTCGGGCAATGCATTTGAAACACAGTTTTGCGGCGTCGACAAAGCTTATGAATGTCGCGTGCTGATTTGTTTATCTGCCTTGCCAAGCATTTACGGCAAAGTTACAAAGAATGTTGAAGGACCTGTGACTTAAGTCTCAGGTCCTTTTTATGAGGATTTTTTATGAAGAAGTATATGTTAAAAAGTTGGTGGAGATATTTAATAGGTGGGCTTTCGCTTCTTGCAAGCACGTTTCTGGACGTAATCCTTCCCATGGTGGTCATGTACCTGGTGGACGACGTAATCGTGGGACGCGACATTTCAAAGCTGAAGCTCTATATCCTGATGATAGCAGGCTGTGCGGTAGGGCGTACGATTTTCCAGTATTTAAAGGAATTTCTGCTCGACGGAGCCGGCTCATATGTTGCCGAGAATCTGAGAAAAGACCTTCTCTCTCATATCACAAGGCTTTCAAAGCCTTACTTTAAAAAGAACAACACCGGCGAAATTATGGCTCACGTAAAGGACGACACTTCCTATATCTGGGATATGGCGGGCTTTGTAAGCATGCTGCTCGTCGAGGGTGCGATTTACTTTGTGAGTGTACTGGTTTGTATGATAAAGCTTAATTTGAAGCTGAGTCTCATCCCGATTGTATTCCTCCCGATTCTTGCGGTTATGGTCATCAAACTTGAAAAGAAGCTTGACAAGAACTACGACTCCATCAGTGAGGAAAACGCAAAGCTTACAAGATGCATCGAAGAGAACATCTCGGGTGTGCGTACGGTTAAGGCTTTTTCCGCAGAGGAAGACGAGCTCAAGAAGTTTGACGAAAGAAACCGGGCTTACAACGATATCAATGTCAAGCAGGCGCGCGACATGGCAAATGCCGAACCACTCATCCAGTTCATTCCGAAGCTGATGCAGGCCTGCGTCATCACTGTCGGCGGTATAATGGCAATTCGCGGAAATATCACTTACGGAACGCTTGTGGCCTTCATGCAGTACGCATCAAACATCGTTTGGCCGCTTGAAAACTTGGGTTGGATGCTTAGCTGCATATCCGCAGGCGTCACCGGCAGAAAGAAAATCAATAGGATATTCAATGAAAAGCCCGTCATCGAAAGCCCCGCATATCCCGTTACAGACTTTACACCTAACGGTGCGCTTACTTTTAAAAACGTTTCGTTTAAGATTGACGATACCGAGATTTTGAATAATGTAAGCTTCAACCTTGAAAAAGGAAAAACAATCGGCATCATGGGTGCCACGGGTGCCGGAAAGAGCTCGGTTGTAAACCTGATTGAGCGTTTCTATGACGTTACGGACGGAGAAATCTTAGTAGACGGAGTAAATATAAAGAATTTGCCCTTAGAATATGTAAGGGGATTTTCGTCCGTTGTGTCGCAGGATGTTTTTCTTTTTTCGGATACTATAAGCGATAACGTTAAGCTCGGACGTAAGAAGACTCTTGATGACAAGACCGTGCGCTACGCAATCGAAAAGGCTCACGCAAAAGAGTTTGTCGAAAAGATCACCGACACCTACGATGCAGTCATCGGCGAACGCGGCATAGGCTTAAGCGGTGGTCAGAAGCAGAGGCTTTCGATAGCAAGAGCACTTTCGCGAGATTCAAAACTGCTAATCATGGATGACTCAACCTCCGCCCTCGATACCGAGACCGAGGCCGAAATCCAGCAGGAAATCAAAGCAAAAAAAGATATGAGCAAGATAATAATCGGCCACAGGATTTCTTCCGTAAAGGATGCCGATGAAATTATCGTGCTTGATAAGGGAGCCATCAGGGAGCGCGGTACGCATGAGGAACTCATGAGGAAGCGCGGAATGTACTTTGCGACCTACCAGGCCCAGTACGGAAGCCTTGACGAGGCTATTTCATCCTTTACAGAAGGAGGTGTGGCATATGGCAATTAATTCGACCAAAAAAGACGAAGATTTAAAAGAAGGCATTAAGCGAGAAGTATTAAAGCGCCTTTTCAGCCTGCTCACAGGCTACAAAAAGGAAACCACCCTCGTAACGGTTCTCATATGCACGACCGTTGCCTTCGGAATCTTTTATCCGCTTATCATTCAAAGAATGATAGACGATGAAATATACAATAAGAACATCAAAGGCCTCTTAATCTGGGCCGGCGTACTCTTCGTAATGGCAGTCCTCAATATGCTGCTTACAAGAAAATGGCGCAAGATAATGGCGGATGTGTCAAACGACATCGTACTTAAATTAAGGCGCAAACTCTATACGCACATTCAGTACCTGGGAGTCGATTTCTTTGATTCAAGACCCGCGGGAAAAATCCTTGCAAGAGTCACGGGCGACATCAATTCGCTTAAGGACGTGCTCTCAAGCACCATCACTCAGTTGGTACCCGAGATTCTTACAATCGTTGCGGTTTTAATAGTCATGGTAATAGTAAGTCCGGAGCTTACGATTTCGGCTCTTTTAACCCTTCCGGTCATTCTTGCGGGTGTGTTTGTGTGTGAAATACTCGCCCACAAGCGCTGGCAGTTAATGCGCAAGAAGGATTCCAATATGACTGCCTTCATCCACGAGGCCATAGACGGTGTTTCGGTAATTCAGAGTTTCAACGCGGAAAAAGAAACCGACGAGGAATTCGAAAAAATAGTTAACGAGCACAGGAAGAGCTTCATCAGTGCGGTCAGCATTGCAGATTTGTTCAGCCCCACGATTGAAATTTCCTACGGTATCGGAACCATCGCAATGTACATCATCGCCATCAAATGGCTCAATCTGGACGCAGCCTCGGTCGGCGAACTGACGGCCTTCACCATGTATATGGGAATGCTCTTCGGCCCCATCAGGAACCTTGCAAACTACTACAACAAGCTTGTCACCAACATGTCTTCCGCAGAGCGTGTCTTTGAAATCCTCGATACCGAGCCGCTTATTAAGGACAGTGATGATGCAACCGTGATGCCTGAGATCAAGGGCGAGGTCATCTTTGATGACGTGACCTTTGCCTATCCCGATGAGCCTGACGCGGACATCCTTCATTCGGTAAGCTTTGCTGCACTTCCCGGCGAAACCATTGCTCTTGTCGGACCCACCGGTGCCGGAAAAACAACAATTGTCAGCCTCATAAGCCGCTTCTACAATACCAAGAGCGGAAGAGTGCTGATTGACGGAAATGATATCAGTAAAGTAACGGTTAAATCACTTCGCTCGCAGCTTGGCATCATGACTCAGGATAACTTTCTTTTTTCAGGCTCCATAAAGGACAACATCAAGTACGGGAAAAAGAACGCAACCGATGAAGAGGTCATTGCCGCGGCAAAGGCGGTTCATGCCGATGAATTTATTTCAAAGCTTGAAAAGGGCTATGATACCGAGATTACGGAACGAGGGGCAGGTTTAAGCGCAGGACAGAGACAGTTAATAGCCTTTGCAAGAACGCTTCTTACAAGGCCGAGGATATTGATACTTGACGAGGCAACTTCGAGTATCGACACGCAGACCGAAATCCTTGTGCAGGAAGGCATCAGGGAACTGTTAAAATCACAGACAAGCTTCGTGGTGGCCCACAGACTTTCAACCATCAAGAATGCCGACAGGATATTCGTAATAGACGACGGAGGAATCCTTGAGGCAGGCAATCACGAGACATTAATGGCGCAGAAGGGTGCATATTACAACCTTTATATGTCGCAGTATATAGCTGCCACGTAA
>CAVJJQ010000179.1:0-4014 GCA_963649755.1 bacterium | reverse complement strand
ACTGAGAGGGACTTGGCTCTCCCACGCGGAGCAATTTCCTATATAGCAAAAAACCTGCCGGTTTTGACGGCAGGTTCTTTTTATGCTTTACAACTGTTTATTCTTCGGGCTTTTCTTCGGTAGCTGCTTCTTCCGTAGCTTCTGCCGCCTCTTTTGCAACATCTGAAACTTCCGCATCTTCTACGACGTTTTTCTTGTCGTCGAAGAACTCTTCAACTCTGGTAGCTGCGCTCTGGAACTTTTCGGAAAGTACGCCTGCTGCCTTTTCCGCACCTGATGCAACCTTTTCTCCGATATCCTTTGCCTTCTTTTCAACGTCGGAAAAAGAAAGTGAAGTGTAAGTACGCTTGCCTTCGGTCTTTTCCGTAGTCTCTTCGGCAGCTTCTTCAACCTTATCTATATCGGCGGTAGGTCCGTCATCAAGATCTAAATCCTCCATGTTCTCGGGAATGGTTTCGTTTTTCTTTTTGTACATGTAATATGCACCTGCACAAGCAGCTCCGATTGCTGCCAAAACCACTAACTTTCCACCCTTTTTAGCCATAATAAATCTCCTTTCAAATATAAAAAGTCTGAATAGTTTCAGGCAACCCCGCCTGTTGAACCCCATTATAGCAGATTTAGATTAATGAAAAAGTTAATTAAGTATAAAGTTTATTTGATGTGATATAATCTTCGTATCAAATACGCACGGAGCATACTTATGAAAGAAAAATTATACACAATCCCGGTAAATGACGCAGTAAATGCAGGCGACGAATGTCCCATCTGCTACATCGAAAGAAATGTCGAGCAGTACCTTTTGGACTACGTACTCGGCTCAGCTTCCTCGTACATGGAGGCAGACACCAGAGCTCTCACCGACGAATACGGCTTTTGCAGGGAGCACATCCGCAAGATGTACGATTACGGAAACACCCTCGGAAATGCCTGGATACTAAAGACCCACTATAAAAAGGTCATTTCCGAAATGCAGGAGCAGTTTAAAAAGTACACGCCTTCAAAGACAAGCTTCAAGGATAAGTTTTCAAAGAATTCCGAGCTTAAAAATCCCATTGCGAAGTGGACCGAAAGTCGTGATAATTCCTGCTACATCTGCAATGAATTTAAGAAGATGTACTCTCACTACCTCGATACTTTTCTTTATCTGTACAAAGAAGATCCCGAGTTTAAAAAGAAGATTCTCGAAGGAAAGGGCTTCTGTCTGCACCACTTCGGTGAGCTTTGCGAATATGCGGAAGGTGCCTTAAGCGATAAAGAAAAACAGGAATTCTATCCCAAAATGTTTGACCTTATGAACAAAAATATGGAACGTCTGTATGAGGATGTCAGCTGGCTCATCGAAAAGTTTGACTACCGCAACAAGGATGCCGATTGGAAGAATTCAAAGGACGCCGTCGGAAGAGGCATGCAGAAGCTTCGCGGTTCGTATCCTGCGGACCCGCCGTACAAGCAGGCAAAATAGGGAAGTAAAAACGAATTTCGTTTACGAAGCTCTCACGCGCCGTCCTCGCCCTCTCCGTCCTCGCTTCGCTCGGCCACCTCTCCCAAAGGGAGAGGCAAGTATTAGGTGCAGCCTCTTGGCTCTCCCTCTGGGAGAGCTGTCACCGTAGGTGACTGAGAGGGACTTGACTATGTCTTAATGATGGAACAATCTGATTCCGGTAAATACCATTACCATGTCGTGATTGTCGGAAGCCTCGATTACGAGGTCGTCTCTTACCGAGCCGCCGGGCTGCACGATGTACTTGGCTCCGCTCTTGTATGCTCTTTCGATGTTGTCCGAGAACGGGAAGAAAGCATCAGAACCCACCGTAACACCGGTGTTCTTTGAAAGCCACTCGCGCTTTTCTGCGGTTGTAAATACCTCGGGCTTAACCTTGAAACGCTTCTGCCATTCGCCTTCTCTCAATACGTCGTCGTACTCGTCTCCGATATAGAGGTCAATCGTATTGTCTCTGTCCGCACGTCCCAAAGTATCCAAAAATTCAAGATTCAATACCTTCGGGCACTGTCTCAAGAACCAGTTGTCGGCCTTGGAGCCTGCAAGACGCGTGCAGTGAATACGCGACTGCTGTCCTGCACCTATTCCTATAGCCTGTCCGTCCTTTACGTAGCATACGGAATTTGACTGCGTATACTTCAAGGTAATAAGCGCAAGCTTCATATCGTTAAGAGCCGATTCCGGTATTTCTTTATTCTTGGTAACGATGTTTGAAAACATCTCGGGATCGTTAATGTTGAGCTCGTTTCTGCCCTGTTCAAAAGTGATTCCGTACACCTGTTTTTTCTCAATCGGTGCAGGCACGTATGAAGGGTCGATCTCGATTATGTTGTAATTTCCTTTCTTTTTCTGTTTGAGGATTAAAAGGGCTTCTTCGGTATATCCGGGTGCGATCACTCCGTCCGAAACCTCTCTCTTTATGAGCCTTGCGGTGTCAACGTCGCAGACATCGGAAAGAGCGATGAAGTCTCCGAAAGAAGACATTCTGTCGGCGCCTCTTGCTCGTGCGTATGCCGATGCAAGGGGTGAAAGTTTACCTAAATCATTCACCCAGTAAATCTTTGCAAGAGTTTCGGTAAGAGGAAGTCCCAAAGCGGCGCCTGCGGGTGAAACATGCTTAAAAGAAGTTGCAGCCGGAAGTCCCGTTGCTTCCTTTAACTCCTTTACAAGCTGCCAGCCGTTAAATGCATCGAGGAAATTGATATATCCCGGGCGGCCGTTAAGGACCTTAACCGGAAGGTCTGAACCGTCTTCCATGTAAATCCTCGAAGGCTTCTGATTGGGGTTGCATCCGTATTTTAACTGAATTTCGTTCATCTTTCTCTCCTTAACAATTCTTGTTGATGATTCTTGTTTCCCATTTGCCTGTTTCCAAATCCACGAAACGCGTGAATAAAGAAACCTTATTTTCAAAATTCAGACTCTCCCAAATTTCCTCTGTAAAGGAATCGATATCACCCTTTATATGCACTGTCCAGGGCTCGCCTTCGAAGCTCGGAAGGGGACTTGCGTCGTGCATGTAAGTGTGAATGAATCTGCCTTCCGAAATGCGGGGATTGTCATAGTAAAAGTTATAACGGTTGCATGCGCTTCCGTCGCCGTTATTTGACTTTAAAATGTTCATTTCATAAGAAAACTTGCCGTCTTCAAAGTGAAGTATTCCGGAAATTCTTGGTGTGAAGTTAGGATCGTCGGGCTCGAATTCGCGAGTTCTTAAAGCCGCATCAAAAGACTTTCCCGCCCTCAAACCGTCGTAAACGGTATCTGTCTGATTGCCGTTAGTAACAATCGTGTGCGAGCCGAACACCCTCACAGGCGCATAAATAATCAGCGAAGGGTCGCTCATCTTCGAAGGATCGAAAGCCTCGGTCCTGATGCCCTCGCCGTCCTCGACAAAAACACGGTTTCTCGAATTAACGCTTCTTCCCATTATAAAGTAAGCAATTACCGCCTTCTTTCCATCCTCGGACCTGCCAATCACAATTCCACGTCCCGGATATTCATTTGTCTTAAGAAGGTTCTTTAGGTCGTAAATTTTCATATCGTCTCCTTTCAATTTTAGAAACCTACGCAGGATTTCGAAAAAGACATAATTTTTTTCTTTTATGCGCCATGGAGGTGAGTTTTGCTCTTCGAGCGAAACTGCCCTCCGGGCGGGATGCGCACTCGTGCGTAATGAAATTGCCATAAATGGCCGCACTCGGCGCATACATTTCGCAAGAGAAATGTATATAGAATCGTGGAGGCCGTACCCGAACACGATTCTTGCCTTAATGGGCTCGCCGGAATGGTCGGCGCATCTGAAAAAAATTAGTCTTTTGAGAAAGCCGACTTAGTCTTAATAAAATGCAAAAAGCCGACAATCTGAGCTTATCTGCCCAGACGGTCGGCTACAATCATCTATACTTCCCGTGGTCAATTCCACTTCCGTCAGTCATATAGACTACAAACGTAATTTATAAAATTTAAGGTCTTCTGTCAACCCTTTGCCTTTAATTTCTTTAAAACCA
>CAVJJQ010000178.1:0-4035 GCA_963649755.1 bacterium | reverse complement strand
GACCTAAAAATCGTGGAGGCCGTACCCGAACACGATTTTTGCTTTGACGGGCTCATCGGAATGGTCGGCGCACCTAAAAACGAGCAGTTTCCTGTGAAATCCGTACTATTTCACAAATCTAATTCCTATCTCGAAGCCAACCAAGCATCATACTGAGATCTGTACTCATCAAGTATGGTCTGAAGTCCCGATGCATAGCTCTTATCAAGCATTTCCTGAATAGTAGCGTCTACATCCGATACAAGACCCAATGTAAGCATGGGCACATACTCTGTAAGAACTGAATCAACAGCCGCAACTTCGTTTGTAATGCTTGAATCATCGAATACGAAGGCTACTGTAGGGCAAGCTGTCTTGCAAGGTGCTTCTGCCGCAATGATGGCTTCTTCTCTCGGATCTGCGCCGGCTTCGGAAACATCGCCGTTCTTTACTGCCCAGGATGCGGAAATTGACATTGCTGCGTAATCTGCTGCTTTTTCGGTCTCTGTGTAATGTCCTTCATCATCGATTGTATAGTGAACATCCTCAATACCGAGTAAGATTAAGTGATTCAAATAGGTATCGCACTTAAGGAGGTCAAGCACCATGGCTGCTCTTTCGGGGTTCTTTGAACCTGCTGCGATTGCCATATCGTTGTTTGAATAAGCTTCTGCGGATACAAGGTGATCGGGTGTAAGGAAGTAAGCCTGACACTCAACTCCGTCTGTTGCCTCTGCCTGCTCGACATAAGTGAATACGGAAGTGTTCCATGCGATTGAAGCACTCTGAAGTGCACCGAAGGCATCATCATCGGTAATGGTGTTTGTAAGAGCACCTCTGCTCCATGCGCCTGCATCTGCAAGTTCCTTCATATCATAGCAGAATTCCTTGAAATAATCTGTTTCGAATGCAAGTCCGATTTCATCGGATGTCGGTGCATCACCGTCATACTGATAGATGAGCTTAATCCAGTCACTTTCAAGTGCGTAGAAGGTATCATACTGCTGACGATATACGTCCCAAAGTTCCTTGTTTTCGCCTGATGCAGCCATTGCGTAGATACCCGATGAAGGTGTTTCATTTTCCGCAACCGTAAGCATGAAGTTTTTGTAATCATCCCAGCTCGTAAGCTCGGAGATACCGTACTTGTCAGCAATATCCTGTCTGATTGCAACAATCTTTCCGTTTGTATCCATAGTGTTGGCGGATACGGCGATTGTCTTTCCGGCAACGGTTGTCTCATCCCAGGATTCGCTTGCCTGATACTTGTTTGTAAGAGGCATATACTTTGCCACAAAGTCCGAGTCAAGAGTATAGAAAGAACCCTTTGCGGCTTCAGTGTACATGTAGCACCAGGGAGCGGTAAAGATGATATCGACATCGGCGCCGCCTGCAAGTGTCAGTGAATACATGGTCTGGTAATCCGACCAGCTCATGAAGGTAACTGCAAGTTCCGTGTTGTAAGGCTTTAAATAATCATTGATAAGTGCAAGGACGTCATCCCAATCATTGGGGGTATCGCCGATGAGATACATATTTACCGTGTACGCATCGGTTAAATCAGTATTTGCATAGTATGCGGGATCTGCAGTAACCGTAACGCCTGCGGTAATTGCCTCGGGAAGAGCCGACAAATCAACGGCTTCCGAAGTTGCATCCGTAGAAGTTTCTGTTTTTGTTTCCGCAGACGTTGCTTCACTTGTGGATGCAGCAGTGTCTCCGCAGCCTGCAAACAGGCTTGCCGTCATGGTAAGAGCCATGACAATTGAAAGCATTTTCTTTTTCATTGTAATCCTCCTTCTTTGCTTTCCATAACATTTATGCTCAATCAGCCCTTTACGGCGCCGATAGTGAGTCCTTTTACAAAGTACCTTTGCACGAAGGGATAAAGAAGCACGATGGGGCCCGTTGCGATTACGGTCATCGCCATCTTCATGCCTTCAAGAGGTACGCTTGGCAGCGCAATGCCGGATTTCTCGGCGACAAGCCTTAAGGCCTCCGCACTTCCCAGCATTCTCTGCAGGTAATACTGAAGATTGAATTTATTCTCATCCGTTATGAACAGCATGCAGTTATACCAGTCGTTCCAGTACGCAAGAGCCGAGAAAAGGCCGAGTGTTGCAATAAGGGGTTTACTCAAAGGGAGGATGAGTTTATTGAAGATAACAACATCGTTGGCCCCGTCAATTTTTGCGGACTCCGTAATGGCATCCGGTATGCCGTTCATAAAGGTCTTGGCGATTATCATGTTCCAAACCGAGAACATTAAGGGTAAGATAAGGCCAAGGTATGAGTTTTTGAAATTTAAGTAGCGCACGCAGAGCATGTACCACGGAACAAGTCCTCCGCCGAAAAGCGTCGTAAAGAAAAAGAAAAATGAAAATCCGTTTCTCCAGGGAAAATCCTTTCTCGAAAGAACATATCCCGTCATGGTGGCAAGAAGTACTGCAAGGAAAGTTCCCACTATGGTAACGCCAAAGGTGTTTGCGTATGCTTTGAGAATACTCGTCGGGTTCTTTAAGCAGAGTGCGTAGCTTTCCAAACTGAAGCTTGTGGGAATTATCGGATAACCGTCTCTTATAAGTGAAGTTTCCGAAGTAAAGGAAGCTATGATTACGAGATAAAAAGGAATCAGGCACAGAATTGCAAATATTCCGATTATGATGTATGCAATTATTTCTATTCTTTTTTGGTCTTTGCTGGCAACACCCTTGCCGCCTTCAAGATCCACATCATCAAATGACTTTGCCATGCTTCCCTCCTTAATACAGTGCGTAATCCGGTGAAATCTTCTTTACTAAGCCGTTACAAATCGTAATCGTCACAAAGCAAAGTACCGATTGGAACAGACCCGTGGCTGCCGAAACACCGATATCACTGTTGGTAATGAGAAGCCTGAACACGTATGTATCGATAATGTCCGTAACAGGCTGTAAAATTGCGCTTGTCTTTACCGTCTGATAGAACAGACCGAAATCGCCTCTGAAAATATTTCCTATACCGAGAAGTACCAAAATTACCATTGTGGGTCTGAGTGAAGGAATCGTGATGTGTCTAATCTTTTGCCATGCGGTTGCGCCGTCGATGGAGGCTGCTTCAAACATCTCCTGATCAAGCCCCGTAATTGCGGCAAGATATACGACTGAGCCGTATCCCGTCTGCTTCCAAAGTTTTAGGAACACTATGG
This sequence comes from bacterium, assembly GCA_963649755.1. Taxonomy (GTDB): domain Bacteria; phylum Bacillota; class Clostridia; order Lachnospirales; family Lachnospiraceae; genus UBA1258. Next base: position 869 of record CAVJJQ010000178.1, on the reverse strand, counting down.
TAAACGGCCAGGCACTCGGATTGTTGTAAAGGTCAAATGCCTGCATGCCGAGGAATTTAAGGACACCGTTTACGATACCCTTTTCGTAGTTGAAGACGTTGTACATAACGGCTCCGACAACTACCCAGCTTATGAAATAGGGCAAGAACATGAGAGACTGAGAAACCTTTTTGAAGTGTTTCGAGCGAATTTCATTTAACAGAATAGCGCTTCCCATTTCGAAGATGACGCCCAAAAAGATAAAGGCAAGATTGTATAAAAGAGTATTTCTCGTAACCGTCCAAAGCTTGCCCGCAAGCTTAAGTGCCTCGAAATTTTTAAGGCCGCACCAGGGTGAAAAATAAATTCCGCCTGCATATTGGTACTTTTTAAACGCAAGCACTATTCCGGTCATCGGGACATAGCAAAAAATCACGACGTACAAAACCGCCGGAAGCAGCATCAGTAACAACATCCAGCTTCTTTTTACAGTTTTGAAAGACGGAGGTTTAACTTTCTTGGATTTTTCCTGTTTTGACATTCTCGCTCCATTTCCGATGTCTTTGCGGAAAAGAAGCCCTGATAAAGAAGAAATCGTGCTTGCGCAACTGTTGTTTGCGCATTTTGGCCGACTTTAACAAAGGTATTTTTGTTCCCGCCTATACATCTTTTTCCCATACGTAAAGCCTTATCTATCAAGCCTTACAAGGTAATTTTAGTCTGCGGGGAAATATTTTTCCATTGACTTAAATAATAAGATTGGAGAGACTGCGATATTGAAAGTTAACAAGAAATCAAAGAAAACTGCGCAACTTTCGTTGCGCAGCTTTATCTACCGGTGACAGCTCTAGCCCTCTCAGTCACCTTCGGTGACAGCTCTCCCAGAGGGA
>CAVJJQ010000177.1:0-4060 GCA_963649755.1 bacterium | reverse complement strand
AAAACCGTTTTAAGCGACCTCAAAACCGTATATCGTTCCGAATCCAAGGAAGACTGTATTTTGTAAATAGTTTTTCCTCAAAATCGGAAAATAAATTCCCTGTTTTCGTAATCGGAATTCCGCATTTTCGGAAGAACTCTATTCAGATTCCTGTTTTGCTGTTTGCCGCATAAGAGCATGTTCCATTCGGTAGCTTTTTCCTTCAAATAAAATGAGATGTCCGTGATGGGCAAGCCTGTCAATCATTGCTGCAGCCATTTGATCATCAGTGAATATGCCTCCCCACTTGGAAAATTCAAGATTGGTCGTCAAGATCAGGCTCTTGCTTTCGTAACTATCTGATATCACCTGAAACAACAACTGTGAACCCTCACGGTCTACAGGAACATATCCCCACTCATCCAGTATTAGCAAATCCAAGTTATTTAACGTGCTTCTTAGCTTTTCTAGACTGCCTTTCTTTCGCGCCTCCGCAAGCTTTAAAACCAACTCAGTAACTGTATAAAATGCGGTTTTATACCCTTTACGGCATGCCGCAATGCCTGCGGCAATGGCCATATGAGTCTTTCCTATTCCTACGGGACCGTACATAACTAAATTTTGCTTTTCATTTATAAACGTGACATTCTCAAGGCCCTCTTTAGAATACGCAGGAGGAAATTTAACGGAGTTATAACTATATCCCTCAAATGTCTTATACGTAGGAAAACGAGCTTTCTTTATGAGGCGTTCCTTACGCGTTTCTTCTCGTATTGCAAGTTCCGATTCAAAAGCTTCATAAAGAAACTCAAGTTGTTTTATTGATGCTCTTTTACACAGCTCCGGTATGCTTGCAGTAAGAAAAAGTTTGCGACAGTCATCCGAAACTTTTTCAAGCATATGAGCTTTATCCATTGGCTTCAAGTCGTTATTCATTGGCACCTCCATCAGCTTCATTAGGTAGAAATGCTTCATCATAAACGATTAATGAAGGACCTACTTCCGGCGGAGTATCGATGCCATATCCTGTTATTCTTGAGGCAAGTACTGTAACATCACTTTCATTTATCTTGCCATTTTGTAAAGCAATCGTCATTGCCTCAAGTGATTCTTTATACCCATACTGATTGGATAATTCACTGAGCAATTGAAGATGGCTTCGCAATTCCGGTTTTGGAAGATTATCCAGATAATCTCGCAAGGAATCGGGAGCTTCCTGACGAATTCCGCTATTAAACCAAGCACCGGCATTGCGTGCCAAAACCTCAATGGTTGTGCTGAAGTCCGTTGTATCTGTTCTTTGCTCGCCGTATTGCCTCTTATGTCTAACCAAAAGAGAACCATCTTCGTTTAGTATATCTATGAAGTGAGCTCTTATTCCGACAAGAACCTTCTTGTTGTGATTTTCCGGTTTGGTCGAATAAAAGTGTTTGCCGTCAATGCAGATTTTTCCATATCCGTCAGCTGTGAAATAATCATATCGGCATACGTTAAACGGTTTTAGCGGCAACGTTAAAAAATGTTTTCGATCTTCTTCAAAAAGTTCGGATATTTTAATACCCTTTTTATAATGAGTTTCGGATGCCTTAATTGCATGCTTGTCAAGAAGCTCTTTATTATAGGCTTCAACATCATGGTAACGAGGAACGGGAACAAACAGGTTCCTTCTGGACGTCCCGACCTTGTTCTCGACATTTCCTTTTTCCCATCCAGACCGTGGATTACAGAATCTTATTTTAAATCCATAATGAGCTCGAAACCTCGAAAAGAGTTCCGTTTCAATCACTTTCTCCTTGATCCGTTTGCCTACTCCGGTTGCATTGTCGAATATGAGTAAGGTTGGAACTCCGCCCATATATTCAAACATATCCCTGAGACCCTGGCATACGCACTCGGCTGTTTCACCTCCGAATACCTGCTCAAAGCTATTGTTGCTATAAGGAAATGACATGGAAAGATACTTCCTTCGCACGCAATCTGTATCTTCGTAAAAATCTGCCTCTCCAAAATCAACTTCCGCACTCCCCGGTTGCCAGATAAGTTCCTGCGTTGCTCGATTTTGAGAATCCTTCCTTATGCGTTGCATGTATTTCTGAACGAGATCGTAACTGCCATCAAATCCGTGTTCTTCTACAAGCCTATCGAATACATGCTTTGCGGTATGATGCTGTTTGCTCCAATGCGTTTTGTCTTCTTCTAACCATCCTTCGATGATTTCCTTGTACGGGTCCATTTTTGATGCCCGACGTTTGATTATAGGCGGGTCTTCAGAAAAGTCCTCTTGTTGTAAATATTTGTTGATTGTCTTCGGATCGATTCCGGTTTTTTTATGGATTTCCGAAATACGATATCCACTTTGCCTCATATCTTTGATATCATTGATTTGGGACATTTTGAGCATCTTCCTTTCCTCCTTTGCAAGATTAGCCTCTTAACAAAGGATATAATTTTAGGTTGAATGTTATCAAGATGTCCTTCCTATTTCAGGGAATTCCTTTTTCCGATTTTAAGGAATTTTGTTTCCGATTTGAGGTAATTCTATTTTACTACACACAATCGAGTTTATATCGTGCAAGCAAAATTTCATCACAGCTTAAGATTCCAAGGTTGTAAATGATATTTCCGTTAAGAAGATGAAGCTGATTTCTGCCCCAACCCTCTTGAACAAGAATTGCTTTTCCATCCTTCATGGCGAAAATACCGAAAATGTTATTGTCAATATCGTCATTTGCCGCAATAAGTAATTCGTCGGTTCCGTCCTCATCAAGATCCATATAGGTATAGCCCACTTTAGATAGCACTTCTTCCACAGCAGGAGTATCATACAGTTCATAATGTCCAAATTCCTCAAGTAGTCCTACTAGTGAGCACCAGTAATCTTGATAATTTTCATGATCCATAATCACCGCATACACTTCATCGAGAATAGATTGATAATCATCACAACATACATAACCGCCAAGGTATAATCGTTCGCCTTCGCCGGTGCTTGCAACTTTCGATTCATCTGTCAACTCATCCGTGCTGATGTCTTCGGACGAAACCGATGCTTCAACTTGTAATTCTTTTTCTTTTTCGTTTATCTCCTCTGTGTCGGAACCGATATCGTTTGAAGATAGGGTTTCCTCTGCAACTTCAGAAGTTGAATTTTGGGTCGCAGTATTACTGCTCATTGTTTTACTGCCGCAACCTATAAAGAACAAAGTTACGCACAAAAGCAAAACGAGTACCGGCTTTCTAAGATTTTTCTTTCTCATCGAGTATCTTCCTCCGCTCTATCTAAACGGCCACGTCAAAATTTTAAACATAACTATTACCGGAAAAAATATGATCTTACAAAGAAATTTTATTACTCCAAATGCTGCTTTAAAAAGCAAATAGGCACAAAGCATAACACTTACCCCCTCTTTTTAATTTATATCATAGCTACATTCTTCAAAAAATCTACAATTGAGGCAGCAACCGCTGCATCTTTTAAGTGTTTTTCGCTTCTTCCAGCGTAACCAGTACATTAGTCTCCGCACACATTCCACCTCCGTCACTTATTCATCTTTAAAACTTCATACAACACTACCAACGGGAAAATTAAAATACATAAAAGTGCCATCGCAACAACCTCCACAATAAAAATTTAAATCAGGATAACATTTACCTTTGCAATTAAACTTCTTTATGACATAATAATCCCACCTCATATGTCCGTTAAAAATGCCAGCCCAATTTTGTCCGCTTGCTCGCTTATTTTTTCGCTTGGTTGCACACAAAAATCCCTCTTGCTCAGTGCAAGAGGGGCCATACATCCTATTCATTTGTGAGATACAGCTGAATATCTTTGTAGCAGATAGCTGTATTCATCGCATCAATCTCATCAGGTGCAACCTTTACGGTAAATACTATTGCAGTTGCCTCTCCGTTTTCCTCTTCGTACTCTTTTGTGAGGGAATTTCCTGAGCTGTCATAGGCTGCTTCCACATACACATTTGAAACCATAAGCATCAGCCTGTCTGCAGCCGGATCCTTGGCGTATACATTCACAATATCTCCATGGCGAACACTTCCGCTGACGGAATTATCAAAAGCA
>CAVJJQ010000176.1:0-4069 GCA_963649755.1 bacterium | reverse complement strand
GCCAAGGGGAGAGCCAAGGGGAGAGCCAAGGGGGAGAGCCAAGAGGCTGCACCTATTACTTGCCTCTCCCTTTGGGAGAGGTGGCCGAGCGAAGCGAGGACGGAGAGGGCGCGCTCGGCGCGTGAGCGTTCCGTAAACGGAACGCTTTTTTATTTAAATATACCACAGTGCTGTTTGATACAAGGCAAACGGAAGATTTTAATTGCGTTCCTACCTTTAAAATGAGAAACTTAGAGCGGAGGATTTGAAGTATGAAGTTACATTTTCTTAAGACTAAATGGAGTGACATGATCGTCCTTGAAAGTGCCGGAAAGATTGCCATTGTAGATACCGGAACTGAGGAACAGTATGACTATCTTGAAGACTATTTGAAAAAGCTTGATGTAAAAAGAATTGAATTTATCCTGCTGACGCATTTTCATAAAGATCATTACGGAAATATATCGCAGCTTGTACAAAATTTTGAAGTTGAAAAAGTTTATATGAAGGAATATAGCGGCCTGGACGCTTTCACTGCGTGGGGAACACCGGCGGATGATGCATACAGGCAATCGGAAATTGACAAATACAGGGAAATAGCAGATGCAGCATCGGCTTACAGTAAGCTGATTCCTGTTGAGGGAATGTCTTCGATTACATTCGGAGAATACGAGTTAAAATTGTTTTCTTCCGAAAATTCAATCCGTGAGATTTATGAAGATGAGGCTTACCCTGAGACATATCATAAAATTTTATTCAGCGAAAATCAGAACAGTCTCGGAATATTCATAAAGGCAGACGGAAAGAATGTCTTTTTGGGCGGGGATATCATGGATAAACCTTCGACGCATCCCAAGGCAAATTACGTGTGCAGTCAGGTTGCAAAGCTTATAGGAGAGCCAATCGACATATACAAGGCACCTCATCACGGAACTATAGATACGGCATGCGACGAAGCTCTTGAAATTTTCAGACCGCAAACGGCAATTATTACAAACGAGGATGCATATCTTAGCGAAAACAGTGATGTATATAAAAACCTGCGGAAAGCAAATCCTAAGTGTGAGATCCTTTTGACAGATCCGGGGGATATTGTGATTGATACGGAACAATAAAATTATGGGTACGAGGCAAAACCTGAAAGTTATAATGTATGATAGTAGATACAGATGTTCTGATATGTACCGTCCTTCATCATGAATCCGTTTGGAATAGTTCCTAAGTGCACAAATCCGAGCCTTTCATAGAGATGGCGTGCATGAATGTTATTTTCCACTACGGCATTAAATTGCAATATTTTAAACCCTGATTCTTTTGCCTTAAGCAAACAATCGGAAACAAGTTTTTCACCGATATGATTTCCGCGGCATGATGAGTCTACGGCATAGCTTGCATTTGCAATATGCCCGCATCTTCCGACATTGTTTGGATGAAGAATATAAAGCCCGACGATTTTTTCATTATCCTCTGCAACTCCGCAATAGGTTTGAGATGCAAAAAAATCTTCTCCGGTTTCTTCGTTCAACAGGTCTAACTGCGGAAAAGCATTGCCTTCGGTGACGACCTCATTCCAAATGCGGACCATGTCCGGGATGTCTTTAGTTTCGTATTTTCTGATTTTCATATTAACCTTTTACCCTAAACCTTATTAATATAAATTTTCCAAAGTCGATTGTATCACTTGCAATTTGAAGTTCAAGAACTATGAAACAAACCCTAAATTACATAAAAGTCAGCGCTTCCTTTTCTCAAGCAGAGCTTCCATATTGCATCCCAACACTTTTGACAATGCGTAGATGGTATCCGCGCTGGCTTTGTTGATATTTTTGTTTCGCTGTTCATACATTTGTATCGAGCGAAGGCTGACGCCCGATTGCCTGGCAAGTTCAGCCTGGGTGCACCCATATGCCGTTCGAATGAACTTCAGTTTGGTTTCGGTAAAATGTTCATTAACCCTTCGGTCGACAACCTCCGCAAATTTACTGATATCCGCTTCATGAAGTGTGTCATACAACTCTTTCAGTTCTTCAAAAGTTATGGCTTCAAAGATTTCATAAAAGGTCCTGTCAGAGTACCATTGATAATATGCAATCGCCCACCCAATCCAATATTCTTTGGAACGAACGAATTTATCCGAAGGTACGGGAAAAAGAATCATATGCTTGGTTTCTGCAAGAATGTCTTGTGCAATCTCAATACCGCTTTTTCCGACAAAATACGCAATGTCTCCTTTTTCAATCCGTTTGCTTGCCGGACTGGCAAGAAACATCTTGACAAAATCTTTACCCGGAATTTCGCATTCATTTATTGAATAGTCAAACATATCTCCCAACATTGCCTGTGCATTACTCAGATATATTTCTTGGTATCCGTGGATCGTCATTTTTAATGTTTCCCCTTATTATGTCTTGTATATAAAGCCCGTCGCTTTCTTTTTCCAATATACTAAGATAACATTTATTGGCATCCTCATTTCTGGATTTTCGGAGGACATAATATTCGTCTTTATTCACACTCTCAAAGCCCGAAAACTGAAGTTTTGAAAACGCGAAACGGGATTTGATTACAATCTGTTCTCCAAGCTTTCCTAACCGCATGGCGTTTGCAAGTTGATCAACGGAAATGGCGTTGTTAAGAAATGATTCTGCATAATCGAAATAAGAATCGTCTGCTCGATAACCCGTAATTACATCAAATGCATTAACGTTGATGCTGAAGTTGTCAATAAGGTACTGTTTGGCTCTTCCGGCTACAGGCGTTTTAATGGCAAATATACGATGCTCTACCAAAACGGCAATCCAGTTTAATATTGTATATTCAGGGCTGTTAAGATTAAGTGTCTTCAAATATTCGGTATCTAACATATATTGATTGGAAAAACCATCACGCAGGGAGGATACTGCCCATTCTTTTGAAAGTTCTTCGTCTGTTGTACAGTAAAACCCGAGACCAAAATCATTATTTATTTTGCCAACACCAAATGTCGGTTGTTCAATAATCATCTCAGATCCGTGATATAACGTTAAAATTTTGTTCATAATTTCGTATTCTCCGGGGTTAGGCGCATGCCGCAATTACATTCGTATACTTTTATATGATCCGTGAAGCTCTGATGGACTATAATCAAATTGTATCACCGAGGTGATATACAATCAAGCCGGAATATCAAAGGTTTTACTGCATTTCTGGTTTCGGCAGGCAACATTGTTATTTCATGGTTGATAAAGGAAATTGTAGATTTTATCTCAGGTGGAAGCAATTACTCAATCGGCATCTTGAGGATAAGTGGAATCCGTGCCGGGTTTATGTGATGATATTTTGAGTTTGGCCGGTAGAGCTTAGTAGCTTAATCCGGCTGCTGTTAGGAGCTTTTTCTGTGTGAAATGATTATACACGGCAATGGTACGTCCTACGAGCACAACAGCCACCAAAGTGCCTGCACCCACACCATATAACTGTCCGGTGAGAATAAGGCTTATGGAAATGGAAATGGCTACAGAACAGACATCAATGCAATTTTTTGTAAAGCCGACGCTTTTTCCAATCACATCGGCCACAGCCTGAACAATACCGTCGCCGGGATTGGGAACCAGACGCATATTCAGTGAAGTGGCAGCGCCTATTCCGGTGAATATAAGACCGGCAATGAGTACCAGAAAGCGGATGGTATATTCTTTCACTAATCCGGTATTTACATCAAAGTTCAGCTCCGGAATAATAGTCGAGAACAGATTGAGGAAACGCGTAAATACAATACTTAACGGCAACTGTAAAATGTCTGCAATAATCTGAGCTTTGCCCCGATGCGTTACGGCATGAATAATGATTTCAATAATCATGAAAATAATATAGAGCCCAAGGGTGGTATTGCCAAAGTTGATACCGGTAATTTGAGAAACGGCATAGGCTATGGATATGATGGGCGAAACACCAAGTCCGGATTTTGTATTTAACGTAAGACCGACGGCAAGTACGATAAACCCTAAAATGTAAATAATGAATCTGATTACTTTTTTACTATATAGGAAATTGCTCCGCAATCCCCTATATAGCAAAAAAGGCACTACGTGCCACTGATGCGCACTCGCGC
>CAVJJQ010000175.1:0-4135 GCA_963649755.1 bacterium | reverse complement strand
GTTTGGATGAGCTTGACAGTGAGAAAGAAAAAGAATCCAAAAAAAAGGAAGAAATCTGTTCAAAAATACAGGAAAAGCAAAAACTTTTAATCTCCTTAGAAGAGAGAAAAGAGCAAATTCCGTTTGAACAATCAAGGCTTGAAACAGACATTGGTATAAAGGAACAGGAAAGACAGAAAGCATCGGAAGAGCTTGCTTACTTTAAAGACATGTATGACAGGCTTATAAAACTGTGCGAAAAATACAGCCTGTCAGATGCCGACATATATTCCGGGAAACTTTTAAATACTGTTTCAGAGGAACTTGAATTATCAAGAAGTAAAATAGCCCAATATGAACGGGAGAATGAAAATTTAAAGAAAAAGGCAATTGCTTCAAAAAACGGGCAGCTTCACGTATTGCCTGAAATAATCGCTTATGTTAAATCAACCGGAATTTCAATGGAAACCGGTGAGGAATATCTGTGCAATCTGCTTGAAGATGGAAGCATTTCCAAAGAAAAGCTTGATGAAATACTTAACAGCTATCCCGAGACAGCTTATGCGCTTCTTTTTGCAAGCGATGCAGATTTAGGAAAGTTTAAAAGTGCCGGAAATACCGGCTGGCTGCCTGCGAGCGTTCCGCTTCTTACGATGACTGAAATGAATCTCATGCTATCCGGAGAAAAGGGCGAAATTTCCTTCCTTGCGGCTTTCGACCGGGATTATTTTGATGACAGAGCGGAGTATGTAAATAAAATTGACCGGGAAATTGCGGATTCAACGGATTTAATTAAGAGATTTACTTTAAATGCGGATGAGTGTACCGCAGACGAAGAGCTTATCAAACAGTTTTCTTTTTCGTCTGATTGGGAACAAAATACGAAAAAGCTTTTGGAAAGTCTTGAAGAGGAAATCGGTGATTTAAATAATAAGAAAATCAAACTCGATAAGGAACTTTCCTTGGCAAAAGAACAATATAAGTCCGAAAGCGAAGAAGTTTCGAAGCTTCAGCGCATGCTTTCAGAGTCGGATAGGAGACTTTCCTACTTTGAAAAACTTACAAAGAGGTGTGCTGAAGAGACCGAGACCGATGAAAACAGACAAAGAATTTTCATTGATTTGAAGAATGCAAAGGAAAAATGCACAAGTGTTTCCGCGAAAGTTACTAAAGTAAGGGCAGAGGTTAAGACACTTGAAGAAAGCATTGAGGATGAAAAACGGAAATTACAGGATTACGGGAAAAAATACTCAGAGGTAAGCGATGCCGTTGAGACTATCGTTTTAGACGGAGATCTTGATGAAATTTATGGTAAATATCTTGAGCGCACGGCAAGCATGTCCAGGGAGATTTCCGAGCTTAAAGATAAGCTCCGGGAAGAAATTGAAAAGAAAACAGGGCTTGAAGGAAAACTTTCTGCATATAAATGTTCTGAAGACGAATACCGGAATGCAGTTTTCGACACGGAACGTTTTAACAAGCTTAAGACAGACATTGACATAACGGAAGAAAATTCAAAGGAACTCGAGCAGATTTATAACAAGTATCGCAGTGAATATGCAGCCTGCGGCGAGAGAAAAACAGCTTGTGAAAAGGCTCTTAATTCTTTTGGCGGTTCTCCGCTTGCAAAAAATGAAATCGGAGATGCTTTTCAAGCCAGAAAAGAGGCAGCCAATGCTGAAATAAAAACTTCAGATCATAAAAAGGCTTCGTTGGCCGCTAAAAAGCATGAATTTGAAAGAATCATTGACAGGATAGGAGACGCCCTTGATGCAATAAAATACGGAGAGGTTTACAAGGTTGTTGAACTAAGTGAGAACCCTGTGGAACAATGGGATTTCTTAAAACGCCGGCTTGATTTATCGCGAACGGCCTTTAATTTAACAAAGGAAAAGCTAAGCACCGGAATAAAGGATATTGTTTCGGAGTATAAAAATATTGCCCTTGCCGAAATAGTTAACCGGCTGGCTGACATAAAGCGGCTCATCGAGGATGCCGGAATAAAAGGCGACAGACTTTTTACAGTCAGCGAGAGCATCTCGATGATGATTGATTCTATTGAAAAGATCAACAGCCAGATTGAAACCGACCTTAAAGAAATAGAAAATGATTTTTCGGATATTCTCAATCAGTGTATGAATCAGGGACGGCGAATGTACCTGGATCTTAAACAGATTGCTTCAAGTTCAAAGGCCAATATTTTTAAGGGCAAACCTCAAACCCAAATGGTGAAGATGAATCTTCCCGAAGAAAATGAAATTTCTGAAGAGGCTTCCAAAACCAAGATAAGAGCCGAGCTTGAAACCGGTGCAAATGAGATAAAGACTTTGATTGAAAGAGAAGCCGAGGACAAGGAAATTTTAAAACATGCCAAAAAGATAGTAAGCAGTCAGAATCTTTTGCTTAGATATATCGGGCAGAATTCCATTCAGGTAAGTGTATACAAGATAGATTTAACAAGCGCAAATTCAGGCTATAAACGCTGGGAGGATACACTTACACAAAGCTCGGGTGCCGAGAAGTTTGTGGTCTTCTTTGCCGTAGTCCTTACTCTTATGAACTACACAAGGTCGTCGGAAGGCATAGTCAGCAAGAACTCTAAGAGTGTGCTTATTTTGGATAACCCTTTCGGAAAGATTACATCGGCGCATTTGCTTAAGCCCATGTTTGATATAGCGAAACATTTCAATGTTCAGTTAATCTGCCTGTCGGATATCAACAAAAGCGACGTAATTAATTGCTTTGACTGTGTTATAAAGCTTGTAATCAAGTCTCAGAACCTTTCAAATTTTGATATTCTGACGCATGAAGGCAATGAGCGGATTGAGCATGGATATTATAAGATAATGAACGGACAAATGAGTTTCTTTTAATAAGGGGATATAATCATGGCCAAAAAGGAAAAAGAAGAAAAAACAAACGTAATGCGTCTTTTGGAACAGGCGAAGGCGGAATATAAACACTATTGCTACGCAAATACCGATGCAATAAGCGGAGTTGATGTTGCAACAGTTCTTAATCAGGATGTAAATCGGGTTTTTAAAACTCTTGTCACGGTCGGAAAAAGCGGAGAGCATTATGTATTTGTAATTCCGGTTGCAAAAGAACTTGATTTAAAGAAGGCGGCAGCAGCCGTAAGCGAAAAATCCATTGAAATGGTAAAATCAAAAGATTTGTTGGGCCTTACCGGATATATTCACGGAGGTTGTTCTCCGATTGGCATGAAGAAACCTTTTAAGACCGTCATCGATGCAAGTGCCGAGGGCTTTGAAACAATTATTTTCAGTGCCGGCAAAATCGGCTATCAGGTAGAGGTTTCACTTGAGGACTTAAAGAAACTGATAGACTTTTTCTTACAGGATGTTGTGACGGAGTAGGGTGAAAATTACAATTTTATAAACATATAAATAAAACGTAAATTGTTAGCACTCTCACTTGACGAGTGCTAAATACAATGCTATAACGTAGTCAGAACAAAAGAAAAGGAATCCCAAATAGGTTCCCAAACATTCCGGGTTCAAAGTTAAAATAAATAAATGGCGTTTGTCCACATGATGAAAGGAAGGATGACTTATGATGACACCTAGTTTATTTAATGAAGGCTTTGATTTGATGGATCGTTTTTACAATGACCCCTGGTTTGGTTTTGACGATCGGGAATTCAAGAACATGGAAAAGAAGCTGTATGGTCACAGAGCAAAAAATGTGATGAATACGGATATTAAGGAGCACGATGACGGCTACGAGCTTACCATTGATTTGCCCGGCTTTACCAAGGATGAGGTTTCCGTAGGTCTTGACAATGGGTATCTGACAATCAGTGCGGCTAAGGGTTTGGATGAAGATAAAGCCGATTCGGAGAAAGAAGCCAAGAAAGGCAAATATATAAGACGTGAAAGATATGCGGGCTCTTGCAGCAGAAGCTTCTACGTAGGAGACGATATCGAAAACGCAGACGTAAAGGCAAAATTCGAGCACGGAATTCTGACTCTGGAAATTCCGAAGAAGGATAAAAAAGTGCTTGAACAAAAGAAATATATCCCGATTGAGGGATAAAGATTACCGATTGACGCAGAAAGGGGCTGTCGCGAAAGCGACAGCCTTTTTTTGCTATATAGGAAATTGCTCCGCGTGGGAGAGCCAAGTCCCTCTCAGT
>CAVJJQ010000174.1:0-4237 GCA_963649755.1 bacterium | reverse complement strand
GTATAACGGTTTACCCGTTCTCGCTATTGCGCAAACGTATAAAACGTTATTTGCTTGAAAGAAGAAAAGCACGGGCCTAAAACAGCCCGTGCTTTTCTTCTTTCTTCGCCTGATGCCGGCAAATATGTTCATTTAGAATGCTCTCACGCTGCCAGCATCAGAGGTGCCGGAGCGACCCCATGATCCAAGGCTCACCGCTTCGCTCCGGAGGGACGAAGCCACTGCCGTCTGCGGACGGCTCCCTGCTTCATTTTGCTTTGCGATCTTTCATCTTAATAACAAGCATCTGGATTTCACGAATTATAAAAGCAACTATTATATACGCTATGCTCAAACGCAGCACAACCGCCATCGTTGGTACATCTCCAAAATGATACCAACTGAAGGCTTCAAATGCAACCAAGGTAATGACAAGTGTCAAAAGCAAAGTCAAACACCACCCCAAAATCTTTTTCATACAAATCCTTTCGTCATCTGCGAACTCGTGCATATGTACCGCCGTCTGAACCTACTAGATCCCATCCGTTATCTGAAGAGCTTGCCCAAGCTAAATAGTCCGGCGTATGCTGCGCAACCTTGTAATTGTAATAATGGTTGGTTTTATAGTTTTTCTATCTGTTACAAAACCCATATGATCCCAATCTCCATCACTATCAAAGTCTGCAGCAACAAAATCACCGGCTTGAATATTAGTGCTAAAATCGACGTTTCCTGTAGTAGTATATCCAGTTCCCATATAGCGCGCAAAAACGTCTGCCATTGTCCAGGATTGTGAATGGGTGTGCGTATCTCCATACCAGTGAGAAGTAACCTTATGCCACCAGCCGCTATAAACACTTGAATAAACTTCCTAAGAAACTCCAGCATTCTCTAAAATCTGCGATGTAAAGTTCGTGCAGTCCCCATGCGAAAACGAATAATACTCTGCCGTGTTTCTACCCTCTGCCCAATCCTCAGCATATGAAATTGCATCCGTAGTACTATAACTACGATTTACCATCTGGGTCTCAAGAGTGGTCTTATCATCGTCCGTTAATGTATAATATGGAAGAGCGCATAAATTATCCAGCATTAATTGCTCACAGTCATTTTGGCTATACTTTTCTGGATTCTTTTCTATGGCCAAATTTGCATTCTTGATAATACTGTCATTCTTTTCGCAGTTTTCATATATGTCAAAGAATGCTCGCAGCTGGCGGAATTCAAGATTGCTTTCTGTATACCACTCAGGACAGGCTTCTTCATTGAACATTTCATACAATGCAGCTGAATACTCTTTCCACGAATTTTCAGTCATTTCATCAAGGTCAAAAGTTTCCTGCAACAAATTTAATACAGATGGTGTGGCCTCCGTAATTTCCGCAATGGCAATTTGCGGATTGTCAAACGTTCGATATAACTCATATGTCTTTCCGTTAATCATAATAGCTTTTTTCGTTGATACTGTACAAATGCCTTCAATGACCGATGGCGCCTTTGTTTCAATTTCAACATCGCAGATGCTTATCGCGTGAGGCTTTTTTGAATCCTCAGAAACCTTTTCTTCAGCAAATGCCGAAATCGCAAGCGTTGAAACCATACATAAACTCAGCAATACGCTTAATATTTTCTTCATGTTTTTTCTCCTTTACTTGCACTTTATAATTTTCATCACGCTTTGATTGTTTCCGACGTTAACATCCTACTTTCGGAGTTTGAACCACTCCATACCGTGACCGTTGCAACCGTTCGATAGCTTTTCCCGGCAGTTACCGTAGCAGTCCCACTAACAGAGGCGTAGTCTCCGCACCTACTATCATTCCAAGTATCAACTGTTGTCCAAAACAAGCCCCACGTCTTTACCTGCAAATTTACCGTTACTTCGCTTTTCGTTGCTAAACCACTGTATCCGTATACATAGGCTCTTATGCTCGCTACTCCGTTTCGAATCGACAACCGATTGACTGCCGATTCGATGTTGGTCATCCTGTTTGGCTCGACCGCAGAAATTTCAATTTCTGCTTTCTCTTGCGGTTCGTTGGTGGCAAATGCTACCGTTGAAAAAGAAAAGACACAGCATACAAGGCACAATACAGCTATTACTTTTTTATCTTCATTTCATGTATCACCGTATCCGCTTCTATGGACAAGGAAACGGTTTTTCCCATGCTGCACTCCTACGCACCATATGGATCAGAGTTCCTGCTGTATGAGCTTTCTAAAATGCTGACTGGCGATTTCAAATTGGAAGGTGAGATTTCTGTTCTACCCAACTTAATGGCCAGCCAACACGCTCTGGATCAGCTCATGTATGTTCAGGCATTTATGATCTTCAATGCCAGCGCAGGGTATTATACCGAGCGTGAAGGGCTGGATTCTTATGAGCTTCGCTATACACTTTCCGGGGAGGGAGTATTGGAATACGAGGGGAAAAAGTACACACTGAAAGAGGGGGATGGGTATTTTATCTCCTGCCAGAAACCCCATATTTACTATTCAGGGAAAAACGGCTGGAAGTCTACCGTCCTGCACATCAATGGTGGACTGTGTAACGATTTTTTTGAGAGATATGAAAAGGATGGGCAGTATCGGATTTCAAAGGATACCATGCCATCATTTGAAACAATGCAATTTCAAGTCTTGCAAGCTACTCAGAAAGTTCACCCATATCAGGAATATCGAATCAACTGTCTGCTTGACCTGCTTTTAACTGAACTATTGACATCCACTGAAAGCCTTTCTGCAAATCAAAAGGGTAACAGTTCCGAAGTTATATCGACCCTTTTAGACTATATTCATTCCCACTACACGGAGGACATTGTATTTGAAAAGATGGCAAAGACCTTCGGCATTTCACGGACACTGCTATTTTCCGAATTCAAGCGATACACCGGATTTACGCCTGCGGTGTATCTGATGAAGATTCGCATTCGACAGGCCAAACTTCTTCTGGCTAACACGACTCTCCCTATTGAAGCGGTATCTATGCAGACGGGCTTCAACGATGCCGGCCACTTTTCGCAGATTTTCAAGAAAGAGGTTGGCACAACACCTCTCAAATATCGAAAGTCAGCAAATGTATAGTGTAAAGGGGACGCCCTTTATGCTGAAATAGTTCAAGTTGGCAAGCAATGCCTTCCTGATCAGGAAAGGCTCAAAACAAAAAATTCCGCCCGGAGGCGGATTTTTCGTTTCTGCTTGTTGGGGAGAGTTTCCCAAACCCCATTGATCGAAGATTTCATCTTCGGCGGTGCGCGTCCCTGGTTTTGCTTCGCCTCCAGATTGCTGACAAGCTGCGCTTTCTGCGCGGCCAGCGGACTGCGGCGTTTACGCGGATTATGAATCTTCTTGCCGGACAGGACGGCGATGATTGCGTCTTTCTGATATTCCTCCGGCAGGGAGCGCATACGGACATTGCGCTTCTGCCGCGGATGGCTGAACGTGATATTCTTGCCTTGGGTGACGGTATATCCGGCCTGCTCCATGAGGGAAAGAAAGCCGGCAAAGTCATGCGGCTTTTTCGTAAGAGCCTCGTCAATGTCAAAGCACAAACGGTCGCAATTGGAGAGCTTTTCAATATCGCCCTGCCAGCGATTGTAGCTCATGCCGTGCGGCTGCGGATTTTCAATCACTGACATTCTGTGCTGAACGCAAATCAAGTCGCTGAGCCGCCGAATTGCCAGTGTGCTGTCCCAGAAGTTTCGGAACTTGCGGGTACAGTCCAGCGTGGTGGAATTCCAATAGATGTGGTTATGGATGTGATGCTTGTCCGTGTGGGTGCAGACGATAAAGGCATGATTGCTCTTTAAGAAACGCTCGGCAAATTCATAGCCGATACGGTTCGCTTCCTCCGGTGTGATCTCTCCGGGTTTGAAGGACTGACGCACCTGATAGGCGATCACATCGCTGTCCTGCTTTCGTCCGGTCAGCTGAAAATACTCACGCTTGGAAAGAGCGAAATCCGCGTCTGCGGTATCCTGGTCGCAGGCGTAGCAGGTGATGAGTGTGCCGTTCTCCGTCTTGTCCGGATTCTTGCCGTAGTCGATGCGTTCCGACAGGCACTGCTTGATAGATTTGCCCTTGTTCAGATGCATGGGGATGATGCGGGTTGTTGCCAATGCGATTCGCTTCCTTCAACGCAAATAAAAAAGAGTTTCGCTTGCGAAACTCTCACGCGCCGAGCGCGGTCGCTTTAGCGACATTTACCTATCGCGCGAGTGCGCATCATTGGCACGTAGTGCCTTTTTTTGCTATATAG
>CAVJJQ010000173.1:0-4298 GCA_963649755.1 bacterium | reverse complement strand
TCTCCCAAAGGGAGAGGCAAGTATTAGGTGCAGCCTCTTGGCTCTCCCCCTTGGATGAGAATTTTTAGTAAGTATCAGTAAAAGATTCTACGGTTACGGTAAGTGAGCTTGTGCCTTCTACGTAAACCGTTCCGTCGGTTCCGACTACGCTTACGGTCTTACCGGACTCATCAACAAGGCTTCCCGCAAGGCAGAGGCTTGTAACGGCACTGTCCTCGGTGACTACCCACTTCGAAGAAGAATCGATATAAACCTTGCAGTATCCGTCTCCGCCGTCGCCTGCGCAGGACTCGTCATCGATGAATGCGCCTGTGAGGGTACTTCCGTTTGTCATATAGAAATCAAGTGTTGAGATGCTGTCATAAATAACATCGCCTTCCATCTCCTGTGTATCAGCCGTAAATACGCATTGTGCTCCGTTTGAGCCTGTAGTGCCCCAGCCTCTCTGATTGGCATTACCCGTACACTTTAAAAAGAAATCATTTTCCGAAGCATATTCGATATCAACATTCTTTAATGTAATCGTGGATTCGGTATTGGTGGTATAGAACATGCCTCCGTTACCTGCAATGAGCTTACCGTCCGTCATTGAGAACACGCCGTTTCCGACTTCGGAATCTCCGGACATGCTCTGATATACTATTACATTCCAGGTGCAGTCATTCTGCTCGTTGTCCGACATATTGCCGGTAAGAGTACAGTTATTGAGTGTAAGTGAGTTAAGACCTTCTATACATACAGCCTCGGATCCGTTTGCCGTAAGGGTTGCATCGGAAACCGTGATATTTGCCGTACAGTAAACTGCGGGTGATCCGATACCGTTGGAAGTATAGGTACCTCCGTTAACCACCATTGTACCGCCGCCTCTGTCGCTTCTGATTGCAGCCGAGGATTCGCCGTTTGTGGTAACAGTAAGGTTCGAAGCATTAAGTGTTCCGCCGCCTGCAACATGAATTCCGCCTGAGGTATCTTTGGTAGTCGTAATCGTCGAATCGGAAATCGTCACAACGCCCGAGCCGTATGCAAAGATTCCGGCACCGCCGTTTGAATCGGTCGTAATATCTGTATTTGAAACGGTAAGTGAGCCGTCAGTACAAAGAAGCGCCGCTCCCACTCCGTAAAAGCTTGAATTGTCTCCTCCTGTGCTGTCCGAAGAAGTTCTTGTAACGGTTGAGTCTGAAATCGTTACATCACCGCTTGAAACCAAGACTGCGTTCTCATCGCTGCCGGTAGATTCATAGGTTTCATTTGAGTAAGTTCCGTCTGAAGTATACTCGGTAACTGCGGCATAGCTTTCAACTCCGCTTGCACTGCCCTGAGGATTTTTGCTCATTCCGCCTTCCGAAACGGTAACGGATTTAATCTTTCCGTCTTCCAAGGTTACTGTTACGAAAGAGCCTTCCGTTATATCCGATAAAGTAAGACTGTTTCCGTCTGCATCAAAGAGAACGGATTCATCGTTTATTACCATTGTTGCGGTAACCGATGAGCCAAAGTCGCCTTCTGAAGGTGCTTCGCCTGAGGGTGCTTCGCCTGAGGGAGCCTCACCGTTTGCTTCACCGCTTGTCTCACCGTCGGGCTTTGAAGGTGCTTCTCCCGAAGGTGCCTCGCCTGAAGGAGCTTCACCGCCCTGACCGCCTTCCGGCATTGAAGGTGCTTCTCCTGAAGGAGCCTCGCCGCCCTGACCGCCTTCCGGCATTGAAGGTGCTTCGCCTGAAGGAACTTCACCGCCCTGACCGCCGTCCGGTTTTGAAGGAGCCTCGCCACCCTGGCCGCCTTCAGGCATTGAAGGAGCCTCACCCGAAGGCTTTGCGGATGCATCCGTTGCTTCCGATGAAGACTGATCACTGTTTTCGGAAGGCATTTCCGGAGCTTCTCCGTTTTCAAAGTTCATCATTCCGTTTCCCATGATTGAAACGGTAACCGTTGTTCCGTCTACACTTGTTACCATTCCGGAAAATTCAGATTCCGTGTAATCCTCCGAAAAAGAAATCGTGTTTTCCGATGTAACGCTTTCCGAAACCGTAACGGGGCTTGTAACCGTAACCGTTTCGCTTCCGCAAGCCGTCATCGACATTGCGAGTACTATACAAAGGGCTGCTGCCGGTATTTTTCTTGTTTTCATATTAAAATCCTTTCTTGTGTTGCCCCCGGGGCTTTAACCCGGGTGGCTTTTGTTTATGGTCTTATACTAATCCCCGATTGTGTTTAAGTTGTGAAGAAGATTTGTAAATAATAAGTTTCTTTTTCACTAAAAAAACGTTCCGCTTGCGGAACGCTCGCGCCGAGCGCGGTCGCATTAGCGACATATACCTATTGCGCGAGTGCGCATCAGTGGCACGTAGTGCCTTTTTGGCTATATAGGGGATTGCGGAGCAATTTCCTATATATCAAAAAAGAAGAGCTGCCGGAGCTCTTCTTTCATTCTTTTAATGTTTATCAAACTTCTTTAAGGCTTTTTCTTTTGCCTTTTCTAACTTGTCGGTTGCCTTATTCATGCTCTTTTCAAACTTTTCGGAAGCTTTCTTCGATGCTTTTTCAAAGCTTTCCTTGGCTTTCTTTTCAAGCTCGTAAATATCCTTAAGCGCCGTTGCCGCACTCTTTCCGGCACCGGCCGCAACCGGAAGACCGCCGGGCGACTGAAGCCACTGCGAAGATATTAAGACATTGCTTACACCCGGGATGACGCTTTGAAGCATCGAAGGAACTACCTTTGGACCAAGTACGAAGCTCATCCACGAACCGACTTCGGATCCCGAATAGCGCTTATATGTAGCCGGCGTCCAAACATCTATTACTTTTAGGTGACCCTTGAATTCGGGGAATTCTTCTTCAACAAGGTTAAGCATCGTATTGCCGATTTCTTCTTTTAAAAGCCTGTACTCCTTTATGTCCTTCTCCCTCAGAGCAATAAACATTGCGGCTTCTTCTTCATTTGTAAACGACATGGTCTGAAGCACATTCATGCCTTCAGGAGCGTAGTCCTTACAGTAGCCGTATTCACGAAGCATAACTCTGTGGTTTTTTATCTTGAAGTCATATTTTTCGTCTGCCGTAAAGAAGTAATTTTCATCAAAGGGTACTTTTCCGATGTCCAAAGAAAAAGCCACATTTATACTTGAAAAGCGCTCGCTTTTTTTGCTTTCGTATTTCTTTGAAAGGTAGTTTGGCATCGGCACATCCAGGAGCTTATCAAATAAGACCTTCGTATCCATTGAAGCAATGTAAAAGTCCGCAGACATCTCGCTTCCGTCCTTGAAAGTAACCGAAACTGCCTTTTTACCCTCCATGTTAATCTTGACGGCTTCTTTATTCTTAAGGATGACACCGCCTAAGTCTTTGAAAGTCTTTTCAATGGTCTCTGCCATTTTCAAAGATCCTCCGACCGGAAGCCCCGCATTGTCTGCGCAAAAAGCACCGATGGTCATGATCACTGCAAGAACCGTAAAGTTTTCACTCATGAAAAGGTCACCCACAAACTCCTTCAATACAGGGGTTTTAAAATGCTTTCGAAGGCTCTTAATACTCATCTTAAAATATCGAAGCATATACGGAAGCCCTGTAATAAGTTCAAAGAAATTGTTGCGTTTGTCATGATTATCTCCCCTTATATGCGCCATTCCCTGATAGGTACGAATTGCTTTAAAGAAACGTTTGATTTCTTTTTTGTCTATAGGATATTTTTCAAGGAGTTCTTTTTCCGTCCTGTCCAAATCTCTGTAGAGAGTTGCGGTCTCACCGTCCTTTTCGGAAGTATAAAGAACATCCGCATTGTAAATGTCCGTTTTCGGATCCTTTATCACCCCGAGGGTCTCCCAAAGCTTGTACACGGAAGCATTCGGATTGGTGCCGTTTAACCAGTGCACGCAGTTGTCAATGTGAAAACCCTGCCTGTTCCACCCTGTCAGATTTCCGCCCGCAATGACGTGCTTTTCGCAAATCGTTACGTCAAAACCTTCTTTTAAACAATGTATGCCCGCGGAAAGTCCGGAAACACCTCCGCCCAATATCAAAACCGTACTCATAAACTGCCTTCCTTTAGCGCCCAAAAGATGATACCGGATTGCTGCGTGCTACGCACTCTCGCAAGCAAGCTTGACCGGAGTTTTGACCTTTCGACCCCAGTATCAGATTATACATCAGAAAAAAGCGTGTAATTATAAAAAAAGTGTAACCAATTAGAAAATAATACATGTTTCCGTCTGTTGTTTTCATGTATAATATTTTTGATACCGATGTCAATAAAAAAGAGTTTCGCTTGCGAAACTCTCACGCGCCGAGCGCGCCCTCTCCGTCCT
>CAVJJQ010000172.1:0-4407 GCA_963649755.1 bacterium | reverse complement strand
ACCCTATGCTGAAGTAGCGCATCAGTGGCACGTAGTGCCTTTTTTGCTATATAGGAGATTGCGTAGCAATTTCCTATATAGCAAAAAAAATCCCAAAGACCTTTGGCTTTGGGAATTGAAAATATCCTTATAACGAATTGATAGCTTTGATTGTCTTCTCGTATTCGCTCTTCAGTCTTTCGAAATTTGACTCGTTTATATCAAGTCTTCCGGCTCTGAAAACCTCGGTAATGATACAAACTTCCATAGCAAGATCTTCAAAACCAAGATTTGCCGAAACCCCTTTTAGTGCATGGGCTCCTTCAAAAGCCTTTGAGGCATCCTTCTCTTCAATGCCTTCACACATCGTCTTAAAATTGTCATCTTTGAGAAACTTGTAAAGACACTTTAAATATAATGCATCATTATCTACAAAGCGTTCCATTACATCGTCATAATCAACACCGATATCTTCTAAAATTTTGATTTGTTCGTCCGTCATTGTTCACCCTCCACGGAACAATAATAGTTATTCGCAATTTACGAAGAATTAAAACCTCAGAACACTAAATGAAAGTGGTTTAAGTGTTATATTTTTTAAACTTTTAAGTGAATCTTCGCTTACCGATACATTTGAAGGATTTTCGCAGGAATTGTAATCTTCTTTATGTGCACCGGAAAGAGTCTGCATTGTAACCTTACCTGCACCGTAAGTTTCGGATTCAATATCAAGAGTAATCTCTTTTTCATTTGAATTTACGATTTTAACTATCGTTTCATCAGAGCATGAATCAAAAGAAACATTAAAATATATGCCGTCTTTAACATAGTCTTTCGTGTCTGATGAAATCAGGTTAATATCACCCATATTTGTTGAATAAAGCTTCTGAACATAGTAGCTGGGTGTTCCGTAGACCGTTTCGTCATTAAGCCAGATCATGTCCGGCGACCACTGAGCGTAGCCAACTCTTGCAAACAACGGGGCATAGGAAGCAAGTCTTACGACGTCCGCGTTTCTTTCTACTCCTGTTAAGAATGCGGCTTCCGAAAGTGCTCCCCACAGATTGTTTGAATCGGGTCTGTT
This sequence comes from bacterium, assembly GCA_963649755.1. Classification (GTDB taxonomy): domain Bacteria; phylum Bacillota; class Clostridia; order Lachnospirales; family Lachnospiraceae; genus UBA1258. Next base: position 3,344 of record CAVJJQ010000172.1, on the reverse strand, counting down.
AAAGCCGTCAAAAGGATGGGCGGCATATTCTCCGGCAAATACCTTTATATCACGGCTGTAATCGTCATAAAAAGAATTGTTTTCAAACAAATACTCGGGTGCTACATAGTAGTGCTCATCGAGAGCATATGCAAATCCGGGCTTTGAATTATTCTTCCTGTAGAAATCCCATGCCATGGTGTATCTTTCGGAAGTGATATCCGGTCCGGCCGAGCCGATAAGCTTGATATCCGGATACTTTTCATGGATAGCTTTTTCAAAATCAAGATATCTTTCAAAGAAGTCAATATTCTTTGTCTGCCACTGTTCGTTACCGATACCTAAAAGTTCAAGATTGAAGGGTAAGTCATGACCCATCTTTTGCCTTAAAGAACCCCACTTGGTATCTGTTGAGCCGTTTGCAAATTCAATCAGGTCAAGTGCATCCTGTAAGAATTCCTTGTACTCTTCACTGTCTCTTTTTACAAATTCAAGCGACTGATACTGGCAGGCAAGGCCTACATTTAACACAGGAAGCGGCTTTGCCCCAATTGATTCGCAAAGCAGGAAATATTCATAAAATCCGAGGCCGTAGGTCTGATTGTAGTAAGCATAATCGCTTGTAAAGTTGTTTTCTTTATTGTTTCCGTGAACGGCCCATCTGTTCCAGTTTGTTTTCCTGTCCCACGTGGGTTTAAGAGTATTTTTGAAGTCATATCTGTTTTGAAGAGTATTGCCCTCTACAATACAGCCGCCCGGGAAGCGAATAAAGCCGGGTTTTAATTCCTTTAAAAGTGTATAGATATCATTTCTGAAAATACCCATAACCGCATTTTCGGGAATAAGTGAAACATAAGCAAGCTCCAAAACCCCGGGAGTATCAAGGGACAGCTCAAATCTTCCCTTACGCATGGATTTATTTACTTTAACGGAAGTCGAATACAACTTCCAGAAATTATACTTTTCATCAATAAAGGAATCATAAGGGATAGTAGTTTCGCCTACTGTTTCATTGCCGGTTTTAAGGGATACCTTTATGTTGCCGGTACTCTTAACCGGTCGAGCCCAAATTACAATATTTAAACTTTCGCCTTTCTTTACCGTGATGCCCTCATATGCCTTATTTGAAATTCCAAAGCCCGGTTTATCTGCCTGAAGGCGTGCATAGTAAGGGTTTGCCGTAGAAAGAGAGCTTCCCGATACAATATTGAAAGAGCCATCATCATTTAACTGTTTCCATCCGTAGTCTCCTGCCGGAATCACATAGTAATCTGCCCAGTCGCCTGCAGCCTTTACAAAGTTAAAATTCCTGTTTTCGAGCATTTCAGCATAAAGTCCGCCGTCTGCGGCATAGTTGATATCCTCGAAAAACAACCCCATCATACCTTTATTAATCGAGTTTCTCTTTTGATTTGATATCTTAATATTCATAAAGCCCTCCGATAAAAAAGAACTGCTATCAGTTTAACCGAAAGCAGTTCTTTAATAAAGTCATTTTTTGCCGAATAATGGTAAATTTCAACCATTAGATGTCAGGAATTTTATGCATCAATATTACTCTCGGCAACCTTGCTTGCACGTTCCTTGATCTGCGCTTCCTGGATATCCGAAGGAGCCTGCTCGTAGCGATCAAACTCATAGGAATATTCGCCTCTGCCGCCCGTCATGGAGCGAAGATCTGTGCAATATCCGTGAAGGCTCATCTGTGGAATGCTTGCCTCGATAATCTGTCTTCCGCCGGGTGCGGGATTCATACCGAGGACTCTGCCTCGACGCTTGTTTAAATCACCCATTATATCTCCGGTGTAGCTGTCCGGAACATTAACCTTGATATTTACGATAGGCTCTAAGAGAACCGGGCCTGCTTCCATGAAGCCCTTCTTGAAGGCCTGAATGGTTGCAACCTTAAATGCCATTTCAGAAGAATCAACGGGGTGATACGAACCATCATAAAGGATAGCCTTAACGCCGACTACGGGATAAGCGGCAAGAGGTCCTCTTAAAACGGATTCCTGAAGTCCCTTTTCAACTGCCGGGAAGTAATTCTTAGGAACAGCGCCTCCGACAACCTCTTCCTCAAATACATAAGGAACGGTAATGTCGTCTGCAGGCTCGAAACGCATCTTTACGTGTCCGTACTGTCCGTGTCCGCCCGACTGCTTCTTGTATTTGTATTCGACATCCGATTTCTTCTTGATAGTCTCTCTGAATGCTACCTTCGGCTTCTCAAGGGTTATTTCAACCTTATATTCATTCTTAAGACGAGACGTTACGATATCAAGATGCATATCACCCATGCCGTAAAGAAGAGTCTGACCGTTTGCGGAATCATTGACATTCTTCAGTGTAAGGTCTTCGTGCATCATCTTCTGCAAAGCCTGGCTGATCTTGTCGACGTCGCCCTTGTTAACAGGCCTATAACGCATGCAGGTATAAGGCTTTGAAATATCAAACATGCCGTATTTGATAATATTGTTCTTGGTGGAAAGAGAATTGCCGGTTCTTGCTCCGGTAAGCTTTGCTATTGCCCCTAAATCTCCCGCATGAAGCTCTGTGACTTCGACAGCCTTGCCGCCTTGCATCGTATAAAGCTTTGAAACCTTTTCCTCGATATCCTTGTCAAGATTGTAAATAAGGTCATCGGACTTAAGAACACCTGAGCAAACCTTTATAAGGGAATACTTTCCGATAAAAGGATCAACAATAGTCTTGAAAATAAATGCGGACTTTGCCTTTGAGAAATCATAGTTTGCTTCAAAGATGTCGTTTGTCTTCATATTAACGCCGGCAATCTTACAGTTCTCGGGGCTCGGAAGATATTTAACAATATCATCAAGCAAAGTATAAATACCGTAGCAAAGTAAGCTTGAACCCATTGTAAGCGGAACAACAGTACCGTCAATGATATTGGTACGAAGGGCTGATCTGATTTCTGCCTCTGAGAATGTCTCTCCTGCAAAGAAACGCTCCATCATATCCTCTGAAGTCTCGGCAACGGTTTCCATAAGGGTTTCCCTGTACTGAGCGAGGTTCGGCTTAGAATATTCGGGCACGGGAATCTCAACGGCTTCCTTACCCTGCCACTTATTACCGGTTTCGGAAATAACGTTTACATAGCCGATAAGCTTTTCATTCTCTCTGATGGGAAGATGGAAAGGAGCCATTCTCTTTCCGTACTTTTCAGTCATGGTTTCAAGAACGTTTTTAAAGGATGCGTTGTCGACATCCATATCCGTTACAAATACGAATCTGGGAAGCTTGTATTTTTCGCAAAGATCCCAGGCTTTCTCGGTGCCGACTTCAACACCGGATTTACCGGAAACAACAATAATTGCAGCATCGGCAGCGGCAACAGCCTCTTCAAC
>CAVJJQ010000171.1:0-4463 GCA_963649755.1 bacterium | reverse complement strand
CGCGGAGCAATTTCCTATATAGTAAAAAAGAGTTTCGCTTGCGAAACTCTCACGCATATAAAAACCCCCGAGGATTTCTCCTCGGGGGTTTAAAAAATTTATACTCTTTCAAATACAGGTGAATATTCAATCGGTGCCTTTACGGATACGGTCTTGCCGCCTTCAAAGGTCTCTCCTGTTGAAGTAAGCTTCCAGGAGCCTGCCGGCAAATAAACATCTCTTTCAAACTGATTAAGCTCGAAAATAGGTGCAACCAGATACTTCTCACCGAACATGTACTGGTCGTCAAGCTCCCAGCACTTTGCATCGTCGGGGAACTCGTAGAACATTGCTCTTATTAATGGCGATCCGTTTGTGTGAGCCTCCTCGTAAAGGTGCTTGATATAATCATGCATTGAAATACGGATATCGTAATAATGCTTCATGATCTTGTAATTGTCTTCACCGTAGCTCCAAAGCTCATTGGGCTGACCTGTATGAAGATATCCGCCGCCCCAGTCTCTGTCGTCAAGAGGCGGAATATTGTAGGGACCTCTGTCTCCGTGCATTCTCAAAACTGCAGAATAAACGGCGAACTGATACCATCTGATAAGGAGCTGTCTGAAATCGGGATCGTTGACATCATCTGTCATGAAGCCGCCGATATCGGTAGTCCACCAGGGAATACCCGCAAGGCCCATGTTAAGTCCTGCCTTAACCTGATCCTGAAATGCTTCAAAGGTTGAAGGAACGTCACCTGACCAAACTACGTTTCCGTACTTCTGTGAGCCTGCCCACGCGCATCTCAAGAGGTTTACAACGGGCTTTCCTAAATCCTTCATCTGATCGTAGAAGACTCTTGAATACATCTGAGGATACATATTGCTCATTGCAAGAGCCGGTCCGTCAGAGTATCTGTAGTTCTCAAAGTCATATACGCCGTAATCGGGCTCGGAGTTGTCAAGCCAGAAAGCATCTATACCGAAATCATAGTAGTTCTTTTTGCATACGTTCCATACATATTCCCTGGTCTTAGGATTGAAGGGATCGATTTCGACGCAGTCGCCCTGATAATCATAGGTCTGAGCCGCACCGCGCTCGGTCTTTATAAGGAGTCCCTGTTCCATCATAGGACCGAAGTTCTCGCTCTTCCTGTCAACCGAAGGCCAAACGGAAACGATAACCTTTATGCCCATCGAATGAAGCTCATCAACCATTGCCTTTGGATCGGGCCAATACTTGGTATCGAATTTCCAGTCGCCCTGAACGGTCCAGTGGAAGAAGTCGATAACGATCTGGTCAATCTTGATGCCTTCCTTCTGATACTGTCTTGCAACGGAAAGAACCTCATCCTGCGTACGATAACGAAGCTTGCACTGCCAGAGTCCCATCAAATCTTCCGGGAACATATCTGCATGTCCGGTTGCATTTGTATAGGAAGCAAGGATTTCCTTCGGAGTATCCTTTGCGGTAATCCAGTAGTCCATTTCCTTTGTGGAACGTGCAATCCATTCGGTGTAGTTCTTTCCGAAGGTTACCTTGCCGACTGCAGGATTGTTCCAAAGAAGGCCATATCCCATGGAAGAAATATAGAAAGGAACGGAAATCTGTGAGTTTCTTTGTGCAAGTTCAAGCACGCAGCCCTTCATATCCATATCGGGCTGTTGATACTGACCCATACCGAAGATCTTCTCACCCTTGTTTGCTTCAAATTTAAGATTAAGGGAATATTCGCTTCCGCCGATTACACCCTTCCATTCACGGTTAACAACCTTTAAGCATCTGCTTTCCTTGGAAATCGTGCCGTCATATGCACGGAAATATTCTCTTAAAATGAGCTTGTCATTCTTGTAAAAAGAAATAACTCCTCCGAAATTGACAACGGCCTTAATATTGCCGTTTTCAATCGTTGCAATTTCTTTCTGATCAATCGTTCCGTCGCCAACCCAGTGGTCCTCTTTACCGATGGTAACCTTGGCGCCGGTCTTACAAACATCCTCCGTCAATGCCCAAAAATTACCGGAGAATTCCTGATGCATCGTGGTGCGGACTCTGAAAGAATCCGTTCCCCAGGCCTCAATTCGGCCCATTTCGCCGTTGTGATAAAACACAAGGGCTCCGTTGTCATTAATAAACTTCATAAGACCTCCTTATACATTCGTTCCTAAAGGAACTGACGTCTTCTTTAGTTTACCTTAAATCATCGATATTTCAATCCGTTTCAACTATTAAGTTTTTATAAATCGGTCATTAATTGCACTGTGCTATTCTTGCAAAAAGAAAGCTTCTATTTATAATGTCTTTTTGGGATAAAGAAGCCTTTTTGCACCCAAGGACAACACATTTCGAGGAATTATTATGACATCTTCATTTATTTATTACTTTGATGTTGCATCGATTTTTATTTTTGCGGTAATACTTGTTACTTATTTTCAACAGCACTTTATAAAGGACGCAAGTCACTACACGTTTTTGTTCCTGTGGTGGACGGCATCGATGACACCGTTCTTTGACATCGCGTCCGTAATCGCCATGGAGAGCGGAAGCCCCACCCTGTTTAATCTGTTTAACGGTATCTATTATCTCACCCAACAGTATTCCGCATTTGCGTTTTTTCTCTATGCGCTCTCACCGCTTGCAAGACGCAAAAACATGAAATTCTACAAGCAGGGCATCTTCATATTCCCCATAACCGCAATTACCGTCCTGATATTTACGAATCCTTTCACCGGATGGCTCTACTCACTTGACGCCGAAACCGGCATTTATTCATACGGTCCCTTACAGTTTACCTGTTACATAGCGACCCTTGCCTACTATCTGTACTCGATTTACTTTGTATTAAGGTACAAAGAAATCTACAACAAGCACGTATGCCTTGCGATTTCGAATACACTCTTAATAGTATTTGTCGGCATTATAATACAATACCTTCATCCCGAATTTTTGCTTCACAGCTTTGCAATTTCACTAGCCTTCATGCAGTTGCTCTGCATAATGCTTAAAAAGGGCAATATAATCGACAGAGAAACCAAACTCGTAAGCAGAAATGCTTTTTACGAAAAAATAACGTTTCTGACATACAATAAGATTCCTTTTAACGTATGTGCCGTAAGAATTGCCGATTACGACCTGTTGGTGGACACCTACGGACTCAAAACCGTCAATAAACTGATGTCCATCCTCGGACGAAAAATAAGTGCAATTGCACCGAAATCTTCCGCATACAAACTTCATGACGATATGTTTGCAATCATTGCAAGAAATCAAAGTCCGGATGATAACGAAAAGATGCTTGAAAAGCTTGACGGGTTGTCCAAGCTAAAAATAGAGGTAGACAATGTTGATGTAAGCTTTTCGCACTTCATCGCGTCCTTTAACTATCCCGAAAACTTTCAGGATATGACGCAATTGCTTAACCTTATTTCCTACATGCACAAGATGCACAAACTTCGCTACGGAATAATGCCGATTGAGGAGTTTTCAATCAGGGATTTGACCCGTGAAAAGAGCGTTGAAAACGCGGTTGTAAATGCACTGAATGAGGGAACGTTAGAAGTATTCTATCAACCGATATACGATACAAAGAAAAAGAAAATCGTTTCCTGCGAAGCTCTTTCGCGAATCAATCATTCGCCTTTGGGGTACATCTCTCCCGGAGAGTTCATTCCGATTGCGGAACGCACGGGTCTGATGCTCAAAATCGGAGACTACGTACTTGAAGAAGTTTTCAAATTCATAGCAGCTCACGACATTGAAAAACTCGGTATCGAATACATTGAAGTAAACCTTTCTACCGTTCAATGCCTGCAGCGAAACTTCTTCATAAATCTGATGTCGCTTGTCCATAAATACGACATAAAGCCTGATAAAATATGTTTTGAAATTACCGAGACGGCTTCAAACTGTGCTCCGGAAATCTTCACGCAGAACCTTATCTGCCTGCATAAAGAAGGGTTCTTATTGGCAATCGATGATTTCGGATCGGGATATGCAAACCTGCAGAGGCTCTGCTCGATGGACTTTGATATCGTCAAATTCGACAATGAAACGACAAAGAAAATAAACAACGATTCAAAGCTTAAACCGATGTTTGAAAAGATGGTTTCGATGTTCCATTCGATGGGAGTCGAGGTTGTTTCGGAAGGAGTTGAGGAGAAAGAAGAACTTGATTACCTGTCAAACATAAATGTGGATTTCATTCAGGGCTTCTACTTCTCAAAAGCAATTAATACGGAAGACTTTATAAAATACATTGAAAGCATGATGTAAAAGAAAAAAACCTTCGGGCTGTAAAAGCCTGAAGGTTTTTTGTAGCAAACTAACAAAAAAAGGAGAAATGCACGTGGCCGGACTTGAACCGGCACGGTATTGCTACCGAGGGATTTTAAGTCCCTTGCGTCTGCCTATTCCGCCACACGTGCACAAATGGGGCCTATAGGGCTCGAACCTATGACCCTCTGCTTGTAAGGCAGATGCTCTCC
>CAVJJQ010000170.1:0-4488 GCA_963649755.1 bacterium | reverse complement strand
CTCTCAGTCACCTGCGGTGACAGCTCTCCCAGAGGGAGAGCCAAGGAGGGAGAGGCAAGGGGGCCTTTCATAAAATGTAAAAAATAAATCCGCACCTGCCAAAATCATCTGGCAGATGCGGATTTTAAATGCATATTAAGTCCGGCCTTATTCCGTAACCTTACTGCTTACGTGCTTTTTCATGACTACCAGGAAGGCAACCGTCAGGACTACGCCGAACGGAATGGAAATCCAGGAAAGGTCGATGAAGCTGAGTAAACCTGCCATGATGTAGCATACAAAGGAAATTGCGGCTACGGAGATTGCGTATGGAAGCTGAGTCTCTACGTGGTCAATGTGGTTGCAGTGTGCGCCGGCGCTCGACATGATGGTCGTGTCGGAAATGGGTGAGCAGTGGTCACCGCAAACGGCACCTGCAAGGCAAGCCGAAATACCGATAAAGAAGAGATTCGAGGTCTCAGGGAAGATAGCACATACAATGGGAATAAGTATTCCGAAAGTTCCCCATGAGGTACCTGTTGCAAAGGCGATGATGCAGGCAACGACGAATACGATTGCGGGAAGTGCCCACTGTAAGCCGTCGGCATTTGCCATTGCGATTCTTACGAACTCTGCTGAGCCTAAGAAATCGTTTGTCATGGTCTTTAAGGAGGTTGCAAGGGTCAAAATGGTGATAGCGGGTACCATTGCGATAAAGCCCTTGGGTACACATTCCATTGCCTCTTCAAAGGTAATGACACGTCTTAAAACAAGATAAATAACAACGATTACAAGTGCGATAATGCTGCCCCAGGGAAGTCCGACATAAGCATCCGTTGCGGAGAAAGCATCTACGAAGGTTCCTTCGCCGCCGAGTGAATCAAGACCGTTCTTTATAAGTCCCCAGATGCAGAAGACAATCAGCAAACCGATGGGAATGAGAAGGTCGATTAATTTTCCCTTGTGAGGATTGGAAGGTCCTTCCTCGGTAAGCTTCCTCTCCTGCTTTTCATCGTTTAAAGCAACTTCCAAGGCGCTTAAATCGCCGGTCTTCTGAGCCTTAATCTCGAAGTCTGCCATCTTACCGTAGTCAAAGCCCAAGAGTACAATTGATATGATGAATACAAAGGTAAGAATCGAATAGAAGTTAAAGGGAATGGCACGTACGAAAAGCTCGATACCCGAATAATTTTCACTGTCTACACAGCCTGAAACTGCAGCAGCCCAGGAAGAAACAGGAGCTATCATACATATGGGAGCTGCCGTTGCATCGATTAAGTATGCAAGCTTTACACGGCTTATCTTCTTTGAGTCCGTAACGGGGCTCATAACCGAACCTACCGTCAGGCAGTTAAAATAGTCATCGATGAAGATGAGTACGCCGAGCAAGAAGGTTGCCATCATGGCACCGGCACGTGTCGTAATGTGCTTCTCAGCCCATTCTCCGAAAGCTCTTGAAGCTCCGGACTTGTTGACCAAAGCAACTACGATTCCGAGGATTACAAGGAAAAACAAAATTCCGGCATTTCCCGATACGGAAGCGCTGATTGCGTCAACAGTGACCAAATCAACGGTTGACAGGAAATTGCAGCCTGAAGCCATAACGGCTCCGAGCAGCACTCCCAGGAAGAGTGATGAATAAGCTTCCTTTGTAATGAGTGCAAGTACAATCGCCACTAACGGCGGAAGTAGCGACCATGCGGTGTTCACGAAGGCTACGCCGCAGGCGTTGCAGATAATGATGGTCGCAAGTACAATTGCGAAAATCACCGCCGCAACTATGGTGGTTTTCTTTTTCATGATAAAAGTCTCCTAAATATATTTAACCGCCGGGCGCCGGCAGAGGCGCCTGCGCCCGGACAATTATTTTATTTTTCAGCGGGCTTCTCAGTCCTGATGGCCTTTGTGCGAATTTCCTCGGTAATCTGAGCGATGAACTCGCTTAAAGGCTTCTGACCTTCATTGCCTTCGAAACGGCTGGATACGGATACAAGGTTGCCTGCGGCCTCCTGCTCACCGACTACGAGCCAGTAAGGAAGTTTTGAAAGGCGAGCCTCCCTGATCTTGTAACCGATCTTCTCGGAACGATTGTCAACGGTTACATCTATGCCGTTTGCCTTAAGCTCTTTTCTGACAGCCTCGGCATAGTCGCTGTACTTCTCGGAAATAGGAAGAACTCTGACCTGCTCGGCGCACATCCATGTGGGGAACTTGCCTGCGTAGTGCTCGATGAGCCATGCAAGGGTTCTCTCATAGCAGCCCATTGAAGTCCTGTGGATGATCCAAGGTGTTGCCTTGTTGCCCTGCTCATCGATGTAGTACATGCCGAACTTCTCGGCCGATGCGCAGTCAAGCTGAATCGTTACCATGGTGTCCTCTTTACCATAAACGTTTTTCGCCTGAATATCAATCTTCGGGCCGTAAAAAGCAGCTTCGTCGTCGGCTTCGGTGAACTCGATGTTGTTCTTTATCATTACGTCCCTTAAGTACTGCTGGGTAGAATTCCAATAAGCCTCATCGCCAAGGTACTTGGCGCGATTGTTGGGATCCCACTTTGAAAGTCTGTAGGTAACGTCTCCGTCAAGGCCGAGGGTGGTCATTACATAGTGGCAAAGGTCTACGCACCTTGTGAGCTCCTCTTCTGCCTGCTCGGGAGTAAGGATGATGTGAGCCTCGGTGATGGTAAACTGACGAACTCTGGTAAGTCCGTGCATTTCACCGGAATCCTCGTTTCTGAAAAGAGTCGAGGTCTCGGACATTCTGTAGGGAAGGTCACGATAGGACTTCTGCTCGTTCATGTATACATAGTATTGGAAAGGACAGGTCATGGGACGAAGAGCCATGACTTCCTTGCCGTCCTCGGCATCCTTGTTGAGGATGAACATGCCGTCCATGTAGTGATCCCAGTGACCGGAAATCTTGTAAAGGTCCGACTTTGCCATCAAAGGTGTACGGGTGCGGACGTAGCCCCATTCATTGTCCTCAAGGTCCTCAATCCAGCGCTGAAGCTTCATGATCATCTTGGTACCCTTGGGAGTAAACAAAGGAAGTCCCTGACCGATTACATCGGCGGTAAGGAAAAGTCCCATCTCACGGCCGAGCTTGTTGTGATCGCGCTTCTTGGCATCTTCAAGCTTTGCAAGGTATTCTTCGAGCTCTTCTTTTTTATTGAATGCAGAACCGTAAATTCTCTGAAGTCTGTCTCTGTTTGAATCGCCTCTCCAATAAGCCATGGATGAAGAGGTGAGTTTGAATGCCTTAACGCCCTTGACGCTCATTAAGTGAGGGCCTGCGCAAAGGTCTACGAAACCGCCCTGATCGTAAAAAGAAATTTCCGCATCTTCCGGAAGGTCGTTGATGAGCTCTACCTTGAAGGGCTCGTTTCTTTCTTCCATGAATTTAACGGCCTCGGGACGGGAAAGAGTAAATCTCTTAATCTCGTGTCCTTCTTTAATAATCTTCTTCATCTCTGCCTCTAAGGCATCAAGATCCTCTCTTGAAAAAGGATCGGTTAAGAAATCATAATAAAATCCGTCTTCAACGGAAGGTCCAATCGTGCACTTTGCATCGGGACGGAGTCTCTTTACCGCCTCTGCGAGTACGTGAGAAGCGGTGTGTCTGATGATGGGAAGCGCTTCCTTGTCATTAACCGTAATGATATTTAAGGTTACGTCCGAATCAATAACGGTTCTTAAATCGCAAACCTTACCGTCAACCTCGCCTGCTGCGGCTACTCTTGCAAGCCCCTCGGAAATGTCCGAAGCAATTTCGTAAATGCTCTTTGCACCTGCGTACTCCTTTACGGAGCCATCCTTCAATGTTACTTTCATATACTTATCCTCCTGATTAAAAGTCTCGGCCGTGTGGTTTTGCTATGAAAAAAGCACCTTTAAGTACATTTACGTACATAAGGGTGCTTGCACACGGTTCCACCTTAACTTTCACTCAACCCCTTAACGCGGGACACGGCAATTCCCTACTTGATTCAGGAACGCAACTTGGGAAGGGTACCGATAAACTTACACGCAGAGGCTCACACCATTTGCCTCATTCTCTGAGCGCTTACCTTTACCGACATGTTTCCGTCACTGTTTTTCTACGGAATATCCTATTGTTTTTGACTTTATTTGTCAAGCTAAAAACCCGAAGCAATATCGATTTCTTTAAGCTCTTCTTCGGTAAATGAGGTATTTTCGATGCACTTAATGTTGTCTAAGATCTGCGAAGGCTTTGAAGCCCCGGCAAGGACACTTGTGACAACGCCGTCCTTAAGTACCCAGGCAAGTGACATCTCCGCAAGGGTCTGCCCGCGCTTCTTTGCAATTTCATTCAGAGCACGGATCTGATTTAACTTCTCTTCCGTGATATTTGAATCCTTCAGGAACCTTCCGTCAGTCTTTACTCGGCTGTCTTCCGGAATTCCGTTTAGATATCTGTCGGTAAGAAGTCCCTGAGCAAGAGGGCTGAAAGAAATGATGCCCTTACCGAGCTTCTTTGCGGTATCCTTAA
>CAVJJQ010000169.1:0-4499 GCA_963649755.1 bacterium | reverse complement strand
AGGTGACTGAGAGGGCTAAAGCTGTCACCGAAGGTGACTGAGAGGGACTTGGCTCTCCCACGCGGAGCAATTTCCTATATAGTAAAAAAAGCTTTCCGTTTACGGAACGCTCATCGTCTGGCGCTATCGCCTTTGCGACATATATATCTTAAGTGAATTCACATCATTGGCAGGGAAGTTTTTCTCTGCTTTTTATATTTCTACTTTCTTCAACTCACAATTTCCGGTCATTTCCTGCCAGAAATTTTCTTTTTCTATTCCCTTCAAATTATCTATAAGACTGCAGTTCATGGCACCGTGCCCTACAATCAGCACGGTCTTTCCTTCATCCAGCAAGGGCATTAAAACTTCGTCTATGAATTCTTTAGTACGCCCCATAAGCTCTTCGATGCTTTCGGCACCTTCGGGGGCAATATAGTTTATGGGGTCCTTGAAAAGCGGATATATGGGGCAATTGGGCTTTTCGAAGGTATTTTCAAATCCCTCGTAAGGACCGAAGCACATTTCTCTCAAACGATCGTCGGTAAGAATAGGAACATTTTTTCCATCAAGAAAGATTTCGGCGGTTTCGAGTGCTCTTTTAAGTGGGGAGGCATAGCATATGTCAAAAGAAATTTCTTTATACATTTCCCCGGCCGCCTCGGCCTGAGCACGCCCTTCTTCATTTAGCGGGATATCGGTGCGTCCCTGAAGTTTGTGAATTGCATTCCAGTCGGTTTTCCCGTGACGAATTACATATAACATGCGAAACCTCTATAAAAATTTATCGAGCTCGTTCTTGACCAAAGCATTAACTTTAAAGGAAGGATTCTTAATCAAGTTTCCGCGGCTCATTACATAATCTATTTTCGAAAGCGCGCGAAGATCTACAAGCGGATTTTCACTTGTTACAATCAAATCGGCGCATTTTCCGACTTCAACGGAACCGGTTATATCGTCAATACCCGCCATCTTTGCGGCCTGCTTCGTGGCAGTAAAAATAGCGAACTCATTCGAAACACCCACATACTTGTGGAAATAATAAAGCTCACGCCAGAAATCATACTGGGTAATCCAAGGGCACCCGACATCATTTCCGAGGACAACCGGAATGTCATTTGCCAAGGCTTCCTTCGAACAATTAATGATTCCCTCAAAAACGACGTTTCCGTTAAACTGCTCCACTTCACTTGCATTGGATATCGTTCTGTCAAAAAGTGCATAAGGTAAGGCAGGAGATATTGTGGTACAAAGAAAAGCATTGTGCTCTTTAAAGAGAGAAATCATTGAGTCGTCCAAGTTTGCACCATGCTCAATTGAATCAACCCCGTTCTCTAAGGCTACGCGTACACCTTCCGGAGATTCAACATGAGCCGCAACCTTGTAGCCTATGGCATGAGCTTTGTCGCATACTGCTTTCACCATTTCCGGTGGCATCTTAAGCTCTCCGGGAACGCCTTTTTCTTTTGCATCCATGACGCCGCCGGTAATCATCAGCTTAACAAGGTCAACACCCTGCGCCTTTGCTTTATCAACGTGCGTCAAAGCATCGTTTACATCCTTTGCGGCAATTGCCACCGAGCCGGCCATGTGACCGCCGGGTACGGAAATTCCCTCATTGGCGGCAAGGATTCTCGGACCTACTTTCTTCCCTGCGGCTATTTCATCGCGAAGCTTGGTATCAAAATCACGCAAACCACCGACCGTCCTGATGGTCGTAACGCCGCTTAAGAGTTCAAGTCGTGCAAAGTCTGCAACGATTTTATAGGATATCGCTCTGGAAAGACCCGTAGCCATCAATATGTTTACAAGTTTTTCATTGTCCCGTTGTTTTTTCTGCGGCTTCCCGTTTCCTGCCAGGTGTACATGCATATTTATAAGACCGGGAAGAAGATATTTTCCTTTTAAATCAATAGTTTCACAGTCGGAGGACACGTTTCCGTCAGGGTGAATATCGGTTATTTTTTCACCGTCGGTAATGAGCGTATAACCTTCCTTTACAGTCATATCCTTGCTTCCGTCAAGAATATTGGCATTAACAAATGCGTATTTCATATGTACCTCTTAAAAATAGATTTGCTACCATTCTACCATCAGCACCGGAAAAAGAAAGATTTTCTTTTGGCCGTATGAAACCATGTTTGAAATAACTATCGAAACATGCCAAGGAAGCTGATAATGCTATACCATTACTGCAAGTCGAGAGCTACTTATCAGTGTACAGTAAGGGGCGACTTTTATATCGAGGAAACTAAGCTATAGAAGCTTTTGTAATATTCCAAAAAGACATATCATCAAAATGATGGCACCAACGCTTGAAATGTCATCAAATTGATGATATTTTTGTTGTATGATTTGAAAGATGTTTTTCAACGAGGTCATGCCATGAAAGAGTATATATTGCCGGATAAAATATCAGGGGAAGAAATAAAGGAAGCAAGAGCCAAACTTAAGATGACGCAAAGAGAATTTGCCAATCTTGTCGGTGTGTCAAAACCCACGGTTGAACGCTGGGAAGCATCAAAGAAAGATGTTATGGGACCTATAGCAGGATTGCTTTATTTCTTTAATAATGGTGGGTTGGATGCTTTAATTGTTCCGGCTCAAGAATTACCCACCCGAATGTGGTACATGCACCAAAATCGAAAATGCACTCTTATTGATGCAGACGATTCTAACAGAATTGTAAAAATAAAAAATTATGATGCCAGACCTCAATTCAGGGCATTCGGAATCAATGAATCGCCAAGCTATGATGATTACCTTGAATTTTTGGAGTCCCGGTGCTTTCCTGAATCTCGCGACAAGATGAAGCTAATTCTTAATGACCTGGATTTGCCGTTTTATGACCCTTTCTTGATAATCTCAAAAACAAAAGGTCACATGGCAGAGGATGACTTCTGGTTAGATGTAGAGCATTAAAAATAATTTTTTATTTCGTAAGCGCATTATGTGCTTGAATCTCGGAGGAAATCATGATAGAGCTTTTTGAGCAGCAGATAGTCACACCGCAACGACATTCATCCAAGGGAAATCAATTAAAATGGAAGAGTGAAGATTATTGGTACAAAGCAGACTATAGTGGCTATGAAGGTTTGGCTGAATACATGGTATCGCAGCTTATAAAGCATTCAAACCTCAAACCGGAAGAAGTAGTTGTATATGAACTTGAACAGATACGATATAATAACAGGATGTTTAATGGCGTAAAAAGCAAGGATATGCTGGAAGGTAACTGGCAAATCATTACCTTGGAAAGACTATTCAAAAATAGCTTTAACACGAGTCTCTACCAATCGGTGTGGAAGATACACGATGTGAAGGATAGAATCGAATTTCTGTGTCAACAGGTAAAACGAATTACCGGAATATCCGATTTCGGTATTTATCTAACAAAACTATTAGAAATAGATGCTGTTTTTAAGAATGAAGATCGTCATATGCACAATATTGCAGTACTTATGAATAGCGCCGGCGAGTATAAGCTATGCCCCATATTTGATAACGGAGCTTCGCTGCTCTCGGATACTACCTTGGATTATCCTTTAACAGAGGATATTTATGCACTTATGGATCAAGTTAAATCAAAAACCGTAAGCGAGAACTTTGATGAGCAAATGGATGCGGCAGAGGAATTGTTTGGGGAATGCATTCATTTTAATTTTACCAAACGGGACGTAGATAAGCTTTTGGAAGGCGCTTGTATATATGCTCCGGAAATAATAGAACGTGTGAGAACCGTTCTTTATCAGCAGATACGTAAATATGGAATCTGAGCTTTCACCTGAAGTATAATTAATCAAAATTTTTAAGGAGCCACACGATGTTTAGAAAAATGAGAAGAATCAACCGCGAGATTTCGCTTGAGGATACAAAGGCCTTACTTGAAAAAGAAAAGAGAGGTGTCCTTTCCGTTAACGGAGATGACGGGTATCCTTTTGCTTTTCCGATTAACTTTCTTTATGCCGAAGAGGAAGGAAAAATATACTTTCACGGAGCAAAGGAAGGCTACAAGGTAGATTCATTAAAGAAAAACGATAAAGTCTGCTTTACGGTATACGGAAACGAACATTTCAAGGAAGGCGAATGGGCCCCGTATGTGCAGAGCGCAGTCGTTTTCGGACGCTGCCGGTTAATTGAGGACAAGGAACTGACGATTCATAAAGTACACTTGCTTGCCGAGAAATATTACCCGAATAAAGAAGAAATAGAAGCTGAAATGGCGGCTATCGACAGAGCCCAGCTCTACGAAATAACCATCGAGCATATGACAGGAAAGCAGATTAAAGAAAGATGAAGCAATGGGAAGGAGTTTCTCCTTTGATGCAATGCCTTTTAAATAATGATATACTCGTATTGCTTGTTGGGAGGGACTTTCGGTGAAAAATACAGAGTCAAGAAAAAATATTCTATTTACAATAGCTTCGGTGATTTTTTCCCTTTTATGGATCTATATAATCGTACTGAATTTCTTTTTTTCCGGTAAATCTTACAACTGTAAGAAGTGGTTTATACTTCCG
>CAVJJQ010000168.1:0-4597 GCA_963649755.1 bacterium | reverse complement strand
CTTTTATTCCTTCCTCTATCGATTCAAGCTCGTAATGTTCGTCTTCCTGCAATAAATTATTAATACGCTTCACGTGACTAAACATATTACGTGAAACTGCAGTAATCAGAAATGCAGCAGGTATGGTGCAAATCAGCAACAAGATAATGATTCCCCATATTCCCGTAAACATCTTTTTCTGAAAAACGCTGATTGGCTGTAATGTACAATAAACCAATCCGCTTTCTCCTGTTTTCTGCATCAGCAGATATTTCTCCCCTGAAAAAGTAACCTTCTCACAATCACTTTCCATTTTGGGTAATGCCGCAACGACTTCTTCTGTCGATACTTCATCTAGCGTGCCCGATGAAACAATATTCTGACCTTTATACACGATATAGTCATTTTGTTTGACTCCCTCTTCTCCAAGGAGGTTATCGTAATATTTCTCTCCCACAACAAACATAAGAGAAGTAACATTTTTTGGTGCAACCGGAAAGATATAAATTACAACGGACTGCAGGTCGTTCATATTGCGTAAAGCCAGATAACCGTCTACTCCCTGCTGTGAAAGAACCTTCATCCCTGCTTCGCTGCTGTACATTAACGCCTCCAGCTCCTTGGGTCTTGTGTTTTCCAAAACAAATCCCTCCCGCAGAAATCTGTCTAGCTTGGAAGAAGTCATGTGAGAAAATAAATAGTTGTCCTTATGATATATGCTGAACATCTGTGCAAAAGACTGGCTGACGGAATCATACTGATATAAGCGTTCTTTTAATCGCATACTCTTAACCGGATTCTCATCTAAAAGAAATTCCACAAGGTCAGGCTCCAGTCCCACCTGCTGAACAATGTTTTCCATGACACCCAGATCACTCTCATGCCGGTTCATAATTCCCGTCAGATACGTCTCGTTTGTATTCACAAAGTCATCATAGATAGTCTGATAGTAAAAGTTGTATAGATACCCTCCCATAACCAGAATGATTGTTATTACAAGCAAACTGAAAACAAATATGTAATTTAGTAACGCATTATTTTTCCATTTTAAAAATTGCTTTTTCATCCCGGTCCTCTTTTTATAACCACATTTAGTCCTACCGGAATCTGCTCCGGTAGGACTAATGATTTACTTACACATCTTTCTTTTTATTCGATGTCCATGGTATCAAGTGCATCCTGATACATTTTAACATACTCGTCTATCTTCATGTCATCAAAAAGCTTCACAAACTGATTCCAGCTTTCATCTGTAACACCTGTTGTAATAAAGGTTGCAACATTTTCAATCACGGCATTGTCAATATCGGTTTCCTTTAATGCACTGCTCTGAATCTGGTCAGATGTTAACGGTGCAAGATCCAGATAATCATTACTGTACTTCTGAATAATACCTGCTTCATCATATTTCTGACAGTATTCTGTCTTTTCTATACGCTGGGAAGACATATTGAATACTTCGCTGATGTAATTGCCGGGTGCAAAGAATAATGTATTACAGTCTAAGCAGTTTTTAACATCTACAGAACCGTCAACAAGTGAATCTATTTTACCATTTTCTGCGTATTTCCATCCGGTACCGTCCGTTGCATCCTGCTCACCATAATATAACGAGAACATGGTTTCCGTATCAAGCATAGCATCCAGTAATCTGAGCGATTCTGCCACATGTTCATTGGTGCAGGTTATATATGCTCCGTTCTTTGCCATCTCAAGATAACGATACAACTGGGCGCTGCTGTCAGGAGTATATAACTCACAATTCTTTGCTACGCCATCATCAAATCCCATTGCAGTTAAACGCCATGCTGTAAAGAAGCCTACATTTCCTTCTTTTAACTTTGTTTCTATGGTGTTAATATCCTGGGAAATCAGCTCTGCGTCAACAAGCTCTTCATCATAGCACTCATGCAGCCATTCCATACATTCACGGAATCCATCCTGTGTTGCCGCAAACTGAACCTGTTTGTCATTATCTATATAAATCCACTTATCGGGATCAGCAGGAACTCCGAATAAAGGAAGCATATAGCGGATTCCGTAGAATCCTGTATCCAGACCCATCTCAAGCGGAACTTCATCTGCTTCCCCGTTTCCGTTAGGATCCTGTGTCTTAAATGCTCTAAGCACTTCAGTCAATTCGTCAACATCGGAAGGCATATCCAAGCCCAATGCATTTAACCATTCCGTGTTAATGAAAAAGTGCTGGTTCGTATTAATATTCTGACCTACGAGATATCCGACTGAATATTTATGTCCGTCCGATGCTACGAGACTCGCCGTCGGATCTGAGCTTTCTTCCTCTATTCTGGACGTGTAATTGGGCATATATTTCTCTGTAAGTTCATCTACCGGAATAAGAATTCCCTGGGTAACTCCGTATTCTTCATCATCAACGGCACTATTTGCCGAAATAATGATATCCGGATATTCGCCTGATGCAAAAATAAGGTTTAACTTCGTATCCCAATCGGAGCCTTTGACAACTTCCCACTCCAGATTGATATTTGTTTCTTCCTCAAGTCTCTGCAATGCAGGCATTTCCTCGGGATCTGTTAAAGAATCGACATCTCGTATTGCCAATAGAACTTTAAGTGTAATTTCTTCATTTACAATCGGATAACCGGTTTCGTTGAAATTAGAATCTGTTTCAACCTCTGAAGTTGATACACTTGCCGAAGCCTCCTGACTCTCCGTACTGCTTTGTCCGCATCCTGCCAATGTTGTAGTTAGCATGGCTGCTGTCAACAATAATGTTAATAACCTTTTTTTCATAATACCTTTCCTTTCTTTTTATGATTGTATTTTTAATCAGCCCTTAAGGGAACCGATCATAACACCTTTTTCAAAATACTTCTGTAAAAACGCATACAATATAACTACCGGTCCTGTGGCAACCACTATAATGCAGTACTTTGCTACATTGGCAATTCTGACAGCCTCGCTCATGGATGCGGCGCTGTCTGCCATAGACATCATGTAATCTCCGGATTTATCAACCTGAAGTGTGGCAAGAATTTCCCTCAAAATGGTTTGAAGAGGCAATAACTCGCGGTCCCTTAAATATACAAGTCCGGTAAAATAATCGTTCCACTTTGCTACTCCGTAATATACAGCCAGTACCGCAATAATCGTTTTAGCCAAAGGAAGAACAATCTTGAAGAAATACTGGAAATGCGTCGCTCCGTCCAACATCGCCGCTTCATACAATTCATGCGGTATGCTGTTCTGTATATAAATTCTCGCAACCATCAGATTCCATACGCTGACAGTTCCCATAAGAATCATGACCCATGGCGTATTGTATAAATGTATATCCTTCATAACTAAGAAGGTTGGTATAAGTCCGCCGTTAAAGAACATCGTAAATACGAAGATAAAGCTGATAAATGCCTTCCCGGGAAACTTAGGGCGGGATAAAGTATATGCTGCCGACAAAGTTACCAGAATGCTGATTATTACGCTTACTCCCGTATAAAAAATCGAATTTCCATATGATCTGATCAGCTCTGCATATCCTAAAATTGATTTATAGCCAATCAGTGAAAAATCTACGGGATGCCAGATAACCTTACCCTGAACAATTGCATCCGGATCGGAAACAGATGCAATCACAACAAGGTACAAGGGGTAAATCACCACAAACATTATCAGAATCCAAAAAATAGTATTAAATATGTAGAAAATACGATTTGACAGGCTCAGTTTCTTTTTCTTTTTTGTTACAATCTGACTCATAACGCGTTCCTCCTAGAATAGACCGACATTGGTCAGTTTTTTGGAAAATTTATTAACCGCTATTATAATGACGAAATTTATTACGTTAATAAATAATCCTATCGCGGCAGTGTAAGAGAACTGTCCGCTTCCAAGACCGACATTATATACATACACACCGATAATATCTGAAGTAGGGATATTTCCCGCTGTCTGCATGACCAACGCCTTGTTCGTATCGGAACTGAGAAGCTTGCCGCAATCCAGAATGAACACCATCATGATTGTAGGTACCAGGCTGGGAAGATCTATGTATCGTATTTTCTGCCATATGCTGGCTCCGTCTATCTCTGCCGCCTCGTACAGCGAGGTATCAACACCTGCCAGTGATGCAATATACAAAATGGTTCCGTATCCTGCGGACTGCCAAATTCCGGATATGACATAGATACTTCTGAATGCACCGGCCTCGGACATATAATCTATGCTTTTCAATCCGATTGCATTTCTTGCGAAATTGAAAATACCGCTGGTCGGTGACAGGAAAATGTAAAGCATTCCTGCCAGAACAACCGTAGATATAAAGTAGGGCACATATATCGTTGTCTGAATGAACCTCTTTGTTTTGTCTTTCCTGATCTGATTAAGTAAAATAGCCAGAATAATCGGTACCGGGAAGCTCCATAATAAGTAATAGACATTAAGCAGTAATGTATTTTTGATTAATCTTCCGAAATAATATGCTTCAAAGAAGGTTTTAAAGTGCTTAAGCCCAACCCAGGCACTTCCGGCAATACCCTTCACTGCTTTGTAATCCTTGAATGCAATCTGAATGCCGTACAACGGAAAATAATTAAATACAATGAAATAAATGATAGCAGGAAGAATTAACACATACAGC
>CAVJJQ010000167.1:0-4602 GCA_963649755.1 bacterium | reverse complement strand
GGCTAAAGATTATCCCGGCTAACGAAGCAAAGGATCCTTTAATCTTCTTCTATGGCTCCGAGGCTGTCTGCATGTACCGTCAGATGCTTGGACTTCCCGATGTCAGCATCCGCAGCATCGACGTAAACAAAATCGTGGAATGTACATGCTGCTTTGATGGTTTGATAGACATTGTCCATTTCTTGCATATCGTAAACAACCGAAACGAGCGCTTTAAGAAGCTCATCTCCATGAATGCACCTGCCATCTTCTTAATGAATGAATACCGCATGCTTCATGACCGTGTGGAGTACCTTCAGGACAACAACTGGTGCGGCCGTCCAGACACTTGGACCTATAAAGACGGTGACGACGATACCGAGGGTGAAGAGATTCCAAGAAAATCCCTTGCCTGCATCGGCTTTGACTTAGTAACAAACACTACCAAAGATGGTGACAACCACAAAAAATAAGGAGGAGCCCTATGTCTTGTATGTTAAATAACCTGATACCCTTTACAGCCAAAGAACCGCCTGAAGGCGTAGACCTTTTTGTCTGTGGTAATCCTGAAAATACTAAATCCCGATGCTACGGCATCATGCAGTACTTTAGGAAAGGAACAGTGCTTTCGGAAATAGTCACGACGAATGCATCTACTAAAGATGAGCGTATTATCGACGTCATCTTTCATCAGAAGTATGGCGGACGCCCTGCTCCGGAGACCGGCTTTTATTTTCTGGAAGCTGTCGAGGAAGATGATGACGGTGATTCGATTTGGCTACAGTCAAGCATCAATCCACTTGATGCAGTGTATGCCATCATCAATCCCGAAGATGTGCAATAAGACCTACGGCGGCATCCGCAATATGGTGCCGCCCAATTTTTCTAAGGAGAAAACGAATGGAAACACTCTCAATCGATATTGAAACGTTCTCGGATAGAGACTTAAAGAAATGTGGAGTTTACAAATATGCAGAATCTCCCAATGCGGAGCTTCTGCTTTTCGGGTATTCCATCAATAACGGCCCGGTCGAGGTCATTGACCTTGCTCAGGGTGAAAAGGTCCCGGAGGAAATCCTAAAAGCACTGACGGATGAGTCTGTCATTAAATGGGCTTACAACGCTTCTTTCGAGCGCATCTTCCTCTCTGTCTGGCTTAAGAGAAACTACCCGCAGTATTTTGTAAGCTACAGCACCCCGGAGGATACCGTCGGAAACTACCTTGACCCATCCTCTTGGCGTTGCTCTCTCGTCTGGGGAGCCTACATGGGGCTGCCGCTTTCCTTAAAAGGGATCGGTGCCGTGCTGAAGCTTGACGAGCAGAAAATGACGGAAGGCGCTGACCTTATCCGCTACTTCTGCGTACCCTGTAAGCCAACCAAAAGTAATGGCGGCCGTACTCGTAACCTGCCGGAGCACGCTCCTGACAAGTGGGATACCTTTAAAGCCTACAATAAGCGAGATGTTGAGGTCGAGCTTTCCATCAAGGAAAAGTTAAAGAACTTCCCGGTTCCGGATTTTGTGTGGGACGAATACCACCTTGATCAGAAAATCAACGATCGAGGCATCGGTGTAGATATGCAGCTTGTAGAAAATGCTATCGTCTTCGATGCACGTTCTAAAGAAAGCATCGCTTCAGAGATGAAGGATATGACAAACCTACAGAATCCAAACAGCGTCGTACAGATGAAAGCCTGGCTTGCTGAAAACGGTGTGGAAACCGACACCCTTGGCAAGAAGGCTGTGGCAGAGCTCATGAAAGAGGCACCAGAAGATCTTACTAAGGTACTTGCCCTCCGTCAGCAGCTTGCCAAAAGCTCCGTGAAAAAGTACCAAGCCATGCAGACGGCTGTCTGTGACGATCACCGGGTGCGCGGGATGTTTCGATTTTACGGGGCCAACCGGACTGGCCGATGGTCAAGCAAAATCGTGCAATTGCAAAATCTACCCCAAAACCACATGGTGGACTTGGCCGAAGCTCGTGAGCTTGTCCGTCAGGGTGATTATGACTCAATGGAAATGCTCTATGATGACGTCCCAGATGCATTAAGCCAGTTAATTCGCACGGCCTTCATTCCGAAACCAGGATATAAGTTTTATGTCGCGGATTTCAGTGCGATTGAAGCGAGGGTCATCGCGCACCTTGCCGGTGAGACTTGGCGTACAGAAGTATTCAAGAATTGCGGCGACATCTATTGCGCGTCGGCATCGCAGATGTTTCATGTTCCGGTTGAGAAGCACGGCATCAACGCTCACCTCCGTCAAAAAGGTAAGATTGCGGAGCTCGCGCTCGGTTACGGTGGCAGTGTCGGTGCTCTTAAGGCGATGGGAGCTCTTGATATGGGCCTTACCGAAGATGAACTTCAGCCGCTCGTCGATGCCTGGCGGGATTCCAATCCTCATATCGTTCAGTTTTGGTGGGCCGTGGATGCAGCAGTGAGGACGGTCGTATCTACGCATACCACTGCTGAGACCCACGGCATCAAATTCTCTTGGCGCAGTGGCATGATGTTTATCCACCTGCCGTCCGGAAGGAAGCTCTGCTACATAAAGCCACGAATAGAACAGAACAAGTTCGGTGGCGATGCCATCACCTACGAAGGCGTCGGAGCTACAAAGAAATGGGAGCGGCTTGAAAGCTACGGTCCGAAGTTCGTCGAGAACATCGTCCAGGCCATCAGCCGAGATCTTCTAATGAATGCCATGAAGGCCCTCTCCCACTATTTCATATGTGGTCACGTCCATGATGAAATGATCATCGAGTGTAAGGAGGATGTCTCCTTAGATGAACTCTGCAAGCAAATGGCCAGGGTTCCCGCCTGGATGCCAGGCATCCTGCTTCGAGCGGACGGATATGTGACCCCGTGGTATCGTAAAGATTAAAAAAAGCAGTAGCACTGGCTCCGTTTTGGAACCGGTACTACTGCCTTCATTTTTATTCGTCAAGCTGCTTCTTATAAGGCTGCTCAATTAATTTCATAACATAATCGATGTCACTCATGTGCTCAAAGAACACTTCCACATCACCATTGCCCCAACGACCGAGGTCAGTGATGTCACGGCAAAGTCCCTTCGGGTCATGCACCTCTGAGTATTTCATATTTAGCGAAACACGAAGTCGCTGCTTCTGAACAACGATGTCAACGAAATTCGTATCTAGCTTATAGGCTATGTAAAGCTTTTTGAATTCTCTCTTTATTCCGGGGCCCATATTCTGGATACGCCGATCCAAGGCATCAAACAGACCACGGGTCGTTTCATTCATGTCGTAGCTGTCGATTGTATAACCCGGAGCCGCCTTTTGCGGAGCAAGATATGGCTCCAGCTCCTCCTCAGTCAGAACAGGATAAGGCCAAATCTTAATTGCTTTATCTGCAAGCAGGTTAGCTCTCTCAACAATGCAACCTTCGTTCCAAGTTGTCTGCTTCACGACATAACTGTTTAGCCGCAAAGCGCTCTCCTGGAAGCCGCCCGTCATAGTCATCTTTCCCTTCTGGGGGTCATCGCTTATAAACGGGTTATCACTCATCTCTGAGTTATAAGCCGTCAATGTAAGATTCCCAATGGTATGAAGATATTTTTTCTGTATTTCTTTCCAGTTCGGTCCAAGTGCCTGCTTCCATTCATCACGTGGATTACTATTTTGCGGCATGATGTGCTCAATCGTAAAGTTCTCAATGATGATAGGCGCCTTATTGTTGAAGTTCTCTAAGTGGCTCAGAATGAAGTTTCTTGTACGCATGTTGTAAATATCCTTGGAGACAAAGGCAGCACGAAACTCATCATCATCCGGAAATTCCTTATAGTCATCTCTAAGAATAAAGAAAGCCTTGATGGAACGCAGGTAGTCATTCGGCCTAATCTCATTCCTCAATGTGGCAAAGGTCTTATTCATAGAGTTGGTTGGGATTTCACATATGCTTCTTCTGAAAACATAGCTGATGCACATTTCGATAATCTCGATCAATGTTGCCTCATCGATGACCTTCTCCTGATAATCCATATGGACCTTGATAAGAAACGGGAATACAACTTCCATGCGCAGATCATTAATGTCACGATACAAGCGTTTTAATTCCGGATTGCTGCTTCTTACAAAGACCATATCAGTATAAATGCGAGCATAGTTATAAAGATCCTGGCAAAGTTCAGCAATGGTTCCAAACTCGCAGTTCAAGTGATAGGATTTGAATTCCTCATATACACGATCGATCTTAGGAATTCTGGCAAGCTTCATCGTTAGATAATCACGGAAGAATCGGTCCATAATGGCATCCTGATTCTCATACTCAAAAAGCAGTTCCATCGGGCGCCAAATATTATTGTAAATTTGTAACTGCTCGTCCGGCTTAAGCCCCATCAAAACATAGTTTCGGATAAGGTCGGACTGTGAAAGTTCCTTGCCCGTAGAATTCAGGCTTTCAAAAATAGCCTGTGCATCGTCCATGCTGCGGTCCAATGTGATATTTACAATCTGAAGCTTTCCGATGGACTCATATACCTCTGCTGGAGTAATCTCCATATTTTCAATCCGGTCAGAAAAGAACTTCAGGTTTGTCAAGATTCTGGATTCAATATTTGCCTGCAACGGCTTCCGATCAATCAGTGCAACAAGAACATCTC
>CAVJJQ010000166.1:0-4661 GCA_963649755.1 bacterium | reverse complement strand
TAAAGAAAGCAAAGACAACAAAGACCAATTGGAAGAACGAGTAGGATATTACGGTGAAAAGTTGGTTCTCTTTATCCAGGAACTTGGCCTAAATACCTGTTGGACCGGTATCTTTAATAAAGAAGAAGTAAGTAAACACGTAGATAAGGATGATCATCTCGTTCTTTGTATTGCCGTAGGATATGGGCAAACCCAAGGAAAACCTCATAAGTCAAAAAGACCCGATCAGGTAACAAGCGGGAGGGGTGAGAAACCATATTGGTTTAATAAGGGAGTTGAAATGGCACTTCTTGCCCCCACTGCCATGAACCAACAACGGTTTGAAATAAGGTTTAACGAAGACGGAAGCGTTAACTTTATCGATAAAGGCGGGCCTTTTAGTAAAGTAGACCTCGGCATCGTCCGTTACCACTTTGAAGTCGGTAAAAATACGGAAATGAACAAAACTAAGTAAAAAGCTAAGCAAAGCTAAAAAATGAAGATATAGAAAAGTACAAAACCGAAAAAGACAAAAAGAAACAAGAAAAAAACACAAAAACCCCTACCAAGTCCAAACACTCGGACAGCTCATGTGTCATTAATATAGTAGACACAAAACACACGGAAGAGATAAATAGCCCTAATCATGGAAAATATAAGACCGATTACAGTAAATGATGATGACAAAATAGCTAAGATTATAAGGAATAATCTTGAAGCGTATCACCTTAACATACCGGGTACGGCATACTTTGACCCGGAGCTTGAACACTTAAGCGGATATTATGGGGAGAACCCAAAGAAAAGAGAATATCTTATTGCGACCGATGAAAGCGGAGAGGTAATAGGCGGAGTAGGGATTTCTGAGTTTAAGGGTTTTGAAAATTGCGGGGAAATCCAAAAGCTTTATTTATCCGACAAAGCAAAGGGTAAGGGAATTGGTAAAGAGCTTATGAAAGCTATCGAAGAAACAGCAAGAAAAAAAGGATATTCCCGCCTGTATCTTGAAACTCATTCAGTATTAAAAGCTGCAATCGGACTTTACGAAAAGATAGGATTCTACGAAATTGATAAGCCTAAAGCTATCCTTCACACAACAATGGACAGATTCTATATGAAGGACATCTCACATGTATAAAAAGCAATTACAACAAGCCACATACGGAATAGCAATCTTTAACCTGTTTTCTGCTTTCATTTACAGCATTGCAATAGTGGATAAGCTTCACCTTGAAGGAGCTGTAAGAATCGGAATACAAGTTATATTTGTAATTCTATTCTTAATTTTAGAGCTTAGGCCAAAGATTTCAATTGTTCCGGCAGTAGCTGCAGGCTTTATGAATAGCTTCATGGCATGTAGCCTTTTATCAAACATCGAGAAGCAGCCCGCAAGGATAATAATCCAGGTCATAGCGGTCATCATGTTCATATTAATCGAGTTAGCCCTATTTACGGATACAACGATAGAAGATAAAGACGACCTTCGCACACCAACCATGCAAGAACTAAAGGCCCAAGGCTACAAGAAAACCGTTCAAGACGGAGTTACGGTATATAGAAAAGAATGATAAAAGGAGAATTAACATGAACAAACAACAATTAGCTTCAAAAATCTGGGAGTCCGCAAATAAGATGCGGTCAAAGATTGAGGCAAATGAGTACAAGGACTATATCTTAGGCTTTATCTTTTATAAATTTCTTTCCGAAAAGGAAGTGAAATATCTTAAAGCAAATGATTGGACCGATGAATATCTGCCTGAACTTAAGGAAGAAGATACTGAAACGGTTAAAAGTATACAGAAGAATTTAGGCTATTACATATCCTATGACAACCTCTTTTCAACCTGGCTTTCAAAGGGCAGTGATTTTGGGGTTCAGGATGTTCGTGATGCCCTGTCAGCATTTGAAAGGTTAATAAATCCTACGCATAAGAAAGTGTTTGATAAAGTCTTTGATACGCTTCAAACAGGTCTTTCAAAGCTAGGCGATAGCGCAGCATCTCAGTCTAAGTCTATCAGCGACCTTATACAGCTTATTAAGGATATCCCTATGGATGGTAAGCAAGGGTACGATGTGCTGGGATTTATCTATGAATATCTGATTGAAAAGTTTGCAGCTAATGCCGGAAAGAAGGCCGGTGAATTCTACACTCCGCATGAAGTGTCTTTGCTTATGTCTGAAATAGTTGCAAACCATTTAAAGGATAGAGAAAAGATTGAAATATACGATCCTACGAGTGGCTCCGGATCGTTGCTCATCAATATCGGTAAGAGTGCATCAAAGTATATTGAGGGCGAAAATAAAGTAAAGTATTATGCTCAAGAATTAAAGCAAAATACATATAACCTTACTCGAATGAACTTGGTTATGCGCGGCATAAGTGCCGACAATATCGTTACACGAAATGGTGATACATTGGAGGATGATTGGCCGTACTTTGATGAGAATGATCCGACCGGAACATATAATCCTTTGTATGTAGATGCGGTTGTTTCAAATCCTCCTTATTCTCAGGCATGGAATCCTACTGATAAAGAAACAGATCCCAGATATGCAGCATATGGACTTGCACCAAAGGGTAAGGCAGACTATGCTTTCTTGCTTCATGATCTTTACCATATCAAACCCGAGGGAATAATGACGATTGTTCTTCCTCATGGCGTATTGTTCCGTGGAGGAGAAGAGGGCGAGATTAGGAAGCATTTGATAGAAAATAATAAGATAGATGCGATTATCGGATTACCCGCAAATATCTTCTACGGCACCGGTATTCCGACAATCATTATGGTTTTAAAGCAAAAGAGAAGTAATACGGATGTTTTAATCATTGATGCGTCAAAAGGCTTTACTAAGGAAGGAAAGAATAATAAGTTACGAGCTTCAGATATTAAGAAGATTGTTGATACGGTAACAAAAAGAGAAACGGTAGAAAAATATTCAAAGGTTGTAAGTCGTGATGAAATTAGGGCAAACGATTATAACTTAAATATCCCAAGGTATGTAGACTCTTCTGAAGAGGCAGAGTCATGGGATATTTATGCTTCTATGTTTGGAGGAATCCCTAATTCGGAGATTGAAAAATTAAATGTTTACTGGGAAGCATTTCCGGAACTTCGCTTAAGCTTGTTTGAGAGCGTTTCATCTGGGTATTCAAAGGTTAGCGTAGCGGATGTTAAGGGTGAAATTAAAGAACATAGAGACGTTAAAAACTTTGAAGGAAAGTTTGAAGAAGCGTTTTCCGATTTTAGTGATTACTTAAGTGAAGAATTAATAGAAAAGATGGAAACTTTGAGTATCTCTAAAACAGAGGATGAGCTTTCTAAGAATATCTTTGAAAGACTAAATAACATCCCGCTTGTAGATAAGTATGAGGCCTATCAGCTTCTTGATGATGACTGGTCAAAGATATCGGTAGACTTAGAAATCATTCAGACAGAAGGCTTTGCTGCAACAAAAGTCGTTGATCCTAACATGGTAATTAAAAAGAAGAGCGGCAAAGATAAAGGTGATAACGGAAGCGGTGAAAAAGAAGTAGAAGTTCAAGAAGGATGGAAGGGACGTATTATTCCTTTTGAGCTTATAGAGCAAACCTATCTTTTTGAAGATAAAAAGGCATTAAGGAAGAAAGAAGATAGACTTTCTGAAATTACGTCTGAGTATGAAGAGATCCTTGAGTCTTTTTCTGAAGAAGAAAAGGAAGGCGATTATATAAATGAAGATGCTTTCGTATTTGCGGAAATAAAGAAAGCCTTGAAAGATGAAAACATAGAAAAGGAAACAAAGGAAAAGCTTTCAAAAGTATTAGCGCTTAATACAGAAGAGAAAGTTTTGAAGGCTGAAATTAAGAAAGATAGTGCTACCTTAGAAGAAAAGGCAAAGAACACGATTGAGAACTTAACTGACGAGCAGGTAATTGAGCTTTTGAAAGATAAGTGGATAAAGCCTCTTTCTGAAAATCTTATCAAGCTTCCAGAGAGCATCATCTCTAACTTGGTAACAAGGATAGAGGCACTTACAAAGAAGTATGAAACTACTTTTGCAGAGGTTGAAGAGGAGATCGTTAAGACAGAAAGCTTTCTTTCCTCAATGATTGATGACCTTGACGCAGGAGAATTTGATACATTAGGCCTTAAAGAACTTCAGAAGCTACTCGGAGGTGTGCAAAATGACTAAAGAAACAAGCAAACCTCAAATCAGATTTGCAGGCTTCAATGATGCTTGGGAACAGCGTAAGTTGAGTGATGTAGTTGAAGTTTGCAGTGGTAAAGACTACAAACACCTTGAAGAAGGAGATATTCCCGTATATGGAACAGGCGGCTATATGCTGAGTGTTTCGGATGCTCTTTCTTATGATGAAGATGCGATTGGCATTGGAAGAAAAGGGACAATTGATAAGCCATATATTTTAAAAGCACCGTTTTGGACTGTAGATACGCTATTTTATTGCATCCCTAAAGCAGATTATGATTTGAATTTTGTCTTTGATATTTTTCAGAATATAAATTGGAAAGCGATGGATGAATCTACAGGAGTTCCAAGCTTATCCAAAGCGGCTATAAATAAAGCGGAAATCCTTGCTCCAGGCTATGAAGAACAACAGAAAATCGGAGCTTTTTTCTCCAACCTCGACCACCTCATCACTCTTCATCAGCGTAAGCTTGAAAAGTTACAAAATATTAAGA
>CAVJJQ010000165.1:0-4729 GCA_963649755.1 bacterium | reverse complement strand
TGACTGAGAGGGACTTGGCTCTCCCACGCGGAGCAATTTCCTATATAGTGAAAAATAGAAATTTTTTCCACCGCCATTCACAGCCAGTACCCACATGACTGTGAATGACTTAACTTTACACAAGTTTAATAGCAAGTTGAAAAAATTTCAACAAAGCATTATAACTATCCCCGAATGTTCACGCATCAATACTTAAACGCAATCCTATCGTCCGTATTAATCACCGTCTGCTCACCCTCGACCTCGACGGTAACGGGCTTTTGCTTTACTCTGAACCTGTTCCATAGTGAAAAATAAATCATGCATCGGCCGTGCTTTTTTAATTTGCCCTTGGGTACGATTACGTGCACACCGTTTTCTAAATGCCTTACCCTGCAAAGAGTCAGGATTTTCTTGTGCCCGTTTTCGGAAATGTAAATGTAGTTAAAGAACGATGCTATCACGGACCCTCCGAATACAAGGAGAAGTCCCAAACCTATTGTAAGCGGGTTAATCGATGCATAAGTCCATACCGGTGTTTCCTCTGCATCTTCAGTACCGGCATTCTCTGACAGACTGTCAATTTCAGAGATGCTCTCAATCGTCTTTATGTCGCTTGTCTTTCCCGTGTTCTTCCCATCCGTTCCGGTTAAATCCTTTGAATAAATAGTATTACCCGAAACATCGGATTTTTTGTCATTCGATGAAAGGTCATTTGCCGAAAGATCGTTTCCCGAAAGGTCATTTTGGGATATGCTGTCTTCCAAATCGTCATTTCCCGAAGTACTGTTCTTTGAAGCGTCCTTCACAAGACCTGCCTTGGCGCTTTTCTTTGTCTCGGATAATTTTGCGGTTTGAACTGTCGTATTTGAATTTTTTGAAGAAGTATCCGTTGCCCCGGTTGCCGCGCCCGCTACAGCATTCGACGAAGATGCTGCTTTCTGCGCCGCTGCTTCTGCCGCTGCCTTCTCCGCTGCTGCCTTCTCAGCTGCCGCCTTTTCTGCTGCCGCCTTTTCCGCTGCTGCTTTCTCCGCTGCTGCCTTCTCAGCCGCAGCCTTCTCTGCTGCCGCTTTCTCCGCTGCAATTATTGCCGGATCTCTTCCGATGTTTTCAATGGTGATTGACTCAGATGTCACATTGCCCGCAGCATCCTTTACGGAAACCGTATAGGTGCCGTTTGCGGTAAGATGCCATGAATTTTCCGCAGAATATGCTCCGCCGTTTAAGCTGTAAGGTTCAGCTGCAAGACCCGATTCGTCCGAAGCCTCAACCGTTATCGTAAGACCTTCTTCTATCCATTCTTCCGTTGATTTTGTAAGTGACGAAATTGCAGGTGCCGTCTTGTCTATGCAACTGACCGTGATTGAATCCGACGCGGTATTTCCGTTTGCATCGGTAAGCGTCACCGTGTAAGTGCCGTTTTCAAAGACTTCCATTGATGTCGCACTTCCAAAGCCGTTCCCGAAATCAAGCGGGGTTTCCGATGCCGAGTAACTGCTGTCAAGTGCCGATACTTCCGCGGAGATTGTGACCGTCCCATTTGTCGGCTCACTTGTCGAGGCACTCAAAGAAAGTGAAGCTACAGGGGTGGAATCGGACTTTCCGCAGGTCAGTCCCGTCGACGAATAGGTGTGGGAGCCGGTCTGCCAGTTCGTCGGATTATTTTTACGTACATAACCGCATCTTGCGCAGGCTTCAACACGTCCGACTTCACTCATTCCGATGATTTCGTTTTCACATATTTCCCACCATACGGTTACATTAAAATTTCCCTGGTCCTGACATTTCACACAGTGAAAGACGTCAACGCGGTTTTCCTGCCGTATCCTGTGTGCGGAGCAGGTCTTTGTAACGGTGCTGTAGCATTTGCCGGTGTGTTTGTGATAGATAGTCGCAGCCTCTGCCCGTTGCGTTGGAAGAACTCCGAGTAAAAAGAAAAAGAAAATAACCTGAATAATCAAAAGCCTTAAAGGCTTTACATTTTTTAACATAAAAAAACCTCCATAGAAAATCTACCGCCTTAGCGGTCCGGAAATTCATATGCAGGTAACAAAAAAATAGTAACATCAGCTTAAAGCTTTTTCAAGATGGAATCGAAAAATTTCCGACCCAAAATATCCAAACGTTATCCCCTACGCAAATTTGCGGCAGAAGTCAAGTGCAAACGCTCCGTGATTTTACGAACCATGTGGCTTAGCCGGATTAAACGTCCCTACCTTCCCTCAATTCCTTCCTGTAGCTCTCCGCAGTTTTTTTATCGCCCATAGCCTCGTAAACACGGATGAGGCCTTCTAATGGCAATTCCGAAGAGTACTTGACGGAAAGTTCGGGCTTTGTTTCATACTTTGCGTTATAGTACCAAATTGCAGCCTCGCTGTAGTCTTTAAGATCTTCATAAAACATTCCGAGTAAGCACGCGCCCTCGCTCGTACCGCCAAGGACCACATCCCTTAAGGCATACTTTAGGGTAAACGCCGAATCTTTCTTTATCATTCCGATTTTTAAAAGTATTATGTGTGAAAGCTTCAGGATGCTCTCTTTGGGCGAATTTTCGGATTGCTTTAAAAAGAAATCTTCCGCCTCTTTAAAATCCGTATCATCTCCGCTTATCATAAGCTCCGTGGCATACATTTTCGTAAGCCTGTCGCTTAAAAATCCGTCTCTCTCAATTGCCTTTCTAAAGGTCTTAAAATCCCTGCCGCTGTGTGCATTTAGCGGCCTATGCTCTATTACGATATCGCTTTCGAAAACCACCGGCTCCAAACGCACCGTTTCGTGAATCGGCTCGATAAAGGTAAATTCACGAAGCCTTTTATAAAGCTTCGGACGGAGTTCTTTGTCAAAGTTGTAGACCGAACCGCATTCCAACTGGTTTGCATACCACATCTGAACGATTTCGATTTCCGGAAGAAGGTGCTCCTTCAGAATCTTAAATCGCGTAAAGTTTTCTTTATCTATTACTTCGTCGGCATCCGCCATATAAACATAGTCCATCGTGGCCTTATCCATCACAAAATTTCTTGCCGCGGAAAAATCATCGATCCATTCAAAGTCATAAACCTTATCCGTATACTCATATGCAATCTTTTTGGTAGAGTCGGTCGACCCGGTATCCACTATCACGAGTTCATCCCAGATGCCCTTTAGCGAATCAAGACAGCGTCTCAAAACCTTTTCTTCATTTTTCACAATCATACAGACAGATACAGTAATCATTTTAGCCTCTTTTGATGTTGAATTTTTTAATAATCACAATCTATAATGCTAATTATCCTCTAAAGAAAGAGCTTACCATGAAAGAAAAAAAATACAGCATAAACATGACTGAAGGAGCCTTGCTTCCCAAAATAGTCTCCTTCACCATTCCACTTATATTATCGGGCATTTTGCAGCTTTTGTTTAATGCCGTCGACATGATTGTCGCGGGGCGTTTCGTAGGCAAAAACGCGCTTGCCGCAATCGGCTCGACCTCGTCGCTCATAAACCTGCTTGTAAACGTCTTCTTAGGCCTTTCCGTCGGCGTAAACGTAATCGTCGCAAGATATTTCGGTTCGGGTGCAAAGAAAGACGTTTCGGAAACGGTTCACACGGCAATCACCCTTTCCGTCATCTGCGGTGTCATCCTTACCTTCATAGGGATTGCCTTTGCGCCCTCGATTCTCATCGTCATGGGCACCCCCGAGGACGTGCTGCCGCTTGCAAGCCTTTATATACGTATCTACTTTGCCGGCATGCCGCTTTCCATGCTTTACAACTTCGGTGCGGCAATCCTTCGCGCAAGCGGTGATACCAAGCGTCCTCTTTATTATCTCACAACTTCCGGTGCCATCAATGCGGTCTGCAACGTGGCCTTCATAGTGATATTCGGCATGGGTGTCGACGGTGTTGCCTACGCTACCGTTCTTTCTCAGGGAATATCGGCATTTTTGACCATCAAGTGTCTGATTAAGACGGACGAAATATACCGCTTGGAGATAAAGAAACTGAGGATTCACAAGGATAAACTCCTGATAATCTTAGCCCAGGGGCTTCCCGCAGGCTTTCAGGGTGCCCTTTTCTCGATATCAAACGTGCTGATTCAGTCCTCGGTAAACTCCTTCGGCTCGGACGCCATGGCGGGAAACTCCGCGGCTTCAAACCTCGAAGGCTTCGTGTACGTTGCCATGAACTCCTTTTACCAGACCGCCGTCACCTTTACCAGTCAGAACTACGGTGCAAAGAAGCTTGACCGTATCCGAAAGATTTTCTTTATCTGCGTATCCTGCGTGACCGTGACGGGCTTTGCGCTGGGGCTTTTGTGCTACATCTTCGGGCCCGAACTTCTCTCCATTTACGCTGACGGCACGGATAAAGAAATCGTAATCTCCTACGGCATGCGAAGAGTGCAAATCATCATGCTCACCTACTTTACCTGCGGAATAATGGATACTGTAATGGGCTGTGTACGCGGACTCGGTCACTCCGTCATCCCTATGATAAGCTCCCTGCTCGGTGCCTGCGGCTTCAGAATTCTTTGGATCATGACCGTGTTCAAGGCAGTAAATACTCTTGAATGCCTTTACTGTTCCTACCCGATTTCGTGGGTGCTCACCGCAACGGTGCATACAATTACCTATGTGATAATCTTCCATCACATTAAAAAGAAAGCGTAGACGTTTTCAAAATGTATACTAAAATAGTGTTTCGCTTGCGGAACGCCCTCTCCGTCCTCGCTTCGCTCGGCCACCTCTCCCAAAGGGAGAGGCAAGCC
>CAVJJQ010000164.1:0-4730 GCA_963649755.1 bacterium | reverse complement strand
AGCCAAGAGGCTGCACCTAATACTTGCCTCTCCCTTTGGGAGAGGTGGCCGAGCAAAGCGAGGACGGAGAGGGCGCGCGAGACGCCGGAGTTTCGCAAGCGAAACTCTTTTTTATAAACAAAATTCAGTGTTCTATTGTTTTCCAACAGCGTTCTTTCATAAAACCCGCAATAACAGAGGCATCTTCGTCTTCATAATACTTCACAAGTAATTTCTTAAACTCCGGTACTTCGCTTTCGGGAATAACCAAAAAACCTCCGCCGTGAGCAATAAGATAATGGTTTGCAAAGATAACAGAAGCACGTTTGTTGCCATCTAAGAATATTTGGGTCTTCATGCAGTAAAGGCAAAGTCTGATGGCGATATTAATGGCATCATCCTCTTCTTTAATGATTTCAAGAATTTTTTCTTTCACATTCAATTCGTTCGGCAGAGGCGGAACATAGGACGAACCGCCTATAGTAACCGGAACACCACGGATTCGACCGCCATCTGCAAAAAAGCCTTGATTGACGAGTCTTGCAATATAACTGAGCATATAATAGTCGGAACGGCTGGTGATTACATCACGGTCCAAAATAAACTCCCACGCATGTTTCAAATTCAAAATTTTCTGCACATCGGTAGCTGTCATGCCGTATACTTTTCCGTTCTCTATAATTTCCTCCGTCTGAGGGAAAGATGTTGCAACGCCTTCTAAAACAGCCTGATCATAAATATTCATTTTCATATTGACACGTGCAAAGGCAATGTTATTTATAACATCGGCGGAAAGGTCGTCCTCGGAATAACCGGCCGCGGCAAGTTGCTTTTCAATACTACGAAGCGACTTTCTGATTTCACGGGCTTCTCTGGCATTACGAAGAAGCAGAATATAAAGTTCTTCGGTATATGCGCCTACGTAAGCAGATGTCTGTTTTCCCGCCACACGCTTTCTTACATAAAGGTATTTCCCACCACCATGTTCTTTGATTTCGGGTGTGCCGTCATAGGGCATTAAGCTCAGCCTGGTATTGAGATCGGCACGATTTCTGAGCAATTCCTGTATGTTACTATATTGCACTGCCATTATAACTCCTCCTTTTGGGGAACATTTCCTGTAAATATTATAATAAAATGCTCCCCAATTGCCAATAGGTATTAGGGAGTATTTTGACATATAAATCTTTACCAATGTTCCCCAATCGAATAAACACACAACGCAGTATATAGCAAAAAGAAAAGGGCAACGAAAGTTGCTTTTTTTGAAAGATGTGAGGTCGTTTTATTGTCTTTTTTTATGTAATGAAAAAGTAGTTTCTTCTCCCTTATGTAATGTAAAGTTTGGCTGAAAAAGGTGATGGTAACAAGTCGTAAAATAAGCGCATAAAGCAACAGACATCACAGAATGTCGAGGATACAAAACTTAACGGCGGCTGATACACTACGCATATCAGTTAGTAGGTATCCCTTGACAGGGATACCTACTAAACATCCCTAATAATACAAAATAAAAAAGGATGTCTGCGAACGAAAAATCGCAAAAAGAGGGGACAATTTCATGAAAAGAAAAAGTTTAATAATCACTACAGCGTTAATTTTAACCTTGTCGCTTAGTGCATGCGGCGATGCAAGCCAAGTAAATTTGTCGGCAAGCGGAGCAGAGGCTTCACTTTCCGAAGAAAATGCGTCAAATACCGATTCGCTTAAGAGTCTTGAAAAGACGGAAAAAGAAACGGCAAAGGTAGAGACGAGTGTGTCTACAAGTACATCTGTAAGTGCGGATGATGAAGAAATCAAAGAAGATGTTTCCGGAGATGAAACAGTAAAGAGCGAAGAGGAAGAGACTTCCGATAAGAAGGACATTGCTTCGACTAAGACAACTACCTCAGCAAAGACAACAACCTCAGCAAAAGCTACAACCTCAGCTAAGACGACGACTTCGGCAAAAGAAACCGCTAAGACAACGACTTCGGCTAAGAGTACAACCTCAGCGAAGAATACTACTTCCACGAGTGCAAGCTCAGCTAAGACGACGAGTTCAGCAAAGACGACAACTTCGGCAAGTACAAGTACTTCAACTGTAACAAGCACAAAGAAGGTATGTGACCGCTATACTGATACACGTTGTGAGCATCCAAATCCTGATTGGGGTAACGAACATTATACTGTAACAAAGACATACGAAACATTTGTTGATTCGGATACACAGTATCATGTATGTGAAACGATTCATTATACTGATGGATGGATTAGTTGCTTAAATTGCGGTGGGACACGCCAATTGCTGTCATATGATTCAGCCGGTTCCGATACTATCTACACATACAATCATGAACTTGAAAAGTACATAACATTGGAAGAATCGAATGCAATAAATGAAGCCAGTCAAAAAGCTTTAGCAGAAGAGAAGGCTGCCCAGGAAGCTGCCGCTGCTCAAGCTGCTGCGGAGCAGCAAGAAAATTCCGACAATGATACCGGGGCTTTAACCGGTGAAGAGTTACAGAAACTTTTGGATAGCACCCCACAAGGAGAAAGCACTGTAACAGAAACAACCACGAAATACAGTTTTGACGACAACGGAAACCTTACGTCGGAGGTTATCAGTAAACAAGAGGTAACTTATCAAGGCGGAGAAGAAACATCAAGAACGGACATTACCGAATAGTTTCAAAAAAATTTAAAAGACTTTGCTCGCTGAGCAAGGTCTTTTTTTACTATATAGGAAATTGCTCCGCAATCCCCTATATAGCAAAAAAGGCACTACGTGCCAATTATGCGCACTCGCGCGATAGGTATATGTCGCTAACGCGACCGCGCTCGGCGCGCGCGTTCCGCAAGCGGAACGCTTTTTTATTTCACAAAACAAAATAGATGAAAGAATAAAAATAAATTCTTTGGAAGGAGAGACAAAATGAAAAAGTTAAAAAGATTGATTTTACCTTTACTCATTGCCTGTATCGGCTTAATTTTGCCAAGTGATACGGCCGAAGCATGGGATGGGCAACCAAAAAGTGGCGTAGAGTCTTATACTTGGAGAACTTCGGCTGATAATAGTTCTACAGTGTGGACTACTGAACCCTTCGTATCGAGTATTGAATGGAATATTCGTGACAGCGACGGATACACAGTTTATACGGCAAATCCCGGTTCAAATTTACGGGCAGTTAATGTTGGGGAACATATATGTGAGGCTGAAAATCCTTACATATACATAGGGAAATGGGTATACTCAACTCCGGGACACTGTATTCATCAGGGTTGTGCGCAAACACTTTGGTATGGCTTTTTTTACAATCAGGTATTCCATTTTTAAGGTAAAGAGTGTAAAATTTCTTTATCGATAATTCTTATCGCAGATGTGGAAAGTTCTTTTTCACATTTTCCAAGTGAAATTTCTTTTGTAGTTATTATTTTTTATTTGTCACGTCTAAAATTCCGTGTTACGATTGCGGTGAAAGTGGGGGTATGGAAGAAGGTAAAATTAAAGAAGGATTGCCGATATATCATGTAGAGAGAATTGTCAGAGAAACCGGTAAGCCGTTCAATGACGGCTCACATATCATATACGTGAACGGAAGTTATAAAGGCGAAGGAGATTTAGCTAAGCTTATAGAGGATTTTTATCAGAAGAATCCTGAGAATATGCATTTTAAAGCTTTATCGGATGGAGTAAAACATTTCAAGGAAATTGAGAAAGGACGTGAAACTATGTGCGATTCTGTAGAAAAGTATGCTAAAGATTATGCTAAAGAGTATGCTGAGGAACAAAAAATCATAACAAAGATAGATATAGCAAAGAATCTTATAAAGGACGAAGGTTTTTCGATGGATCAGGTGCTTAGGGTTCTTAAAATCGGGAAAAATCAGCAAGACTATTTTGTTTCTCAAGTTCAAAAGTAGCATTTATTGAGAAATCATAATAGTTAGTGACTTTTTGAACTTAGTCTAAGTGAATTAAAAGTATTTAACTATAAAGGTAATAAACAACGCTAACTCATTGAAAGATGTGAGGTTGTTTTATTGTCTTTTTTTATGTAATGGGAAAGTAGTTTAATTGATTATGTCAAAGTGCATTCATCAGCTTGATTTAGAAAGAAATTGCACTTTACAAATAAGGAGTCCGGTAAGTGAAATTAGATTGCAGGAGCATTAACAAAGTCAAACTTGGAGGTATTGGCGTATTTTCTTTTTTTAATATTTATATATACATGATTCAAAACAACCTTCTGACCTGTAGATTTGACTATGTAATATTACTGTTCAACGTGGTAATGCTTTCAGCTGTAATAGGGGCGATGTTAAGGATTATAGAGTTCCTTATGCTGAATAAAAACATCCATTATATTGATTCAAAACCAATAATCGAAACCTCGGATAAAGAATATTGTTTGAAAGTCTTTGGAGTTCAATTGGTATGTTGGACACCGATTTTTCTCGCTTATTATCCGGGCTTGTTCACGTATGATGTGGCAGCTCAAATTCCACAACAGATAGGCTCTTACACTACTCATCATCCATTACTGCATACCATTTACTTGCAATTTTTTTATTATGTAATAGGTGAGAAGGTATTTCGGAATTATACCACGGGGATAGCTTTTGCAACGATTGTCCAAATGATTATATTCTCAGCAATGATTGTATACGAGCATCTGTTTTTGAAACGTATTAGGGTTTCTACAGGAATAAGATATTTTTTTATAGCCTGTAGATTTGACTATGTAATATTACTGTTCAACGTGGTAATG
>CAVJJQ010000163.1:0-4782 GCA_963649755.1 bacterium | reverse complement strand
CGTTAAACGAAAGATGAAGGTATCAGACCTTCAAAGAGAAATATCTGTGTATACTCATCTGTTTTCAAAAGACGGAGTGCCGAACGTAACGGATTTATCCAATGCCGCAGTTGCCTTTGTAAAGATTAAGACTCTTTGCGAAACTGAGAAATTAAACTTTGATGCGATGTCAATAAGGGAACTTATTAAAGAGTTTAATACACAGAAAACAAAGGTCTTAAACATCATCCATCTTTCAAAGGTAAATGCACTTACTGCGGAGGATTATCAAAAGGATGTAATAAAAAAGACTCTTGATAAGTCGGAGAAATATTTAAGCGCCTTTGAAGAAGAAATAGGGAAAGCCGAAAAGAAGATAGAAAAAGAACCTGATGGTGTCATAACGGAAAGAAAAGAAGAATCTAGGGAAGTTAAAGAGACAGATGACTTAAAGCAAGGACACCGGTTTCCCTTAGATGTAATCGGAAAGATTTCTGAGACCATTTGGAAAAGTCGAAACAGAAAAGAAGTGCAAGAGAATTTAAAAAAGGAAGAAGCAAAACAGGCTGATTCAAGGTGTGAAGAGATTCCTTTTTACGAAAGCTTATTAAAGTATACGGAAAAGTATATTTGCAAGGATATTCCTAAGTTTTCGATTTTCTTACGTAAGGGAAATATCTACTTTGGAAAGACTGAGAATGCAAGGTCCGGAACCTATGATAACAAGGATCAAAGCCTTTTAGAGCTTATGAACGTAAATAGGGATTTCATTCAGTTTTTAACTACGGATCTTTTATCCGGCGAATATGAATTAGAACCTTTTTCAGAGAGTGAAAAAGAGGCGATGCAGCTTTACTTTAACTTTATCTGTGTGTGCTTTGAAAAGCACATAGGTAAGGAGTTATCCGTGCAAGAGTATCTGCACTTTAAGGATTATTACAACAGATTGGTGCTTACAATGCTTGAGCTTGAAGAAAAGGAAAGAAGCAATTACTATAGAGCGCTTGCCTTAGCAGATATGTATGTCGGCTATATGAAAAGCTACGATCTTACTGTTTCGGATGATAAGGAAGACGTTATTAAAAACATAATCTTAGGAAGAAACCTTAATTACATCGGGGATTTAGAGCTTATCTTAGAAAACCATGTGGTTAGTGATAAGGCAAAGGATGAGCTTTTAAAACTATCTGAAAACATCCGTTATTTTATCAAAGAAGAAGCCTCAGAGGATATTTATGAAGAACCTCTTACGGATTTCAAGGGTGCAAAGATAGTTATCGAAGTCTTGGATAACGAAGGAAGGATTATGGACGAAGCTTTGTTTATGTCTAAAAACATCGAGATTGCCGTAAGTGATTATCTTAAAAAAGATGTACCTATGAAGCGCATCGGCATAGATAAAGACGGCGTAAGGACGTATTTCTTTACGGGTAAGAAGGGAGCAATGTCGATTCCGAATATTTCAAGTAAAGAGAGAAACGCATGGATAGATGAAGAAAAGGAATATTTTGAATCGATAGAACAGGAATTTAATAAAACAATGATGAAGGTCGGAGGGTATACGATATGAAGTTAGATTTTAGAATAGTTAAAACCATTGTAATGATGGTTGTGATTTTAGCAGTGGCAGCACTTATTTTAGGGAGTGTAATAGTTAAAAAGCATCAAGAGAGTTTAATTAGCGAACCGGAAACATCTACAGAGGAGACTAAAGAAGAACCTACAGAGGAGGGCGTTACTGAAGAAAAAGAGAGGACTAATCAATCCATTAACGCCGGGAACGGCTTTGATAAGATAAGCGCAAAGAAATATTTAAATGAGAACACTTTCGTTCAAGTAGAAAAGATTTGTACTGAAATGACGGAAGATAAAAACAGGAACCAGGAGCTTAAGTATACGTGTTATTACCTATCGAATGTAAATCTTAAAGAGGTTTCCGATTCAACGTTTGATTATACGGCATGTGTGTCAGAAAATGCTTTTGATGAATCGAAGGCAGAAAGGATAAGCTTTTATGATGCCTTTGATTTTGATTATCAAACCTGTTCTCACATGGATGATTTTTTCGCACTTGCAAGAGAGTTTCAAGGATTTGATGCCGACATGGAAGATGCAACGTAC
Source organism: bacterium (assembly GCA_963649755.1). Classification (GTDB taxonomy): domain Bacteria; phylum Bacillota; class Clostridia; order Lachnospirales; family Lachnospiraceae; genus UBA1258. Next base: position 2,682 of record CAVJJQ010000163.1, on the reverse strand, counting down.
GACGAAGAAAAGTTTAATCTTATTGGGGAAGAAAGTTATGAGTTTAACGGAGATTCAAGCATTATTCATTCAATGCTTGAAGGAGAAACTTACGATAAATTAATCCAATCTACATGCTTTTATTCGCTTACTAAAACAGAGGATGGCATTAAGTATCCGTCTGTGTTTACGGCCATGGTTCAGTATGAAAAAGAAGACATAACCTTTACAAAGACGGCATATTTAGGCTTTTCGTTTTCAAAGGATGAAGAAGCGTCAGGATGCAGTTGCGGGACAAATGAAGGGTGTGAAACGTGTGAAGAAGACTCCTTCGCGGAAGCAAGCGATTGTTGCAACGAAAAAGCAACTTGTCCGTCTTGTGGCGGAGTAGGTAAATGTACAGATGAATGCACGGGTACGTGTTGTAATTAAGGGGAGGGCATATGAAAAGATATTTAAAGACTTTATTTCCGATTTTAATTTTTACTTTGCTCATGTTGTTATTCTTTCCCGCTAAGCTTGTTTATGCAGGTACATGCGGAGCTTCGACTTGCGGATGCGGGGCAAGGGGGTATTCTAGGTGCGGAGCCGGTATGACATGTTGGTATACCGATACGGACGGTTGCTCCGGGCATTCATGGTACTTTTACGAAAGTGTTTCCGCTACATGCACAAGCGGAGGAAGAACAGTTTATAAATGTTCCATATGTCCGGGACAAAGAATATATACAACTCCGTCATTAGGGCATTCGTTTAGCGGATGGTATTGTGTAAATTCATCGCAGCATAGAAGGAGCTGCTCTCGGTGCGGGTATACGCAGTATGAGGGGCATTCAATGTCCGGTTGGAATTCACAGGGAAATGGATATTATAGGAGGCACTGTTATTCCTGCAGTTTCAGTCAAACAAAGGGCATATTTATTTCAGCTTCAGTATCAGGCTGGACAGCGGATGAGGTTACCTTAAGTATTAAGGGATACGACGGAGGAAACGGAAACTCAAATATAAAGCTTTACAGAGTTAATTGTATTACAGGCGTAACATCCTTAGTCGGAGATTATTCGCATGGAGGATCAGGTGGCTGGACTTATGATGAATTTACACAGTCGGATGAAGGTATCTACTATTTCTATGCCATATCAACGGATACATCGGGCCATTCTATTAAAGCTACAACAAGCAAGATTTACCTTGATAAGACCGATCCTGTTATAAATGGATTAGAAAATACCGAAACCGATTGGACGAATATAGCACCTGTTATTTCAGCAAATTCAACAGATTATCTGTATGAAACAAGCACCGTAGGATCAGGCTTAAAGAGCCTTACGATATACGATGATAAAGGATTAATTGTCGGAAAAGGAGAAGATACAGCCACGTATACCCTTAAAGAAGATGATGAAGGAGAACACGTCTGGAAGGTAGAGGCAATTGATAAGGTAGGTCATGTCACAGAAGCTTATATAACGACCAGATATGACATTACCCCGCCCGGTATTGACGGAACAGAGATTACCTATGTCACGGAGGATGGAGAGCTGATATCGGGGTATTGCCAGGACAATGTCATCAGTCAGCATATAGACGATGAGATTACAAGAAGTGAGCACGGAGCAAACAAAAGCAGCGGAATTAAGAGCGTAATCCTTTATAAAGTAACCGGAACCGATGAGGAAGTTATTTACTCAGATACAACGAACTGCCGGTTTGAATATGCGGATACACACTCATATTTCGACGTTTATTACGACATCAACCTTACAGATGATAAGGTAGACTATTATATCCTTATCACGGAAGATTTCGCAGGTAACAGAACGAAAAAGAAGCTTACAAGCCAAAGAATGTTACTTACCCTGTTTCATACCTCGATTGACAGAGGAGCCTATTAGAGGAGCACATAAAAAGAGGCTTTGGGAGAAATCCCAAGGCCATATTTGCGTTGCATTTATTTTACTTAAATATTAAAAAAAGAGGAGCAGTCGGAAAACTGACCTCAAGAAATAGAAAACTGTCCGATAACAGCCGGAAAACCGGCTGTATATAGGCCGAAAAACTGACTGTGTAAGAGTCGGAAAACTGACTGTTATATAGCCGGAAAACCGGCTCCTAATAATAAGAATAATAAAACATACATAATAAGCTTATATAATAATTACTAGGGGACGGAAAACAGACAGTTATAGAAAATCAAGTAAGTTAGGTTCGCTTGAAAATGTATTCAGCAGGATTTAAATAATCTGCCTTTTAGGATCCTTTGTTTTTTCTTTTAATTGCTCTTAGTAATGCTTAAAGCTTTCTATAGCTTCCTTAGGAGCTTTATCTGTTAAGCTATAGCTCCAATTGTCATCCATTGTATACCACTCTTTGTTTTGTGCCCATAAAAGATCAAGCTTTGTCATTTTCTTTCCCTTATCGACTTGATATAGCTATGGTAACCTATAAAGGTTGAGGGACTTAAGCATAATAAGCTTCCTGCCCGATTTGTTGGATTAATCATATTATGGTCAGGCTTTAATATCAAGCCAAGTTTGATGAGACGAATGACATTTGCTAAGTGACATTCTCAAAGAAACATGTTAAGCTTATAAAAAGGTCTGCAAAAGTAAAGGGGTTGACAGGCATGTTTAAAAGAGCGAAAATTTCTCAGTTCAGTTCAGTTCAGTTCAGTTCAGTTCAGTTCAGTTCAGTTCAGTTCAG
>CAVJJQ010000162.1:0-4853 GCA_963649755.1 bacterium | reverse complement strand
CTCTCCCTTTGGGAGAGGTGGCCGAGCGAAGCGAGGACGGAGAGGGCGCGCTCGGTGGCACTACACGATTCCTAAATCAGTTAAAGTGAAATAGTTTCTGTGCAATATGGTACCCGCCTACGGATATCCTGCGTCCCAACTCTCCCGGAAGATTCATCGCGGTTCCGAGTAAGCCTCTGCGGATGCGCTTTTCAAGACGTTCGTCCGTTTCAAGCATCCAATTCCACAAATCTTTCTTTTTCTCAAGGCTGTCCTTGGTATCATCCAGGATGAGTAAGATTGAGGAAATCGTCGTGATAATCTCAAGATAGCTGTACATGTAGCGTTTGAGCTTGTAATTCAAGCTTCCGCCCTTCGATATCTTTGAATAAAATTCAAACATGAGCTTATTTACGAGAATCTGCTGATCAACCCTCTTAATCATGATGCTCTCATTGACGGACTGATCTTCCCTGCCGATAAAATACCGATAGAAATTCACATCGAGATAATACATGTTCTTGACATACGGTAAGGGCTTGTACACGTAAAGATTGTCTACATAGAAAGTATGCTTCGGAAGTTCGAGATTGCATTCCTTCAAAAGGCTTGTACGGAAGATGACAGAATGCATCAGGATGTACTGACCCTTTTTAAAGCTTCCGATATCCTTCCAGGTAAACATTTCATTTGACGGAAGAACATGTCTGTACTGGATGACCTTCTTGTGCTTCTCTCCGACCTTCTCGTATACGTAGTTTGAAATCAACATATCAAGACGCTTTTCCGAATCGAGCAGCTGCCTTAAGGTGTCAAGAATTTTGTATAAGGCTTCTTCATTAACCCAGTCATCGGAATCAACAACCTTAAAATAAAGTCCGGTTGCATTCTTGATGCCGGTACATACGGCATCTCCGTGTCCGCCGTTTTCCTGATGAATCGCCTTGATAATCGTAGGGTGTTCTTTTTCAAGTCTGTCGGCGATTTTACCGGTGTCGTCTTTCGAACCGTCATCGACAATCAAAATTTCGACATCCTCTCCGCCCTTCAGAATTGAATTAACACATTTTTCCATATAATCCTGCGAATTATAGCAGGGAATTGCAAAGCTTAAGAGTTTCATGTTGTGCTCCGTTTTTCGTTCTTTTTCACATAAGGTACACGGGCGCTCGGAACCACTTCCGAGGCGGGTGTTGTATGAATTGCCTGATCGTCAAAGAAGATATGTGCGCCAAAAGCTTCCAGGACGTCGCGCTTTGATATGCCGCCGAGGAAAAAGGCTTCGTCAATACGAACGTTCCAGGCTCTCAATGTCCTTATTACACGTTCATGCGCAGGCGCACTTCTTGCGGTAACAAGCGCCGTACGAATAGGTGCTTCTTCCGGCGGAAACTCTTCCTGAAGATTTGATATTTCCTTTAAGAACCTTGCAAAAGGTCCCTGCGGAAGCGGTTTATCCGCGTTCTTGCGTTCATTTTCCTCAAATGCTTCCAAACCCTCTTTTTGATAAATCAGCTCCGACTCATCCGTAAACAGCACGGCATCTCCGTCAAAGGCAATTCGTATCTGTTTGATATCCTCTTCTGCATTATAATCGTTTCCCACGTCATTGCAAATGATTCCGGCGGCAATCCCGGAATTGATGGCCGACTGCACGTCATCCTCGTATGCAGAAAGAAAAAGATCGGTATGAAAAGCATTAAGGTAAGGAGCCAGACTTCCTCCGCTTGAAAGAACCGCGCGAGAAATGTTCAGTCCGTAATGCTCTATCGAGTTAAATACTCTTAATGAAGTATCTGCACTGTTACGGGACATTATAATGACCTGAACACGGTCCTTTTTACCGTTAAGCTCGTTGAGTCCGAGCAGCGCCTTTATAAGCTTAAATCCGGGCCCGGGCTTTAAGGGCTCCGTCTCATGGGCCCTCTGATATTCCGAATATTCCTTTAAACCCTTTTCCTCGAATATACTGTTTTCAAAAGATAAGTCAAACAACGCTCTCGACGAAACACCGATTACGAGTCTGTGTTCAAGATCGTATGCCATAAATACCTCCGATATTATCTGAGTCTCTCACACTCATACTTTGCATGAGTTTCAAGACAATAAAGAAGTTCGTCACATCTGTCCTCGATTTTGCCGTCCTTTATGTCCAGATCCAATGATGCCGCCATAGTATTAATCATGAAATCATTGATACGCGGACGAAGGTGCGCCAAAATCTCTATTCTTTCTTTGTACGATTCGGCATCTAAGAATTCCATAAGTCCCGGATCAACCACAGTCTCCTGCTTTTCAAAGCGGTACTCTGCGGTTGCATCAGGATACTTATCCCTGTCCACCCTGCTCATAAACATTTCAAGCGGACGCGCGTAATCCTTGCCCTCGCCGTAGAGTGCTCTGTATACGACAAGCCTCTCTCCCGTCTCGGAATCCTCCGCAATCGTAATAATCTGGTACAAGCCGCCTTTAAAGTGCTTGTAAATCTCATTTGTTTTAGGATCTTCTCTCATTTCACGAAAAAGAAAAGCTGATTGAGGAAGTTTCGCCTCCGTTAAGCTTAATGCCCAAAAGAGTTTCCTCAAGCTCTTTTTGTTCCTCCGTTGTTAATTTTTTATATGACGGAAGGTTGATGGAAATATTGTAATCGATACTCACACCGTCTTCCGTAATCTTCGTCATCGTCACTCCGGCGTTCTTTATCCCGTGTTCCTTTAAGACCTGCCTGATTTCGTTTCGATATTCAATCTCCGCAGGATTGGTCCTTTTACTGAAAACCGATTCTCTTGCGGAAACCTTTATGTGCAGCATCAAAAAGGTAATGCACAAAATTCCGAGTGCCAAAACAACAATACCGAGTAAATTTCTTTCCGTAATCTTCATATCGACTGCCTCCTAAGCTTTTCTTTATACTTATAGTAGTCGATATGCTGTCCGTTAAAGCGGACTTGCATAGAGAAACGATGTCTGAATTTTTATGGAGTTTTCAGACAAATGTTCGAACAAGCAATTTTCACGCTGTTCTTTTGGAACATTCTATAATCAAAAGCTCTACGCCTATCCTGTCTATTATATTACCGGATTTAATATCCGTCTCGGTTTTTGCGCAGGCTTCCACGTTTGCCTTGATGCCGGAATACGTCATCCTGCGCACCTGACCTGCCATCTTGTTGGCGGGGTAATCTTTCAAAGAAAGCCTGTATTTAATGTCATTTAAGGATTCGTTTCTGTCAAGCCCGTCCTTTATCGCAAGCATCTGTCTGAACTGCTTTGAAAGCAGACTCAGGATAAAGAAAGGAGATTCCCTTAAAATCAGCAAATCAAAGTAAACCTTCAAAGCCGCTCTTTGATTGTTTGAAGCCATCGCGTCTATCATATCAAAGATCTTCTCGTTTACTTCCCTTGCGCATACGGCGTCAACATCTTTTGCGGTAATCACATCCCGATCGTAGGTGTAGGCCGTGAGCTTGTCCATCTCATTCTTTAACGTAAGCATATCACGGCCGCACTCATCTAAGATGTAATTTGCCGTGGAGGCCGTTATGTTCTTTCCGCATGCTTTTGCCATTCCGGCAAGCCAGCTCATCAGCTGTTCGTCGGTCCTATGGGAATATTCTTCCGAAACTCCGACCTTTGTGACAGCCTGAAAGCTTTTCTTTCGCTTGTCTACCGCCGTTTCGACAAATACAAGGACCGTTTCCTCGGGAACGGAATTGATGATTTTTAGTACAATGTCACCGTTATCCTTTGAATCGCTTTCGGCATTTTCAGCGTCAGCGGTTTCTTCGTCCTTATCCGATTTTGAACGTTTCACCCCGAACCATCCGCTGTTTTCAACGATAACAAGACGTTTTTCCGCCAAGAAAGGCACCGTCAAAACCGTATCAAACACCGTATCCGCGTCGATACCCTTTCCCTCAAAGTATGAATAGTTAAAGGTATCCCCTTCTCTTACAATGGCATTCTTAAGCGCATTCTTGTAATGAAGCCTCAGATAATCCTGCTCACCATATAGGAGGTAGACTCTTTTGAAATTTTTTGTTTTTATATCGTTTGAAACAACAGCCACTTATATTTCCTCACCAATACATTTTACTAAGCATGAATTTAAAAAGCAATTTGTGCGTAAACGCAAGTTGTCTCTTTTTCAAGTGATCGTCTATCTTCTGTATTCTTCGAAGGCTTCAATGTCTCAAAATCCGGCCTTCATTCGTGAAGAACTGGGTTCTTTGAACTTTCCGACTGTATCAAAGCAGGCCGTCTCTAATGCAAGGCAGGCTATTGTGTAAAAGTGCCTGACACCTTTTACTTTGAAACAGCCCTAATTTACCGATATTCTGCCTTGAAATCAAGTACTTACCGTGTTATTATTTGAATGTAAAAAGGTGCTACCGATAGACGGCCAGACCCTATAATAAAATGATCAAAAAAACGACCACCTCAGTCCTGGGAAAACTAACGGCGGTCGTTTTTGTTTGCATTTATGCTGTCCTCATTTTCCTTCTTGCGAGACAATTTTTCAATTTTCTCTACAAGCTTTCCAACTGCAACTCCGAAAACAAATACTGCAAGGATAAATCCTGCCAGTGATATGTAATCCATCATATTTGCTCACCCTCCTTTCGTCACCGGCTTGCGCCGGTCGGAGGGCTTTAACATCCCTCCTTAAAGAAGGGCCAGCCGCCTACCGTTATGGTAGCACCTCGTCTCTTGTGAGACTCCTTTACAATATCAAATTACCATCTCATTTGCAGTACATCATTCGAACTTATTTTCGAATGCTCATCAACTTTTATCTGACTTCTCTTGAGGTTATCAGGCGCCGGTAATTGTAAAGTTATGTAAAGTTTTTGTAAAAGTGCCTGACACCTTTT
>CAVJJQ010000161.1:0-4884 GCA_963649755.1 bacterium | reverse complement strand
CTTGGCTCTCCCCTTGGCTCTCCCCTTGGCTCTCCCTCTGGGAGAGCTGTCACCGAAGGTGACTGAGAGGGACTTGGCTCTCCCACGCGGAGCAATTTCCTATATAGTAAAAAATCCCTTGATTCGAATGACGGTACGAATCGAGGGATCTTTAAATTCAATATATGTCAGCGAATTTTATGCCATTTTGTTTACAGCAACGCTCATACGAGAAATCTTTCTCGAAACGGTGTTCTTATGATAAACACCCTTAGAGCAAGCCTTATCCATGAGTGAAGAAGCATTTACTAAAGCTTCCTTAGCTAAAGCCTGATCATTAGCGTCGATAGCAGCATAAACCTTCTTGATCGCTGTCTTAACACCTGACTTGATGGCTTTGTTTCTTTCAGCCTTTGTCTGGTTTACTAAGATACGCTTCTTTGCAGATTTGATGTTAGCCAAGACTATACACCTCCGTTTTTAAAAATCAATTGTTACAAGCCGGCGCACCTTAATCCGGACACGGACGATTTAATGTACGCACACTCAAATATACTAAACCACGTTTTTATAACTGTCAAGCACAAAATTACCTCGAATGTCCGCCACCGCCATGGGAACCTCCGCCGCCCGATATGTGGCTGCCACCGCCGCCCCCGCCTCCGGGGCCGCCGCTTGATGTCTCAATGCGCGTTTTGGTAACACTTTTCCTTATGAAACGGTCTTCCCTTATAGGGAATTCCGGCATTCCTTCAAGATAAGTTTCATTCTTAACGGTATTTACAGCAGCCTTGCTGCTCTTATGCATCAGGAAATATACCAGTGTAACAACAAGAGCAATTATAACCGCAATCCCGAAAAATTCTTCGAGCAAACCTTTGAATTCATTGTGTGAAGTTGTATTGTCCTTGACTATCTGTTCTACAAAGTCTGCGCATGCCTGATAGTAGTCGTATTCAACCTCTTCATAAAAGACATCCAGGCAATGGTTTATATCATAAGACGAATATCTCTCCTGCGCTTTACCGGTTGTCCCCATCCAGGTGTAAATACTGCCGTCCGCTTCCCTGTAAACATTGTCTACAAGGATTACACCGTCACCCGAATCAGTCTGCCCTTTTAGTACCTGAGGCTTATCAAAACCGAATTTACCGTCCTCCCAGAACTTATCCGCATAAACCATTACGTATTTATCCGGAGTAATTTCCATTGTATATTTCGACCTGTACTCAAGCTCGTAATTCTCTAAGGACTCGTTTAAAGTAACTATGACAATATCTAAGGCCGTTAAACTCTCGGCCTCACTTATCTTGGCTTCAAGTTTGCTTTCCTCTTCATCCGTGAGCTGGTCTCCGTAGTCAAAAACTCTTTGCGAACCGTATACTCTCTCGGTGTTGCCGCTTACATAGGTAACAGCCCCCTCATGCGGAAATGCAATGGTTCCTATCAGCCAAACCACGAGAAGTACACCGGTTATAATAAGCGGAACCATGAAATTGCGAAAATATTGTTTAATATCTGCTTTACGATTGATATCCATTTAGCCAAACACCTCCGCAATACTTAATAAAAGGCTTGCTATTGCCAGGGTAAGTCCGCCTGCCGTAAGGCTGTAAAAAAGAACCTTCAGCTTTGAAACGGGAGTCTTTCCGACTACCTTGCCGGACTGTCCGTTCACATAAATGGGATAATCTTTGCCTGCCCATGTAAAGTCATACTTCCATACCGGGAAAAGTGCAAAATACGTATCTTTTCCGGAAAGCGTAGTCATATCCAGACTCGGCATCAAAGTTGCGTAGCCGTTAAGCGAATTGTGTAAAAGTGCCGAAGCCGACGATACAACCTTTTTCTTGGCTCTGTCCTCGTACTTTTCCTTGCCGTCATTGTAAACCTCGCCAAAGAAGCCCGACATGAACCTGGGATCAAAGTCCGTAAGAAGCTTATAATTGTATGGCTCCATCAGGTCCATAATTTCGTCGTTCATTCCTTCCGATGCGTCGGCCGGAACATTTTCATATGAAACAAGCATCTTTCTTTCTACATCAAAGAAGGATGTTTCCGTATAATTGTAATTGCCCGATCTCCAGGAACGAACCTTCGTGCCCATTCCTCTGTAATTTCCCTCTGCATCGTAATTGTAGAGAAAGAAAGGAACGTAATATCCGTCCATGCCCTTAAGCGATTTTTCGCTTAAGAAAGTGGAAGGAGTAAAGGTTCGTTTCTTGAATGTATTGTCGATGTTTTTGATAGCCTGATCTTTCGATAACGAAAAAGGAATGATCATATCGGGCTTGTATTCGCCCTCGACTCTTTCATCGAAAACAAGATAATTATTACAATACGGGCATCTGCTCGAGCTCGTAAACTGACCTACGGTAAGCTCACCGCCGCAGGACGGGCAAACCGTCAGCGACCTGTCGCCTTTTACTTCCCCTGTATCCACACCTTCGCAGAAAGGGCAGTAAAGATTTTTCTTCTCGGGGCTGTACACCATGTTGCCACCGCAGTTTTTGCATTGAAAATTCATTACTACAACCACCTCTGTATAAATTCTATTACCTCATCCTGAGGCAACGGTCTTGAAAAATAAAATCCCTGAATATATTCGACATCAAGTTTTTTAAATTCAAGGAACTGTTCTTCCGTTTCAACGCCTTCCACGACAACCTTCATGTCGAGCTTGTGCGCCATCTCGATTGCGGCCACGGTCGCTATGCGTACTTTTTCATTTTCAAAGTACCCGCTTGTCAAGAGTCTGTCGATTTTCAAAATCTTAAGTGGGAGCGATACCACATACGAAAGGTTTGAATATCCTGAACCGTAATCATCAAGCGAAAAAGAAGAACCGTATTCCATCAGTTTCTTCATATTCAAATCAAGAGCACGCTTCGATGTCATGGCCGCCGATTCCGTAATTTCGAAATTGATGCGGTACGGCGGAACCTGATACTCTCCCATAATGTTCTTCAACATACGTGAAAGTTCCACCTGCATGCACTGAACAGTCGAAAGATTGACTTCGATAAATTCAATCCCGTATTTTTCAATATGCGACCTTTGAACAAACAGGCATACCTTCCTGAATACCGTTTCTCCGAGTCTTAATATCAGTCCGTTCTTCTCGGAATACTCTATGAATTCATCCGGTCCGATTATCGTTCCGTCTTGATCTTTAAGCCTTACCAAAGCCTCAAGTGACGAAAACTTTCCCGCCTTGATATCATATATGGGCTGGTAATAAACAAGCAGACTGTCGTTCTTAAGTGCCCAGTCAAGCTTATACTGCATTTCGATGTTTTTGGTACGTCTCATTAATTCATCATTGTCAACAACGAGCACTTCACCTGTGGTAATCTTCTTACTCTCTTCGGCGAAGTAGTAAATAATCTCTTCAAGAGTTTCCTCATCATTAAACGATGAAATATCCTCTATATAGGAAAAAGTAGCATTCACATCACATGAAATATCATCTGCCACCCACGGCTCCGAAAACCTTCTCTGCAGCAAATCAATGGCCTTTTCAGCCTCTTCTTTATCCTCAAAAAGCATGCAGAAAAGTGTCTCTTCAATCCTGAAAAGCGTGGAATTCGGTATTCCGTCTGCGAACTCCGAAATATGCAAAATAATCTTTTCGACCGTCTGATTTCCGAATACCTCATTTATGACCTTGGTATCCGTAATGCCTATCGTGACAATCGCACATTTCTTGTGACGTCTGATATTCTCGTGCATTATCAGCTTGAAACCCTTTTTGTTAAAGACGCCGGTTGCGTAATCAAGATGATACTCGGGATTTTCAAGCTTACAATACATATAAAGTACGGCAAGCGCCATAATAAAGCTTACAAGTAATAAACTGTTGTTTATAAACTGTATCGTGGCAACGATTACCCACGAAGCCATCCAGAAATAAATCGCGGATCGTCTTTTATCCGTAATCTTCTTTCGAAGTCTCACAACCATCGTGGTTGAAGCGGCGATATACAGGGCGCAAAATACATAGGTAACAATAACCGGCACGCCGTAAGAATATATCTCGCCGTCCGCATTATGCAGATAAATAGGAAAAATACATAGAACAATTACTTCAAGAATAGCCGGAATATAAGTCGCATATACCAGATAGGTATTAAAGGAATATCTGACCTCCGCAGCGGCAAAAAACGCCGCCTGGCAGGCAACCATTACAATGGTCAGCAAATAAAATTTGCATATAATCATTGTTGCCGTTTGCCCGATTACCTCTATATAATTGATTGCGAAAATTGAAACAATATCCGAAATGATACTCAATATGACCAAGGACAAGAGTCTGGTATAAGCTCTCTCTGCCGAAAAGCGCAGTCTCTTCTGTCTCAAGCACATTGCCGCAACGACAAGTGCCATAATCAGACCCGCGCATTGAAATTCAATATTCCAGACCATAATCCCTCCGAAAAATCTATCCGTTGATAAAGAAATTTTTCTTTATCCCCGACACTCTCATAAATAAATATACTGAAATTTTCAATATAAGTAAAGATAAAGAAGGCAATAAAAAACTCCAAACCTTCAAGGCTTGGAGTTTTAATTACGTGCGTGAAAGGATTCGAACCCTCGACCTACTGGTCCGTAGCCAGTCGCTCTATCCAGCTGAGCTACACGCACATCTGTGTTTTTAGCACAAAAGAGATACTAACACAGCGGTATTAAGAAGTCAAGGAGTTTTTTAGCAAATAGAGTTTCGCTTGCGAAACTCCAGCGTCTGGCGCGCCCTCTCCGTCCTCGCTTCGCTTAACCACCTCTCCCAAAGGGAGAGGCAAGTATTAGGTGCAGCCTCTTGGCTCTCCCCTTGGCTCTCCCTCTGGGAGAGCTGTCACCGAAGGTGACTGAGAGGGCTATAGCTGTCACCGAAGGTGACTGAGA
>CAVJJQ010000160.1:0-4930 GCA_963649755.1 bacterium | reverse complement strand
AGAGCTGTCACCGAAGGTGACTGAGAGGGCTAAAGCTGTCACCGTAGGTGACTGAGAGGGCTAAAGCTGTCACCGAAGGTGACTGAGAGGGACTTGGCTCTCCCACGCGGAGCAATTTCCTATATAGTAAAAAAAGTTTCGCTTGCGGAACTCTCACGCGCGAGTGCGCAAATAAAAGGAAGTTCAATTGTTTGAACTTCCCTGTTTTTTATCCTTCGATTATTTTATTTGCAACAAATACTCCGCTGGCCGAGGCATGTGAAAGCGAGTGTGTGACTCCGCTTCCGTCACCGATTATATATAAGCCCTTATGGATGGTTTCAAGATTTTCATCAAGCTTAACCTCCATATTGTAGAACTTAACTTCAACGCCGTATAAAAGCGTATCGTCGTTTGCCGTTCCGGGAGCAATCTTGTCAAGCGCATATATCATTTCGATAATGCCGTCCAAAATTCTCTTCGGAAGCACCAGACTCAAATCGCCGGGGGTTGCATCAAGTGTAGGCCTTACCGTGCCCTCTTCTATACGCTTCTTGTTTGAACGTCTTCCTCTTTCAAGATCGCCGAATCTCTGAACTATTACGCCGCCTCCGAGCATATTCGAAAGCCTTGCGATTGATTCGCCGTAAGCATTTGATTCCTTGAAGGGCTCCGAAAAATGCTTTGAAACCAAAAGAGCGAAGTTTGTATTCTCGGTCTTCTTGTTAGGATCCTCAAAGCTGTGCCCGTTAACGGTTACTATGCCGTTAGTATTTTCATTTACCACAATACCGTTGGGATTCATGCAGAAGGTTCTGACGGAATCCTCAAATTTCTCGGTACGATATACTATCTTACTTTCATAAAGTGCATCCGTTAAATGAGAGAAAATAGCTGCGGGGAGTTCAACTCTGACGCCTATATCCACGCGGTTTGAAAGAGTATCGATATTTAAATCCTTGCAGACAGTCTCCATCCACTTAGAACCGCTTCTTCCGACGGAAACGATACATTTGTCGGCTTCAACGCATTCATCGTCCTTTGTGTAAATCCTAAAGCCCGGTTCCAGACTCTCAATCTTTGCTACGGGAGTATTGAAATGAAAGTCAATTTTATCTTTCATCTCGTTGTAAAGATTTTCAAGAACTATATAGTTGATATCGGTTCCCAAGTGACGTACGCTTGCATCAAGAAGGGTAAGCTTATTCTGCATGCACAGCTTCTTAAATTCGGAGCCGGAGGTTGAGAACATTTTCGTACCCTCTCCGCCGTGGGACATATTGATGGAATCAACATACTTCATAAGTTCCAAGGCTTTTTCTTTGCCTATGTACTCATAAAGCGTACCGCCGAAATCATTTGTAATATTGTATTTGCCGTCGGAAAAAGCACCTGCTCCTCCGAACCCATTCATGATGGAACAGGTCTTGCAGTTAATACAGGTCTTGATCTTTTTACCGTCTATCGGACAATGTCTTTTATCAAGAGTGTTTCCGGCTTCAAAAACCCCTACCTTTAAATTCGGAGCTTTTTTCATAAGCTCATATGCTCCGAAAATTCCTCCGGGGCCTGCGCCGATTATTACAACATCATACTTCATTTCATTTCTCCAGACTAATTATTAAATGTAAAAACAACATCTGATTATACCCCAGCACAATCTCCCTTTCAAGCTTACTGAGTGGGATTTTCGGCTTTCCAGCAGATATTTGCGGAAGATGCCTCAAGCCTTGCAATGGCGTTCTTTACATCCTTAATCTGCGACTCGGTCATATTTTCGGGCTTTGCCTTTGACATTTCCTTTTGAAGTGATTTGCAATCTTCTTTTATGGTCTTCTTTTCTTCTTTATCAATATCCTTACCGGCAGATGAGAGTGCCTGTTCGGCCCTTGCCAGGGTTTTTGATGCCTGATTGATTACATCTATCGCATCACGACGAATTTTATCCTGAGCCGCATACATTTCCGCATCCCTGATTGCCTGATTGATTTCTTCATCGCTCATCTTTTCATTTGCGGTAATTACAATAGACTGTTCTCTTCCCGTATCAAGGTCCTTTGCCGAAACCTTAAGAATACCGTTTGTATCAAGATCAAAGGTAACCTCAATCTGAGGAACCCCCGCAGGAGCACGCTTAATACCGGTAAGCCTAAACTTACCTATGGTCTTGTTATCACGCGCCATCGGACGTTCTCCCTGTAAGACGTGGATTTCAACATCTCTTTGGAAAGGCGCCGCCGTTGAAAATACCTGTGAATAATGAACGGGCAAAGTTGAGTTTCTTTCTACAAGTCTGGTTGCAACGCCGCCCACGGTTTCTATTGACAAAGACATAGGTGTTACATCAAGCAACAATATTCCGCCCTGTCCTCCGTTAAAGGCAACTATTTCACCGCCTGACAGGATATCACCCTGAATGGCTGCTCCCTGAGCCACGCATTCGTCAGGATTGATGCTCTTTGAAGGCTGAATGCCCGTAAGTTTGTAAACCTTTTCCTGTACTGCGGGAATTCTTGTTGAGCCTCCTACCAAAAGAACCATTCCGAGTTCCGAGGCTGCAATTCCGGCGTCATTTAACGCATTAATCACCGGGCCCGCCGTTTTATCTATCAAATCGGATACAAGTTCCTCAAACTTTGCGCGGGTAAGTGTATATTCGAAATGTATCATTTCCCCGCCCGACTGTGTGAGGTAAGGAAGATTGATGGTCGTGGAACCTGCCGAAGAAAGCTCCTTTTTGGCCTGCTCGGCTGCATCCCTTACACGCTGAAGGGCAGCAAGATCTTTCTTTATGTCTGCTTTCTTTTCTTTCTTCAGTACGGAAAGAAGGTGATTTACTATTCTTTCGTCGAAATCATCACCACCCAAGTGATTGTCGCCGTTCGTAGCAAGGACTTCGATAACGCCTTCACCTATTTCGATGATTGAGACATCAAAGGTTCCTCCGCCGAGATCGTAAACCATTATCTTTTGCGGTGCCTGATTGTTAAGTCCGTATGCCAAAGCCGCGCTTGTAGGCTCGTTGATAATTCGCTTTACATTTAAGCCTGCTATTCTTCCCGCATCTTTTGTCGCCTGACGCTGAATATCGTTAAAATAAGCGGGAACTGTTATTACGGCATCGGTAACAGGCTCGCCCAAATAAACCTCCGCGCTCTCACGAAGCTTTCTTAATATCATTGCGCTTATTTCCTGCGGCGTGAAGCGCTGATTGTCAATATTAACAGTCCAATCCGTACCCATTTCCCTCTTGATGCTTGAAATGGTGCGTTTACTGTTTACTGCGGCCTGCCTGATTGCGCTCTCACCCACAAGCCTTTCACCCGAAGGAGTAAATGCCACAACACTCGGTGTTGTACGACCGCCTTTTTCATTGGGTATAATGACCGTCTTTCCGCCTTCAACCACTGCAACGCAGCTGTTTGTTGTTCCCAAGTCTATTCCGATTGTCTTTCCCATTGTAATCTCCTCAAATCAGTTAAGTCCCGGAATCCGAACCGGTACCCGTATCCGGCATCTGATAGTTGTATCCGCCATACGGAGTGTTGTAATCATAATAGTAATAGCTTCGCCCGAAGCCTCCGAACAAAAGTGAAAAAAGAATACGTATCAAGAAGAAAATAAGCATAATCCTGATAACGCCCTTAAATAAATGAAAACCCGACGTGCCTGAATAAGAGGTCCTGTAATAGGTCTGTCCTTCACTTCTGAACTTATTCAGAATTGAATGATACAGATTGTTGTTTGGGTCCATTCTGACGGCTCTTGCCATATAATCCGCCGCACCGGACACATCATTGGAGCCATAGCAGCACAGTGCGTAGAGGTAATACCATCTTGCATTTCTGTAATTGTGCTCTATATTTTGCAAAATCCTTGCGGCTTCACTGTAATGTCCCGAATTTATGTAGGAAATTGCATTTCTGATCTGCTGTGAATCCGTACTCTCCGCTGTCGGATTGATATTGTTATTCGATGAAGAGTAAGCTCCGAAATTAAAGAAATCATCAAAATCAAATCCACCGAAATCGCTGTACCAACCTCCGGCACCGTTGTATCCGCCCGTATAGCCTGAGCTTGAATTTGATGACTGTGAGCGGCTTTGACTGTTATAGCCGTAACTTCCGTTATAATTCTGATAGGACTGTCGTCTTGCGTCCTCAGCCTTCCTCTTTGCGTACTTTTCAGGGTGGCTGAGTAAGTCATAGGCTTCGTTGATTTCATTCATCTTTTCCGAAGCCTTCGGATCATCGGGATGTAAATCCGGATGATACTTCTTGGCAAGCTTCCTATATGCACTTTTAATTTCGTCCTGAGTCGCCGTTTCGCTGACACCCAGGACCTTATATGGGTCGTTAACCATTAGACCTTCTCCGTTAGGTAGTCTTTATAAATTCTTCCCTGCATTTTGGGCAGGTGATTGCTATCTTACCGCGTCCCTTGGGCACCCTTATGTAAGTCTTGCACTTAGGGCATCTGTAATAATTGTGAGTCTTTCTGTCACGCCATCTCTTTTTTAAGACGGAAAACCATGACCTGATCCCGCTTGTAAGTCTTAAAAATTTATCTCTTTCCTTGCTTCTTTTTACGATATTTCTGGAAAACACTCTGAAATACGCATATATTACCAGAATCCATGCAAACAAATTAAAGATGCTTGCGACTGCCTGAACCCTTATGAACATGGAAAGCACCAAGAATACGATGCCGGTCCAAATAAGACATCTTGAAAGTTCATCGGTTCCGTATCTTCCTATCATCCAATTGCTTAATTTTCTTGATAGATTGTCAAACCATTTTCTCATAAATAACGCTCCGTTCCTTAATTAACTTTACTGATTATAGCAAAGTTGAAACAGGCATAAAATATTTAAAAAATAAACTAATATTAAATAAAAATGAACGGTGCAGCCTCTTGGCTCTCCCTCTGGGAGAGCTGTCACCGTAGGTG
>CAVJJQ010000159.1:0-5012 GCA_963649755.1 bacterium | reverse complement strand
TGGGAGAGGTGGCCGAGCGCAGCGAGGTCGGAGAGGGCTTGCCTCTCCCTTTGGGAGAGGTGTCCGAGCGAAGCGAGGACGGAGAGGGCGCGCCAGACGTCGAGCGTCCCGCAAGCGAAACTCTTTAATTAAAGCACTTTTCAATAATTTCAATCAGTCCGTCATCGGCATTGGTATCTTTCGTAACAATGTCTGCGGCGGATTTTACTTCGTCTTTTGCATTCTTCATGGCAACACCCGTGCCGGCGGCAACTATCATGGGAATATCGTTTCCTTCATCGCCTGCGGCAAAAGTGTTTTCGATGGGTACATTAAGGTAATCCGCAAGGTATTTAAGTGCGCTTCCCTTGGTGACATTGTAGGGAAGGACTTCAAGATAGTAATCGTTAGAAAAGAAAGCCTCGGCCTCACCGGAAAGCTCTTTATTTAAAACAGCCTGAGCCTTTTCAAGTCTTTCTTTATCCGACAGACTTATTATCTGAACCTTGAAGGCTCCGTTATTTAAGGTTTCCGAAATGTCGTCGGTCTTTACAAAGGGCATAAATATGCGCCTTCTGTAAAAGGCAAGTTCTTTATCCTCGGATAAACCCACAATTTCCGTTTCCGAATAGCTGTGCACATGAAGGTCAAAGGAGAGGGCAATGTCTACGGCTTTTTTGATGATTTCTTTAGACAGCTTTTTCTGATACAGGGGCTTGTTTGCCTTCATATCGTAAATGAGACATCCGTTATTGGTAATCACGTAGTCACAGATATCTTTTAATCCCAAATTGGCAATTCGCTCTTTGACGCTCGGAAAGGGTCTGCCGGTAGCAAGTACCAGGAGGTGCCCGTTTGCGGTAAGCCTTTCAAGCGCTTCGTGCATTCGGGGACTGATCTCGGCATCTTTATTGAGGAGCGTTCCGTCCATATCGGTAAAAAGAATTTTTTTATCCAAAATTATTCCTCGTCATCTTCGCGGTTTGCAATAAATACGGTTCTCTTACGAGCCATTTCGTCGTTCTCAAGGTATTCGTCGTAGGTGGTAACCTTGTCGATGATGGTGCCGTCGGGTAAGAACTCGATGATCCTGTTTGCGGTCGTCTGAACTACCTGATGGTCGTGGCAGGAGAAGAGCATTACGCCGGGGAATTTAATCATACCGTTATTGAGAGCGGTGATTGACTCGGTGTCAAGGTGGTTCGTGGGCTCGTCAAAGATTAAGCAGTTTGCTCCCGAAATCATCATCTTTGAAAGAAGGCATCTTACTTTTTCACCGCCGGAAAGAACCTTGACCTTCTTGACACCGTCCTCGCCCGCAAAAAGCATACGGCCGAGGAAACCGCGGACGTAGGTAACGTCCTTGATGGGAGAGTAGCCGGTGAGCCAGTCTACTATCGAATAGTCGTTGTTGAACTCATTGCCGGGGTCCTTGGGGAAGTATGCACGTGAAGTGGTAACACCCCACTTGTAGCTGCCGGAATCGGGCTCGAGTTCGCCTGCGAGGATTCTGAAAAGTGTTGTTTTTGCAAGTTCGTTTGAGCCTACGAAGGCAATCTTGTCGTCGTGTCCCATGGTGAAGGTGACATTGTCCAAAATTTTCACGCCGTTAATTGATTTGGTGAGTCCTTCGACAAACAACACCTCGTTTCCGATTTCACGGTCGGGTCTGAAGTCGATGTAGGGATATTTACGGCTTGAAGGCTTGATGTCGTCAAGCTGAATCTTTTCAAGGGCTCTCTTACGGGAAGTAGCCTGCTTGGACTTTGAAGCGTTAGCCGAGAAACGGGAAATGAATTCCTGTAATTCCTTGATCTGTTCTTCCTTTTTCTTGTTTGCTTCTTTGGCCTGCTTGATGAGAAGCTGTGAAGACTCATACCAGAAGTCGTAGTTGCCGGCATAGAGGGTAATCTTGCCGTAGTCGATGTCTGCGGTATGGGTGCAGACCTTATTCAAAAAGTAACGGTCGTGGCTGACCACGATTACGGTATTGTCAAAGTTAATCAAAAATTCCTCAAGCCAGGCAATCGCATCGAGGTCTAAGTGGTTGGTAGGCTCGTCAAGCAGTAAGATATCCGGGTTTCCGAAAAGAGCCTTTGCAAGGAGCACCTTGACCTTTTGGTTACCGTCAAGCTCCGAAAGAAACGAATAGTGAAGGTCGGTGTCAATGCCGAGGCCGTTAAGAAGCGTAGCGGCATTTGACTCTGCTTCCCAGCCGTCAAGTTCCGCAAACTCGGCTTCGAGCTCTGCTGCGCGGTTTCCGTCTTCGTCGGTGAAGTCTTCCTTGGCGTAGATGGCGTCCTTTTCCTTCATGATTTCGTAAAGGCGGAGGTTGCCCATGATGACCGTATCCATTACGGAGTACGCATCGTATTTGAAGTGGTCCTGTTCAAGAACCGAAAGCCTCTGTCCGGGAGTAATGGTAATGTCACCGTTTGTGGTGTCAAGCTCGCCCGACAAAATTTTCAGAAACGTTGACTTCCCGGCGCCGTTTGCACCGATGAGTCCGTAACAGTTTCCTTCCGTAAATTTGATATTAACATCCTCAAAGAGGGCTTTCTTGCCGACTCTGAAGGTCACATTGTTTGCTGCTATCATAAAAAACCTTTCTTTAATATATGCATGTTTATGTCAACCTTTACCATTGTACTGAAAAATCAAAGATTTGCAAGGTGGAAATTTGCTTTGTTCAGGCTACTAAAAAGCATTAACTTTGCGTTTACTTTTTAATTCATTCCTATTAAAATCAGAACTATGGAAAAAGAAACCACAAAGGACAGAGTGCTGGACCTTTTGGAGGGAAGCACGGACAAGTTCATATCGGGCGAGGAGATTGCGAAGGAACTGTCGCTTACGAGGGGCGGCGTATGGAAGGCCATCAAGGCGCTTAAAGAAAAGGGCTATGCCATCGAGGCCGTTACCAATAAGGGTTACAGGCTTCTTACGGAGGGCGACGTGCTTTCAAAGGGGCGAATAGACAGTTTTCTTTATGAGAGAAATTGCCATATAGATACCTATGTGTACGATTCGCTTACATCGACGAACGATGTTTGCAGGGAGTATGCGAGTGAAGGGGCTTCGGATCTTTGCATAATCGCGGATTACCAGACCAAGGGCCGCGGCAGGCGCGGAAGAAGTTTCTACTCGCCGACAGGAACCGGAATTTACATGAGTTTCCTCTTGCACCCGTCGGACGACATACATGAGGCGACACTGATTACCTGCATGGCCGCGGTTGCTCTTTGCAGGGCAATAGAAGAGGTCACGGACAGTCACCCTTCCATCAAGTGGGTAAATGACGTCTTTGTAAACGGAAAGAAGATTTCGGGGATTCTGACGGAGGGGCTTACCTCCCTTGAAGAGGGAAAGTTTGCCTACATCATAGTCGGAATCGGAATAAACGTTTACGAGCCGGAAGAGGGCTTCCCGGAAGAGATTAAAGACATTGCGGGTACACTCTTGGATAAAGAAAAACATTATAAAGATACGCGAAACAAACTCTGCGCCGCGCTTATAGATAATTTCCTGAGACTTTACAAAACCGGCGGTAAAGAGAATTTCCTCGATGAATACAGGAAGAAATCTTTCTTAATCGGTGAGAATGTCAGAGTCATGCAGGCCAACAAAATCGTCGAAAAAGGCAAGGCAAAGGTCCTCGGAATCGATGATGAGTGCAGGCTATTAGTCGAATACGAGGACGGCACAAAGGAAGCTTTATTTACGGGCGAAGTGAGTGTCGTAAAGGATTAGTTGTATTTTTTCAGATGCGGCAGACGGAAATCGGTTGAGTTATTCAAAGAGTCCATACCGGGAATTTTGCACTTCAAAAAAACGATTTGAAATCGGAGGTTTTATATGCTTAAAGAAATTCGAATAGACAGTAATGAAAACATCAAGCTTCACGGCCGTATGCCGAAGGGCATCTACCCGGTTCCGCTTTTCTTTAACTATTCGGGAGTCGAGATCAACTGCGACGGTTCTGAAGCCTGGATCGACATTGAGGTGGGTAACGGCTTTCACGAACCCTGGATTGCGGTCGAGATAAACGGCGAGCTCATGGAAAGAAGACGTCTCATGCAGGGCGATACTGCGGTTTGTCTTTTCAGAAGCATGACAAAGGGCGTCATAAAGAACGTAAGATTTTACAGAGAGCTTCAGGCAATGGAAGAGGATACGGACGTGTTCCTCGCAGTAAAGAGCCTTCGGACTGACGGTGAGCTTTACCCGGTCAAGGAGCGTAAGCTTAAGCTTGAATTTATCGGAGACAGCATTACTTCCGGCGAGGGTACCTACGGAGCTGTATCGGACACCGACTGGCTTGCCATGTATATGAGCGCCAGCAGGGATTATGCGGTACTGACGGGTAAGGCGCTTGATGCGGACGTGCGTATCTTTTCGCAAGGCGGCTGGGGCGTTTACGTAGGCTGGGACAATAACCTTCTTCACAACATTCCTTCGGTTTACAAGCCTGTCTGCGGACTTTGCAAAGGCGGCAGAAATGAGGAACTCGGAGCCTTTCAGCCAAATGATTTTGAAGCCTGGAAGCCCGATGCAATAATTGTCAACCTCGGCACAAACGACAATTCTTCCTTCAGCCAGCCGGCTTTTGACGTACCGGGCATAGGACCTTCAAAGATGCGCCTTACAAAAGACGGCGACTACCTTCCCGAGGACATCGCAAAGGTTGAAAAGGCGGTATATGACTTTTTAAAGGAGTTAAGGGAATTAAACCCCACTTCGCATATAGTCTGGGCCTACGGCATGCTCGGATGCAAGATGGACCCGGTGATATCCGGGGCAATGGACAGATACAGTAAGGACTTTAACGATACAAACGTGGCAATGCTTAAGTTACCCGAAGTCAGAGAAGAGACCTACGGTGCCCACATGCACCCGGGGTATGCAAACCACGCAGAGGCGGCGGGGACCGTTGCGGACTATCTGAAGAAGCATTTTAATCTTTAAGGAAGATACGCTTGCGCCGTCCTCGCCCTCTCCGTCCTCGCTTCGCTCGGCCACCTCTCCCAAAGGGA
>CAVJJQ010000158.1:0-5121 GCA_963649755.1 bacterium | reverse complement strand
AGCTTGATAATAACGCACAAACCCCGCGCGGAAGGGTCAAGACCGGGATAAATTTTCCTGTTCTTTGATGCTTCCGGGCGGGGTTTGTATTTAAATCGATTTTTTCGCGGAAAGAAGCAGAAAAATACAAAAGATACAGCTGACTTATGGTAAGGTATCATTATTAACACAGGCGTAAAATAAATATCAGCGGAGATTCATAGGAGCAATGCAAACTCCGGCTGGTTTCATTTTGAGTGGTAAAATTTCCGGTAGTTAAGAGATAATATGATGGAATAAGTTTACATTTGCTCTTAAGAATGGTACATTTTAAGAACGAATGTAAAGGCGGTGAAAAATGAGTAAGCATATGATCATGGATCAATTGTTGGAAGAAAATCATGGTTATCTGATGACCTCGCAGGCTACGGGAAAAGGTATATCCAGAACGGCTCTTTCCCAATATGTGAAGAACGAAGGACTTGAAAGAGTTGCAAGAGGCATCTATATGTCAGATGATGTATGGCCGGATGAACTTTTTATTTTACAGGCTAAAAGTGAAAAGATTATTTTTTGTGGTGAAACGGCACTCTATCTTCATGGATTGATTGACAGGGAATATTCTAAGATCTGTATTTCTGTTCCCAGTGGATTTAATGTATCTCATATTAAATGTGATAACTTACAGGTAAAATATCCGCCTAAAGAGATTCATTCCCTTGGCGTGTGTAAGCTGCCTTCCAGCAGCGGAAATATGGTGCGTGTTTATGATAAGGAACGTTGCATTTGCGACCTGATCAAGGAACGATCAAATACGGATGTTCAGAATTTCCAGACAGCAATTAAGGAATATATATCTGATAAAGATAAAAAGCTATCCAGATTGATTCAGTACGCACAGGTTCTTGGAGTACGTGATGAAGTTATGAAATATGTGGAGGTGCTGGTATGATTCATACATCAAAACAACTTAAGGACAAGGTTAGGACTCTTTCCTTGGGAGATAATGATAAAGCAAAGATGCTGATCCGGAACTTTATGATGGAGCGTTTCCTTGAAAGGGTAACGTTATCAAAGTATCGGAATAATTTTATCCTGAAAGGCGGCATGTTAGTAGCTTCTATGGTAGGTGTTAATATGCGTGCCACCATGGATATTGATACAACAGTGAAGGCATTACCATTAAATGAACAGGATGCAGAGAGAATCATTAGAGAAATCTGCGAAATTACGGTTGAAGATGGAGTAACCTTTGAAATTACTTCAGTAAAGCACATTATGGAGGATTTTGATTATCCCGGAATCCGCATGATGTTGGAGGCAAAGCTGGAACACATGAGGCAAAGCATTAAGATTGACGTTTCCACGGCTGATGTGATTACACCTTCCGCCGTGGGATATGAATATAAACTGATGTTTGAAGAAAGAACGATTTCGTTGCTTACCTACAATCTGGAGACTCTTCTTGCAGAAAAACTTCAGACAATCTTAGCCAGAGGCCTTGCTAATACCAGACTTCGAGATTTCTATGATGTATATGAACTCATGAGCAAATACGAAGAGGATATTAATTCATTTACCATGCATCAGGCTTTTGAAGCTACTTGTAGGAAGCGTGAGACTGGATTTGAACAGTCAGAGGCAGAAGAGATTCTGACAGCCATTCAAAAGGATGAGGGATTAGCGGATATGTGGATTCGCTACAAAGAAAAAAATTATTATGTGGAAGATCTGGATTGGGAAGATACTCTTGCTAAAGTTGCAGGAGCTATCAAAACATGTTTTTAAGATTTAATTCAATAAGCCAATTAAGCCAAAACACAAGCCAATAGAATGGGATTGATGTAGATTGTTGGGAGTTTTTTGGATGGCCACATAAATGGTGCCGTTAAAAAGGGAAAACCTGGCTTATTCCGGAAGATTCAAAAAAACCATCAGATGTACGTAGAAAAGACTCAAAGAAATAGGGGGGAAGAAACAAAAATTGTTTCGATAATACCATGAGTTTTATTTCGAAAGTATTTGGACGAAACAGAAAGTCAACTAACGTTGCACTTAGTCCAGAGTGCGAAAAAATAGAAGAACTGGAAGAAAAGATATCTAACCTTCTTACGGCAGATCATTATGTTGCAAGAAGTGAATATATACCCTTACTTTCGGATTATAAAGAGACTGTAGAGTATTTCAACGTATTATCTAAAAGTGGAATGCTTCAGACATTTTGCGCTCAAAACAATCTGAAAGAGACAAAGGTTCAGCAGATTATATATCAATACTCAAATTTGATGCAGTGCGTCGATGATGCCAATGAAAGCTACATACATACCGAAATGCTTAAAGAAAAGGAGTACCTGGATAATATTTTAAAAGATGTAGATCCTGTGATTTCTCTTGATGAGGATCAGCGTCGAGTAATACTGACTGATGAGGACTATTGCCTTGTAATAGCAGGAGCGGGTGCAGGGAAGACAACTACTGTTGCAGCTAAGGTAAAATATTTAGTAGAAAAGAAAAACATAAACCCGAGAGATATTCTTGTTATTTCATTCACTAATAAGGCAGTTGGAGAGCTGCGAGAAAGAATAAACAAAGATCTTGATATAGATTGTCCAATTGCTACTTTTCATTCAACAGGAAATGCAATCCTGCACATTAATAACCCGGAACAATTAAATGTTGTAGATGGATCTAAGCTGTATTTCCTGATTCTGGATTATTTCAAAGCATCTATCATGTAAGCGTCAGTGTAGATACGCTTACAAAAGTTCTCATAAGTCGATAGGCTACAACATGTCAGAATATGGTATGATATAGGTGTTAGCTGTTGCTAACCACAAAAAGCAATGAAAGAAGGATGATGAAATGCTGGCTTTTATCATTGAAGTAACTATTCTATGTATTTCGTTTACCATAAGTTGTATGAGTCAGGTCGATAGAGTAATGAATGACTTGGAACGAACAAAATTAAACTACCCGGAGCCGATCATTCAAAGGCTCATTGATCAGGGAAGAGTTTCCGGTGACAGGCCCCTTACCCTTGTACAGAGAGTCAAGAAGAAATGGCCCATCATGATAGTTTTTGGCATTATCATTGGTCTGATCGTGCGATATGTAAACGGCTGCATTACTTTTATTTCCGGCTTTGGAGTTTCCTATCTGATCTGGACAATAGTGGACTGGTATGACGCTTTTATTCTGGACTGTGTCTGGTTTTGCCATTCCAAGAGATGTGTTATTCCGGGAACAGAGGACCTGGTGGATGCTTACCATGATTATATGTTTCACATCAAAGGATCCATTATGGGAATGCTGATCGGACTGCCTTGCTGCCTGATCGCAGGAGTGATGGCCATGATATTGGGATGAGGAAAAGATCCAAAAAAGCAGCAAGAACAGGAAAGCGAGGACTTAAAATGGCAGATTCTGAGACGATAAAAGTAATCCTGCATAAAGCAGATGGTGTGTTATATCCTGTCGCCGGAAGGAAAGATAAAGTTATGATCGTATTATCCGGCAGCGAAGGCGGTCTGGAGCATTCTGGAAAGCTGGCAAAATATTTGCAGGATAACGGGATTCCTGCTCTGGCTCTGGGCTATTTTAAAACAAAACATTCTGTAAAAAACCTGAATAAAATAGAGCTTGAAAATATCAAGGCGGCCATAGATTGGCTAGCTGGTTTAGGATATGAAAAAATTGGAATTGAAGGATGCTCAAAAGGAGCAGAATATGCAGCTGCGGCAGCAATCGCATTTCAGGAGCTAAGCTGCCTTATTCTGAAAATTCCATCCTGGTTCTATAGTGAAGGTATGAATGGAACCAACCCTTCCGGAACAAGCTGCTGGTCATACAAAGGAGAGGAAATTCCTTATACACCTTACAAAACGAGAAAATTGCCGGTGATGAAAGAAATGATGAAAAACAAGGAATATAACATTCTGTCGATTAACACCGGTAAAAAAATCAATTCGGCTTCGATTATTCCGATTGAGAAGATCAAAGCCCCTATTCTGATGTTTTCAACGGAAGTTGATACGATATGGCCCTCTAAGGAAAGCTGTGAAAAGCTGGAAGAACGTCTGAACAGCCACGAATTTATCTATCCTCATAAACATATATGTTTTAAGCACATGAGCCATATGATGTTGGAAAACTGTGGAAAGGCGATTAAATGGTTTATCAAATCAGAACGGCAATATCCGGAAGAATGTGCCAGGGAGCGAGTTATTATGGGACAGGAATGTGTTGATTGGATTGAGAAAGTATGGTGAAGACAAAATCATGAGCTTAATGGCTAAAATACTATATCATGGATTTAAGTTGACGGGGCTTAAGAAAATGTTTGCCTTGCCGCAGGAAGAGTTCGTTAAAAAAGTAAATAAAATAAATGAAAAAGAGGCTTCTTTATCCCAAAGGACCACAAATTTCATTATACATGCTTTCCGGCTCTTTAGGGGATTACAGTGGTGTGCACGATATCCATTTCTTTTACAGTACAGATGAGGTTCTGTATGCGGCTGCGCCATATTTTGAAGAAGCGTGCAAACGATCCAATGTGCCCTATACTATGTCAGCGAGAAAAGGCATGGTCCATTGTTACGTGATGGCACCGTTTTTCAAGGAAGCTAAGGAAGATTTTCGGAAAATGATTGACTTTTTGAAATAGAATATCTGATACCAAGGTCAAAAGGCCGGATTAATGGTATATGTCAACTAAGCAGAAGCCTCACTTGACGTCAAAATGACGTCAACAAAATTTTAAAGTGACGTCAAAATGACGTCACTTTTTTTCTGCGCAAATTCCGATTTGTTTTTTAAAACCGGGGTCCTAGGGCACGCCCTTTCCCGGATGCTGTAAGCAGTCGGTACGTAAGAGTACGCATAAGTACAGGTGCAACTTCTTGCGTATCCTGTTATTGATTTTTTCAAATTTTTGACAAATTTATTCCGGGTGCGGAAAATCCAGTATTTATGCGGGTTTGAGGGTCGTCCGACCCCGTAATCGGATTAAAATTTTCGTTGCATTTTAAATTTAGCATTTTTGAGAAAAATTACGGCCCTGTACAACCCAGTGCTTATGCGGGTTTGACCATGTTCGGGGCCGATTTTAGGGACTTTTTGCAATGCAGACTGCTGAGTGCGTCG
>CAVJJQ010000157.1:0-5157 GCA_963649755.1 bacterium | reverse complement strand
AGCTGTCACCGTAGGTGACTGAGAGGGACTTGGCTCTCCCACGCGGAGCAATTTTCTATATAGTAAAAAAATTTTGCGGCAGTAATTCTCGGTTACTGCCGCAAAATTATTAAATAAACCCTCTTTCGATGAAATCTATTCCGATGTGAGAGCGTACATTAGCGAAATTCTTCCGGCTACAAATCTGTAACTTTTCTTTTCGTGTTTTACTTCAACCCGCATGCATGCACGAAATTGTCCCTGTCCACGACAATTACGGCGTAGTACTGTGCGCCGAGCCGTTCCTTAATGAGCTTTCTAGTTACTTTCTTGACCTCTCCGTCATCAAGGGAGCATGAGAACGGAACTTCCATGTCGAAAATCAGATTGGTATGCGTTTCACCGAAAACCACTCTGAAATCATGAATGGTAATGTCCTTATAAACTTCTTTTACAAGGTTTGAAACCTTTTCTTTAAGCATGGCTACTTTTGGGTCTTTCGTATCGACCGGATCCATGTGTATCGTAGCTACGCAGTTTAAATCTCTTGCAAGCTTTTTTTCAAGATTGTCTATTATATCGTGGAGGCTCAGGATATTTCCGTCCACCGGAACTTCGACGTGCAGGGAAATGATCTTTCTGCCGGGGCCGTAGTCATGAACCATCAAATCGTGAACGCCGACAATATCTTTACTGAAATTAAGAGCAGTCTCTTCTATTTCGTCAACAAGCCCCTGACTCGGAGGGTTTCCAAGTAATGGGCTTACCGAATCCCTCGCTGCGGAAAAGCCCGAATAGAAAATGAAAAGTGATACTATCACACCGCACCACCCGTCAAGGTGAAGATTTGTGAAATATCCGAGAATGCTTGTAAGCAGCACAACCGCTGTTGCAATGCAGTCACTTAATGAGTCCTTTGCCGTTGCTTCAAGTGCGGCGGAATTTATTCTTTTTGCAGTCTGCCGGTTGTAAAATGACATGTAGCACTTAACCAAAATTGAAGCAATCAGTATCATCACCACTATTGCCGAAAGCTCCGTCGCCTCCGGATTGATGATCTTCTTCACGGATTCCTTGAACAGTTCAAAGGACATTACAATAATAATTGCCGCTATGACCAGGCCCGAAATATATTCCATCCGCCCGTGCCCGTACGGATGCTCGGGGTCCGGCTTTGCCTGCGACAATCTGAATCCGAAGATTGTTACGATGGAAGAACCTGCATCGGAAAGGTTGTTGAAGGCGTCGGCGGTAATTGACACCGATCCGGACACAATCCCCGCTGTCAGCTTTCCTATAAAAAGAAAAATGTTTAACCCAATTCCAAGAAAACCGCAGAGCACTCCGGTAAGTGTGCGCTTTGCGGTTTCCGTCATATCTTCTTTAATAAATAACTTCTTTAAAATTGTAAGCATATGTCATGCCCCCTTAAAAGCTCCGGGGTAGATATGCGGCTGCTACCGCCAATATCACGGCAGGAAGCATGTTTGCCACATTCAGTTTCTTTCCCCATACAAGGTTTATACCTATACAGAATATAAGTATCGACCCGATAAGCGAAAGATACGCAAGCGCCGTGTCCGTCATAATCGGTGAGACAAGTTTTGCAAGTATCGTTACGGCTCCTTCAAACACAAAAACGGGAATTGCCGAGAAAATCGCTCCCTTTCCCATTGAAGATGCCATAACCGCAATAATGACGGTATCCAAAACCGTTTTCAATACAAGTGTCGACGGATCTGCAAGTATACCGTCCTGTATTGCCCCGACTATTGCCATCGCTCCGATTGAAACGGTAAGCGATGCGGTCACAAAGGCATTTACGAATTTGTTGTCTCCGCCGCTGCCGGTTTTCTTTTTAAGCCACTCGCCGAATCTTTCAAACCATCCCTCGATACCCAAAAGCTCTCCGATAATGGTTCCGAGGGCGAGGCACAGCGCAACCAGCATTGACTTGCCGCTCGTTAAGGTTGTTCCTTCAACCGTGAGCATTCCTTCCATCGCTCCTGCGATTGCTATAAAAAGAACGCTGACCCCGCAAGCCTTATTAAGTGACTCCTGCTGCTCTGTTTTAAAAAACCTGCCGGCAAAAAGGCCGACGATGCCTCCCGCCACTATACCTACGCTGTTAATTAATGTACCGAATCTAAACATTTATAAGATGTACTCCATCTGTCTTTCTTTGGTCTTAAGACCCATCTTTTCATAGAACTTTTCTGCCGAAGTATTGCCTGTCCAAACGTTTAAAGTTACCTCGTAACAGCCCAAACGCTTGGCCTCCGCCTTCACATGATTAAATAAACTCTCTCCGACATGCTTGCCCCTTGTACTTTCATCAACGCACAAATCATCTATGAATAGCGACGTAAACGGAATCATGTTGTTGGAAAAAGGCTGCTCCTTTAACCTGCAAAAAGCATAGCCCACGCAGGAATCTTCTTCGTCTACCGCCACATAGATGGGGTTCATATCATCCTTTACCATTTCTTTAAGCTCTTCATTCGTATACTTCGTGGTATTCGGGATGAAGATATCAGGTCTGATGCCCGCATGAATGTTAAGCACTTCCTCCAAGAGCACTGTAAGTCTCGGAATGTCCTTTTCCTTCGCACGTCTAATTTCCATTTTCTTTTTCCTCCTCGTATTCCTTAATAACTTCCTCAAGAATATCGCATGCCGTCTCGATGGTCTTCTGACATCTGTATTCGGGCTTGAAGGACTGCGGCTTTATGTCCTTGCATAAGGTCGAAGAATATTTTAAATTAAACCTTCTCATAAGCTTCATAACAACCGGACGGATGTCCTTTGACTCGTGCGCTTTCGCCTCCACGTACTTCATGGATAGAATGCTTGCTCCCGCAAGTATGGCTCCGCAGGTATTTCCGCTCTGAATTCCCGCTCCGTATGCAGCCACCATTATCATGTCCCTGTCGTGAAGACCCAGATTGTAATATTCGTTTCCGGCCCTGATAATCGTCTCGGCACAGTTATAATTCTGATCGAAATAATATTTTCCAAGTAAATCTTTCAGCATGATATTCTCCTTTTTATTTTTCGGATTTAGTACTACTATAAGTATGAATAAAACAAAGGTATTTTAAAATGATTAATCAAATAAAGCAATTCATCAAAAAAGAAACCGTTCTTTCTATCGCTGCGCTTCTCGCAGTCATTTCCTCATTGATTGTACATCCTGACAAAGAATATGTGAACTACATTGATTTCAGAACTTTGGCAATTCTTTTTTCGCTGATGTCCGTCATGGCGGGGTTACACAAACAAGGAATATTTGATGTAATCTGCAGGAAACTGTTAAAAAGAACACACAATATGCTTGAGCTTACCTGCGTATTGGTCGGAATATGTTTCTTTTTAAGCATGTTTATCACAAACGACGTTGCCCTGATAACCTTTGTGCCCTTCACCTTTATAGTTCTTAACAATCTCGGCGACAGGATAAAAAACGCTTATCTCCTTCCGATTGTTTGCATGCAGACAATTGCAGCAAACTTGGGAAGTATGCTTACCCCCATTGGAAACCCGCAAAACCTTTACCTCTACAGTAAAAGCCAGATGCCAATCAGCGATTTTCTTTATCTGATGCTTCCGTATTCCCTGGCATCCCTTGTCCTTCTTTTAATATGGATCTTCTTCCTATGTAAAAAGAAAGACAATGAACAAATTACCTCTATCCCCGACTCCGGGTCAACACACATAGACCGGAAAATCGTCATAATGGATATTACGCTGTTTGTAATTTGTTTATTGTCCGTTGTTCGTATACTTCCGTATGCTTACGCATTTGCCATTGTATTGGCAGCTACCATTTTATTTGACAGACGGTCCTTAAAGGCGGTTGACTATTCGCTGCTACTTACCTTCGTAGCATTTTTCATTTTCATAGGCAATTTGGGGCGGCTTCCCGAATTTTCCGCCTGGCTCAAACAAATTCTTGACGGCCACGAAGTCCTGACGGCCGTCCTTGCCTCCCAGGTTACGAGTAACGTCCCGGCAGCTCTTCTGCTTTCAGGCTTCACCGATAAGACTAACCTTCTGATTATCGGCACCAATTTGGGCGGCCTCGGAACTCTTATCGCATCCATGGCAAGTTTAATTTCCTACCGCCAGATTGCCCGCGAAGCATCCGACGGAAAAAGAAAATATTTCCTTATCTTTACCGTTTCAAACGTTGTATTTCTTTTCTTTTTACTCTTGCTGTGGCGCGTAATCGGGACTTTTATTTAATGCTCGGATTGATTGCAACCACGCATGAGGAGCAGCGTTTACTAATAATATAAAAATATGATGCCAAATAAAATTCTTTATATTGTTCCAGCTCCTTATTTTCTAACTGTACGTCATCAATTATTTTCACGGTCTTATCTGCAATCTCACAACATAATCTTTCCCAATCTTGTTGTTTATCCATTCTTAATAACCTGTCAAATGATATTTGACATTCTGTTTCCTGAAATTCGTCTGTATAAGCTACCGTTACAGCCGGATCGTCCTTTTCGTCTACTGGCAAATCTTCAAAAAGGAAATCTTGATAAAAAATATTCTCTTTCATTTTAAAAATAAAATACCAGACTTGTTTTCAGTTCTATTGCTAATTTCACTAAATTTAGAAATTTATTTGCCAGCTCAATAAATTCCTCATTATCGCTTGTATTAAGCGAATACTCGGTTAACTTCTGAATGGTTTTTAATTTGTCACCATCAACCCATTCTTCTTCATACATTGTGATAATTACGTCACATTCTAAACAGATAAAATTGAACAGATATTTTTCCATCAACAAAAATTGTTTTTCATCAAATTTCATACTATGAAATTCATCACATATCTCTCCTTCATCTGTATAGATAATTCCATCATATAATAAATTAAGACCACTTTCATCTTTGGGAACAAGTATTAGATATTGATGCTCTAAATCCAAAAATTCGACCTGTCCCGGTACAATGTTATTTTCTCCCATAATTAAACCGTCCCCTTTCTATAAGACATCCTAAAATGAGTAAGTCTGTTTCTTTCTGCTTTTCTTGCTGCTCCTTGAAATTCGCCGGAAATTTGAGGTTCCTTTAAGTTAATATCTACATACCGTCTAAACCCATTTGCACCTATTTCTTGGATTCGAAAGTACTTTCCTCCTATAGCATTGACAATTTCATAAG
>CAVJJQ010000156.1:0-5167 GCA_963649755.1 bacterium | reverse complement strand
TCATAAGCCTTGGCATATGCATCGGGAATGAGGATGTTTGCGGCCTCTTCGTAAAATACGCTCTTGCCGTACATCTTTTCAATCATTGCCTTGGGAGTCTTTCCCTTACGGAAACCGGGCAACTGGATGCTGTTCTTCTGCTTATTGTAAGCCTGATTAATTGCTTTATCTAATTCCGAAGCATCAACTTCGATAGTAAGCTTCGCCATGCTGCCTTCTAACTTTTCTACTGTACAACTCATTTAAAATATCCTCCTTAATGGCTCTCAAGCCACAATCATCAGCAAATTATAGCATAATGTGTCAATACAATCCAGCATTATTTAAAAATTGAATCGCTTTTGTATTTCCGTCTTGACCTCGCGGCCTTTGAAAATAACAATCCCCAGAAAGGCCACTATCGAAACGATCAGTACAACTGCCCACGGAAGAAGAAAACTTTTCTTTCCGAAGTAAATGGCGATATACGGGATTATTCCGATTACCGCCGTAGAAAGAAAGTATACGAGCGAATTTCCGGACTTGTCAATGAAAGTAAAAACAAAATTTGCGATAATCGTTCCGCCTATCAGCGCGGGTACCGCAATGTAAAAGGTCGGGGTAAAGAAATCGTAAAAATCAAAGTACTTAGCCGTGATGCACAGAAGCACCGACACAAAGACCGCGCTTATGGTCAAAATCTTTGCCGGGAACACTTTCTTTCTGATAAATCCCGTAATCAGGAGTTCGGACACTACTCCCCACATCAGTATCATGAGGCTGTAGTGGTATTCCTTAAACCTTATATCAAGTAAGAAATCAAGGGCAAGAGCTACGACTATAACGGTCAATACCACAAAAAGCTGGATTTTAAAGCAGATACTGTACTTTTTCAAATCCTCGTCGACGGGCCAATTATAATCCGAAGGCGTACCCGAGAGAGCATTCTGGCAAATGGGGCATTTACTCCGCGTTCCGTCAATCTCTATCTTACAAACAGGACATTTACGCATTATTCAACCACCTCCGAAACGTATGCTTTAATATTGACTCCCGTCTCATTTAAGTGCTTTATAAGGCGTCTGACTGTTCCCGTCTCTGCATTTGCCGTGCTGATGCCGAGTACCATGTCGCTTTTAAAGCTCGTAACGGTGACAAAGAAACCATCTGTAGAGCAGAAATCCGAAATCTCACTGATATACTCTGCCATCTCAGGCGGCAGTTTAATCACTCCGAGATTAGAAAGAACACAGCTGACGGTCTTCTTTTCATGCTTTGCAAAGAATTTAACGATGGGCTGCTTTATGAACAAAGGCACCATCCTCGTAAAGAAAAGTCTTTCCATGCTCTGGTAACGGTTCATCTGAGCGGTAATGCTTTCGGGGTTAAGCGATTCCTTAAGTTTCCTGTCAAATTCCGCAGCCAAAGATTCAATCGTTTCGCTTCCGTCAAAGGCATGAGAAACGTCTACATTGTTAAAGAAATTTCTCGTGGTCTGCGAAGGGTAAAAATTACGAAGATTTACGGGCATCGAAATATTTATGGGCTTGTGCTTCATCATAAAAGGCATGCCTTCCCTTATCGAAAACATCAAAAGGGCACCCAGGTAACTCGTAACCGAAACATGCATTTCCTTTGCTTTCGCAACAATTTCCTTGCCTTCCATGTGAAGTTCGATAAACCTTAACTGATTGTAGGGAAGAAGCCTGCTCTGGATACGATAAGCATTTTTCTTTTTATTTAAGATCTGTTTGGGAATTGCTCCGTTTGAATTGTCGTAGAAATGTTCAAAGCTGTTCTGCGTTCTCTCGGTTTCCGAAGAATCCGACGCAAGCGACACGTTTTGAAGAGTGTCCGGGTGCTTTATTTTTAAATAATTCAGTACGAGAATCTTTAAAAAGGCAAGCGCTCCCGTTCCGTCCGCGAGTGCATGAAATATATCCACATTTATTCTTTTTCCGTAGTAGGTGACTTTGAAGTGAAGAAAACCGTCATAGCCCGCTCCGTAAAGTATGGGGCAGGGGCTTCCCGACTCTTTTTCGACGATTGCCCTGACATCCGTTCTTTCGATATAATTCCAAAAGAAACCTCTTCTGATTCGAACCGCAAGCTCCGGGAAAAGCTCTATCGAAGTATCCAAAGCCTCCTGCAAAGCTTCCGGGTCGACGTCCTCTTTAAGTGTGCAGCTCACCCTCAGAGTTTGCGGGTTTCTTGCACTGTGATTTGCCAAAAAAACTTTGGCTACGTTGTCTACTTTATACCATTCGTTACTCAATTTTTCGTTCCTATATTTCTTTCAAAAATTTATCAACATCTTTTAAGGCTTTGTTTGCCTTCACAATCGGCATCTGCTGAAATACGTGCCAACCGCCTTGGATAATCTGAAGACGTGCAAATGAACCGCTCTTTGTAAGCTTCTTTGCAAGTTTTTCCGAATCATCCCTGAGTATCTCGTTGCTTCCAACCTGAATGAGCACAGGCGGCATATTTTTAAAGTCATAAAGAAGGGGACTTAAATGAGGATCTTCGAAATCATCGCCCTCGTTTGTGTAAGCGCTTCTTACAGATTCAACATATTCCCTCGTAAGTAAGGGATCCTTGTCCTTAAGTGTCTCGTAAGAAGGGTTTACCGCTCTCATATCGGTCCAGGGACTGAAAAGTACAAGAGCCTTCGGCAGGAATCTTTCCTGCTCAATGAGGCGAATGCAGATTTCAAGCGTAAGGTTTCCGCCTGCGGAATCCCCGGCTATGACTATATTCTTTGCACCGTATCCTTTATTTAACAAATAATCGTAAACCGATACCGCCTCATCTATTGCCTGCGGGTATTTATGTTCCGGAGCGAGTCCGTATTCAAAAGAAAAAACCTTCAGTCCCGTATGAAGGCTTAATTTGGAAGCAAGTATCCTTGCATAATTAAGCCCGCCGCAGGTATAGCCTCCGCCATGGCAGTATAGGATAATCCTGTCTTCATTATACGAAAAGTCAGGGCTGATTTCCTCGCACGGGATCTCCCCTACCTTGAAGGATTTAACATTGACTCCTATAGTCGGTGTAATCAGGCGTGAGAATATTTCCATCTCCGCACGCTGCTTTGCAAGCTCTTCCGGGCTTACCGCTTTGGGATTTGCAAAAGCCCCATGCACAGCCTTAAGCGTGCGCATATAGAGGCTCATTTTTTCGGATTCTTTTTCTTTCATGATTTTGCATCCTTGGTGTTGTTTTTCATGCCTCTTAGAATAGCACACAACAATTAAAAGAGGAAGATGGCCTTAGCCATCTTCCCTAAACTTACCTTATTACCACCGATGTCTGCGGTGAGATTGTAAGCATCGTTCCGCTAATCTCGCCCTTGTTTTCGTACGTGCCGTCATAGTAGCCGACAGCCTCGATTACGTTCGTAAAGCTTAAATCCGTAACTGACGACAAGTCAACCGTCTGTTCCTTCGTAGTCGTATTGTGAATGACCATCACACTTGAGCCCTCAAGCGTGGATATAAAGCCTCCTACCTTTGTATCGGAAAAAGAAAGTGCCTCGTACTCGCCGGATGCGATTTCGGGGTTTGCCTTTCTGATCATGATAAGCTTCTTGTAGTAGTTAAGTAAGCTGTTTTCATTTGAAAGCTGTTCCGATACGGGATCGTTTGTGCGATACTCTGCCTCGTAATCCGCTCCCTCCGGGTCGCTTACGGTGTCTCCGTCTCCCCATGTCATTGCAAGACGCCTGTTTGCGTCCGTATTTGCCGAGCCTCTCGAGCCCTTCATGCCGACCTCTTCACCGTAGTATATGAAAGGCGAACCGGGACCAAGTATATAAAGATTAGCCGCAACCTTTGCGTAACCTCCGAGCTGCATCATATAGCCTGCCGCCCTGTCCATATCGTGATTCGCGATAAACGGGATGATCATGGCATTCTCGTTTATGCCCTTAACTGTATCAATATAGCTCTCCACATATTTCGAATAGGCATTGACATCGCCCTTCTTTGCTGCCGTAGCGATTCGCCCGCTTACCTGCGACATGGTGAAGTCAAAGCAGTTTAATGCTTTCTCGTATTCATTGGTGACGCTGTCCGAATCCCAAACTTCAGCCACCGTATAAATATCGGGCTTAATAGCCTTCAAATCATCCATAAGCTTTGACCAGAATTCGACGTTTCTGTCCACCTCACTGTAGTAAATGTACTTTGCTGCATCAAATCTGAAACCGTCCACGCCTATATCCTCAAGGTAATAACGCATCACCTCAAGCATGTCTTCATAGACCGTTTCATTGTCATAGTTTAATTCGGGCATTGAAGTCGAAAAGTTGCATTCGTAATACTGCTCCGTGCCTGAAATCTTTGAATATCCGCTTTTTGCGGTATCCGACCAGCTGTAGTAATCATACATGGGTGAAGAAGTGTCGCCGTTTCTGTGAGCTTCCGTAAACTCGGTAAACTTTTCATTACCCGAACCCGTATGATTGATGACCATGTCGAGAATGACCTCGACGCCTCTTTCATGGGCAAGCGAAACAAGTTCCTTTAAATCGTCCATATCGCCGAAGTCTTCATCAATCGTATAGTAATCATTTACATCATATTTGTGATAGCTCGAAGAAGAAAAAATCGGCGAAAGCCAGATTCCCTCGATTCCTAAGCTTTGACCCGATGAGTCATCGCCGTCATTAAGGTAATCCATTCTGTTGATGATACCCTGTAAATCACCTGTTCCGTCCCCGTCGGAATCGGAAAAAGAACCCACAAAGATTTCATAGAATACCTTGTTGTTATCGGACTCGGAAACCGTTATATCGGAATTGTAATTAACACTTACCGTAACTTCTCCGTTTTCTGAATCAGCAGTATTTTCCGAAGTCGTACTCTCGCTTACGCTTTCGGAAACAGTACTTTCCGTTACCGAAGCTGCTCCGCCGCAGCCGGCAAGTAGCAAACCGGCAACAGTCATAACACTTATAGATCTTATCATTTTCTTTTTCATATCATTCTCCGAAAAAAAGAATTTCGCTTGCGGATCGCTCGCTCCGAGCGCGCCCTCTCCGTCCTCGCTTCGCTTAACCACCTCTCCCAAAGGGAGAGGCAAGTATTAGGTGCAGCCTCTTGGCTCTCCCCTTGGCTCTCCCTCTGGGAGAGCTGTCACCGAAGGTGACTGAGAGGGCTATAGCTGTCACCGAAGGTGACTGAGA
>CAVJJQ010000155.1:0-5175 GCA_963649755.1 bacterium | reverse complement strand
GGCCAAGGGCGGTGATTTTGTTATCAATGGCGATTTTAGTGGTGGTAGTCATGGTGGTGTTTCCTCCCGTTATCTGGTTTGTTAGGCTTGTTTGTGCGGCCTGCTGTTCAATTTTTTTGAACTTATAGAGCAAAAAAATAATTGGGAATCTCAACGTCCCGAATATCGAGAACGTTGCAGGCTTTTGCTATCTCGGTCTGCTTCCAGCCAACCTTTCCATTAAGCTTTAAGGAAATGGTGCGTTCGGACATTTCCATTCTTTCGGCAAACCTGCTCTGTGTTCCAACCTTTTCAACAATGCGTCCGAGCAGTTTGGAATAATTGTACGGCATATTCTCACCTCGCTTTCGGTTCAATTCTATTGAACTGGCTTAAGTATACACCATCATTTCCCATTTGTCAACTACTTTGTTCAAAAATTTTGAATTATTTTTATTTGGCTCTTGAACTTTAGTTCAATATGTGCTATTATTCAGTTACCGGAGGTGTAACAAATGAAAAGTAGTAGCACAAGTGAGAGATTAAAGCAGATTATGAATGAAAGGTCGCTTCGGCAAGTCGATATTCTTGAAGCTGCAAAGCCTTTTTGCGAGAAATACGGCGTTAAGTTGGCTAAAAACGATCTCAGCCAGTACGTAAGCGGAAAGGTTGAGCCGAGGCAGGAAAAGTTAACCATCCTTGGATTGGCTCTGAATGTCAGCGAAACGTGGCTTATGGGATACGATGTTCGTAGAGAGCGCGACGAAAAAGAACAGCCCATCGTTTACGATGAGCTGTCAGAATTAGATAGCCAAATCATGACGCTGGTCAAGGGTTTATCCGAAGAACACAAACGGTTCATTCTTGCCCAGCTGAGAGGGCTTACAGAGGGAAGATAACCATTGAACGGTTGCAGTGGAACGGTCGCACGCTCATTCGGATGCTGCCAGTTCGAGAAGGAGGCACACAAGCTTTACCTTTTCTTCGTCTGTCAGCAGCCGGGCGCGTTCCCTGATCTCCCTGTCTAATTCCTGCTCTGTCATATCTTCGATAGGCTTCTTAATTTCTTCTTTCGCTTGCATGTTTTGTCCCTCCATTATGTATTTATAAACATTTGTTTGCTTACAAGTCATATAATACACCATGTTCTGTCCAATAAACCGGACTAAAATGAGTTTTGCGGAAAAAATTTTCTAAATCCATTGACAAAATGGAGGTTAGAAGGTATACTGTAAGCGCAGGCAGAAATGCACTGTATACCCGTGTAACCGAATTAGCGTTTAAGCGACATGTAATGTCGTCGGCCACGGGGAGCCGCCTTCGGGCGGCTTTTTTTGTACGGGGTGTCGAATTTTGAACATTTTTGTATACTCGGACGAATCCGGCGTTTTGGATAAAGCACATAATGACGTATTCGTGTTCGGCGGGCTGGTATTTCTGTCGAAGGACGAACGCGATGTTGCTGCCAGAAAATACAGCGCAGCCGAAAAGGCTTTGCGCGATTCTGGGAAATACAAGCAGGATGTAGAACTAAAAGCCGCGATAATCAGTGCGAGTGAGAAGCGAAAACTATTTCGTTCTCTTAACAGTTACTACAAATTCGGCGTAATTGTTGAGCAAGCAAAAGTCCTTGATTGCATTATGGCAGATAAAAAATCAAAACAGCGATATCTGGATTATGTTTTTAAAATTGGTGTAAAGAAGCTGTTGGAAGAGCTAATCCGCCGTTCTGTAATTGTCCCGGATGAAGTTGAAAACATGTATTTCTATGCAGATGAACACACGACCTCCACAAATGGACTATACGAATTGCGGGAATCTCTTGAAGAGGAGTTCAAGCGTGGAATGTATTCGCGTAATTTCACTACTTTCTTTCCGCCACTTTTTCCATGCCTCCATAGGGTCGAATTAAAGTTCTGTAATTCTGCGAGTGTCCGCCTTGTCCGCGCTGCCGATATCATCGCAAACCGGGTCTTCCACGACGCTGTATCAGGAGAACGAACAAATCGATTTGACAATGATTGCAACAAACTGTTTATTACAAAGCTTCCATAAATAAAATGGCTGGGCATATCATCATCCGAATGTAAAGAAAACATTGACATTCTAGGAATCCTCATTTTATAATAGGGCGTGGAATGAACCGGCAATGATTTGCTCGTAGAGCGCGAGCAGCATAATCAAAATAAAGCTCGATTGATTTTCACGCCCTCTGTTTCGACAGGGGGCGTCTTTTGCTGAATCGCCCCGCCACCCGTGCCACAAGGCGGTGGGGCTTGCCGCCGGTATTGCCGTGTGTCCCTTGCCGGTTGCAAGGCCACCATAGCATACCGCTGACCATGGTGTAAACAGTAAATTTTGACGTATGTACACCAAATTTGACGTATCGTGCTTCAAATTTGACGCATCATGCACCATATACAAAAAAGAGGTATAGAATTTATGGATGTTGCTGCAATTAAGGTCGAAGAAATCATGAAGGAACTGAATCGGCAAAGAGAAGCACGTGGGATTTCCTATCAGACTGTTGCCGAGGCTTGCGGCATTTCCCAGACAACCATCATGCGCATTTTCAAGGGAAAAACAGAGCCGACCATTACCATGCTGCAATCTATAGCCGCAGCTGTGCAGTACGTCCCGACAGAGCCGGAACAACTGCCGCCCAGCGGGTGCTCGAACGAGCAATACACAGAATATCTCTCTGCTGAGATTGTCCGTCGGCAGGAGGAATACCGCCGCCACATTATGCAGCTGCAAGCGCACTATAACGCGCTCAATCGCCAGAACAGGCGCGTCATTCTGGTTTTGGGAATTTCTGTCGCAGTTCTGGTGATATTCCTTGTAGGCTGGTTGATCTTCGATATCATGCACCCCGAAATTGGGTGGATTCAGAGGTAAGGAAAAATTTTTACGGTTATCGGAAATATTTTTCCAAAAGCAGTTGACATGATATCAAATAAGGAATATACTGTAGATAGACAGAGGGTGTTCACGTGTTTGATATAGACTTTTACCAGCTCCCGAACGGTGAAAAGCCGGTGGAAATATTTATGGGAAGCTTGGATAAGAAAATGAGGGCGAAAGCCTTGCACAGCATTTCCATTTTGAAAGAGTATGGTAACACTCTAAGGGAACCGCATTCAAAAGCTTTGGGTGACGGCCTGTTTGAGCTTAGAATCAAATTCGCAAGCGACATAACCAGGATATTTTATTTCTTCGTAGTGAATAATAAAATTGTCCTGACAAATGGTTTTGTGAAGAAAACAATGCGTACCCCGAAGTCGGAACTTGACCTTGCAAGGAAGTACAAGGCAGACTATGAAAGGAGCCATTGCAATGGACGACTTTGAGAGATATTTAAATGAGCAAATGAAAGACCCTGAATTTGCAGAAGAGTATGAAGCGCTTCAACCGGAATATGAAGCCATTCGTGCCGTGATCGCGGCCAGAACCGAAAGCCACATGACCCAAAAGCAGCTCGCTGAAAAAACGGGAATCCGGCAATCCAATATCAGCCGAATTGAAAGCGGCGCCAGCAGCCCCACAGTGGAAACACTGGCACGTATTGCCGCCGGTATGGGGAAACGGCTTAAAATTGACTTTGTGTGATAAAGACAATAGCAGACCGTTTCGGCGGTCTGCCATTTTTTACTAACCGTGTGTAAAGGGGGATTCCTTATGCCAAAAAAGAAAAAGGAGCCGGAAATAAAGCTGCCCAAAATAGAGCAGCTTCCATCCGGATCATGGAGAACGCGGATCTATGTTGACGGGCGCACGGTATCCATCACTAAGCCCACTTATGACGAATGCGCGGCGGAATATCTCGCTATGAAACATGGCGTTATTGAAGCAAAAAACGCCCCCAGAAGGCAAGGGATGCCGCTGGGAGACGCGCTTGATAAGTACATCTCGACCCGGAAGGGGTTCAAATCGCCATCAACGATCTACGCTTATGAATCCTACCGCGATCAGCGCTTTCAAAGCATGATGCACGCCGACGTGTACACCACGACGGACGAGCAGTGGCAGGCCGCTATCCGCAGGGAAGCAAAATCAATGTCCCCGAAGTATATCAAGAACGTGTGGATGCTGATTTCCGCCGCGATATTTGAGGAAACCGGGCGCAGGCCGCGCGTGACCCTGCCGGAAAAAGAACACAACGAAAAGCCACACCTTGATCCAGACCAGATACCGGTATTCCTGAATGCTATAAAAGGGGACTCGATAGAAATTGCTGCCTTGCTGGAATTGTCCAGCTTGCGCCGGTCTGAGATGCTGGCGCTGACGTGGGACAAGGTCGATTTCAAAAATGAGATAATATATGTCCACGGGGCGAGAGTTGCCGGAGACGGCGGGAAACTGGTTCACAAGAAGCAGAATAAAAACGATTCTTCCCGGCGCACAATACCGATCGTAGCGCCATTGATGGAGGCACTAAAGGCGGTTGACCGCAAGGAAGGCTATATTGTCACATTATCCGGCGGGTGGATCTGCACCAAAATAAACAAAATTTGCGCCGCCAACGGCCTGCCGAAAGTCGGGAACCACGGATTGCGGCACAGTTTCGCTTCTCTGACTTATCATCTCCAGATCCCGGAAAAGATAGCAATGGAAATCGGCGGGTGGGCAGATGACGGGACAATGCACAAGATATACACGCACTTGGCGCAGAAAGACATTGCAAAACGTGCGCAGGATTTCCGGAACTTCTTTGTGGCGGATGCTGATAAAAAAGAGCAAATTTGACACGCCATTTGACACGGATTTCAAAAAATGACTGTATACCAATGCTTTTAGGCGATTTATTCGTGGGTTCGATTCCCGTACGGGTCACCATGACTGAAAACGCCCTAGAACTTGTTTCTAGGGCGTTTTTATTGGTTTCACTGGCTTATCCTGAGAACTCCGAACTTTCCAATGGAAAAATATTTCCGCGAATTGTAAAATTTTAGCGCATCCGGTATGCTTTTTCGGTGCAAATTTGACACGCCATTTGACACGGAATTTCCGTGATTACTTATTGAACATGCCTTGCAGCACTCCGACCTTCTCAGCCTTTGCAATATCCCGCTTGTGCAGGAACTCGTAAACGGCCATCATGTCGGCGGGCGGCTCGCCCTTTTTCCGGCGGTGTTCCTCGATGTGGGAAACAACAGCCTTGTGCAGGGTATTCATGTGGTTCATTTCTTCGCCGCT
>CAVJJQ010000154.1:0-5345 GCA_963649755.1 bacterium | reverse complement strand
GAGAGGGCCTTGGCTCTCCCTCTGGGAGAGCTGTCACCGCAGGTGACTGAGAGGGTCTTCATCCAGCTTCATCATCAAAATACTTAATACCACCATCCCCGCGGTTTCGGTTCTTAAAATCCTTTTTCCGAGAGTAATGATTTCAAACCCCGAAGACTTCGCAAGCTCAATCTCACCTTCATCAAACCCACCCTCGGGACCTATGAAGATTGCAACGGAGTCACCGGGGTTAATTTTATTCATGACTTCTTTTGTATGAGCGATTCCCTCCGCACATTCATAAGGCACCAGCTTGTGTGTAAGACTCGAAGCCTCACTTAAAGCTTCTTTAAAGCTCACAGGCATCGAAATTTCCGGAATAATGCTTCTTTTTGACTGCTTTGCCGCAGCTTCCGAGATCGCCTGCCAGCGCTTTATCTTGTCCGGAGCTTTCCTAGAGTCAAGCTTCATGACGGAGCGCTTCATTTCAACGGGGATAATCTTAAAAGCACCAAGCTCCACGGCCTTTTGGATGATGAGCTCCATCTTGTCGGACTTCGGAAGCCCCTGAAAAAGATATATCTTCGAAGGAAGTTCATTTCCTGTTTCGTTCAGCGACAAAATATCGCAAATTACGCTGTCATCGGTATACTCACGGAGAGCACACTTATACTCTCCGGCACTTTCCTTTACGCTTACTGTAAATTCCTCACCCTTTTTCATCCGCAGGACGTTCTTTATGTGATTTACATCCTTCCCGGTTATTGTTACGGTTTCTTTATCTATTGCATTTCTTTCAATAAAAAAATGATACATGCTTACCTCTTAAGTCGTTTCTTTCTTTATACGTCAAAAATACCCGAGGAATCAAGACTTATCCTTTGTCAAAAGTAATTTATGTGGTATTATAGGGAACGTAAACTTTAAAAAGAGGCAAACCATGAAGTGGATTAAATTCAGGATTAAGACGGTCACCGAGGCCGAGGATATTTTAATAAGCAACCTTTACGATATCGGTTTGGAGGGCGCACAGATTGAAGACAAGGTGCCCCTCACGGCACTTGAGAAGGAGCAGATGTTTGTGGACATCCTGCCTGACATGCCGGAATATGACGACGTCGCTTATATCAGCTGTTTCGTCGAAGACGACGGAAATGTCGATCGCGATGCAATTTCCGCATCCATCATGGATGTTTTGAGAGAA
This sequence comes from bacterium, assembly GCA_963649755.1. GTDB lineage: Bacteria > Bacillota > Clostridia > Lachnospirales > Lachnospiraceae > UBA1258. The sequence goes on along the minus strand of CAVJJQ010000154.1, from coordinate 4,162 downwards.
ACCTCCGAATACTGTGAAATCGGCGAGGGAAAGCTTGAAATTTCCGAAACCGAAGACATCGACTGGATCAACAACTGGAAGCAGTTCTTTCACCAGTTCTACATAGACGACCTTTTGGTCATCCCCTCCTGGGAAGAGGTAAAGCCCGAAGACAAGGACAAAAAAATTCTTCATATCGATCCGGGCACCGCGTTCGGAACCGGTATGCACGAGACCACCCAGCTCTGCATCAGAGCATTAAAGAAATACATTACAAGTGATACCGTTCTTCTCGATGTGGGTACGGGTTCGGGAATTCTTTCTATCGTTTCCCTGATGTACGGCATAAAGGCTGCAATCGGGACGGACCTTGACCCCTGCGCGGTAGATGCCGTTCGCGAAAATATGGAAACAAACGGCATAAATCCCGATGCATTTAAGCTCATAATCGGCAATATTATCACGGACAAAGAAATTCAGGACGAAGTAGGGTACGACAAGTACGACATCGTGGTTGCAAACATTCTTGCGGATGTCCTGGAGCCCTTGACGCCCGTTATCCTCAATCAGATGAAAAAGGGAGCAGTTTACATCACCTCCGGCATCATCAACACCAAAGAAGCTGAAATGAAAAAGTGTCTTGAAGACAACGGCCTTGAAATCTTGAGCATAGACCATCAGGGCGAATGGGTAGGAATGACGGCAAGGAAAAACTGATGGAAATATATCTTGATAATTCCGCAACAACCATGGCTTATAAAGAGGTTGCGGATCTTTCATACAATATTATGACAAAAGCCTACGGAAATCCCTCGAGTATGCACTCAAAGGGAGTCGAAGCCGAGGAGTATGTCAAAACCGCATATAAGCAGGCGGCAAAGGCACTTAAGGTCACGGAAAAAGAAATTCTTTTTACTTCCGGTGGCACTGAGTCTGACAATCTTGCTTTAATAGGTGCCGCAAGGGCAAATAAACGCGCGGGCATGCACATCATTACCACGAAGATAGAGCACCCTGCGATTCTCAATACAGTGGAGTACCTTAAGAGCGAAGGCTTTGAAATTGATTACCTGGGCGTGGATTCTTTGGGACTCATTTCTTTGGACGAGCTTAAAGAAAAACTTCGTCCCGATACCATCCTTGTGTCAATCATGCATACCAACAATGAGATTGGCTCGGTTCAGCCGATTGAAGAAGCCGGTAAGCTTATTAAGGAGATTAATCCGAATACTCTTTTCCATGTTGATGCGGTTCAGGGCTTCGGAAAAGCTTTTATTTATCCTAAAAAGCAAAGGATTGACATGCTTTCGGTAAGCGGGCACAAGATTCACGGACCCAAAGGCGTCGGAATCCTTTATGTCGACGAACATGTGAAATTAAAGCCTATTTCGTATGGCGGCGGACAGCAGAAGGGCCTTCGGAACGGAACTTTAAATGTTCCCGGAATTGCGGGCATGGGCCTTGCAATAGAAATGATTACAAACGGCCTTACCGAAAAGAGAGAAGAACTTTTTAAACTTAAAAATTTCTTTTTGACAGAGGTTAGTAAACTTCCCAATGTGAAGGTAAACGGGTGCGAAAGGCTTTCGGACGGAAGCTTTGACGTTTATAAGACCGCACCTCATATCATGAATATTTCGGTGAAAGGTTTACGAAGCGAGGTAATGCTGCATGCACTTGAGGAAAGAGGTATTTTTGTTTCTGCGGGAAGTGCGTGTGCGTCTCATTCAAAGAAAGAATCTTCGACGCTGAAGGCAATGGGAGCTTCAAACACTGAAATGGATGGAGCACTTCGCATCAGCATGTCGGAGTTTACTGCCACGGAAGAGCTTTCGGAGAGCGTTAAATGTCTTAAAGAAGTAATTGAAATATACGGGCGATTTACAAGGAGATAGAAATGTTCAGCTCATTTATCATTAAATATGCCGAAATCGGAGTAAAAGGAAAGAACAGATACATATTCGAGGACGCTCTGATGCGTCAGGTTAAGTATGCATTAAGAGGCTGTGACGGAGTATTTAAAGTTTCAAAGACTCCGGGAAGAATCTTCCTTGATTTCGAGTCGGAATTTGACTATGACGACGTAATAGACAGACTTCAGCATGTCTTCGGAATTTCGGGCATAGCGCCCATGGTGCGTCTTGAGGACGAGGGCGTTGACAGGTTAAAAGAAGAAATCGTCAAGTATTTCGGAATCATGTATCCGGATAAGAATAAGACCTTCAAGGTAAACGCAAGACGTGCAAGAAAGAATTATCCGATTGACTCGATGGAGATAAACGCAGCAGTCGGAGAGGCACTTTTACTTGCATATCCCGAACTTAAGGTTGATGTTCACAATCCGGAGATCAATCTGGTGGTTGAGGTAAGAGAGAAGATTTTTGTTTATTCCGAAGTAATACCCGGACCCGGAGGAATGCCTGTGGGTACGAATGGAAAGGCAATGCTCCTTCTTTCGGGTGGAATCGATTCGCCTGTCGCAGGATATATGATTTCAAAGCGCGGCGTCAAGATAGAGGCTACCTACTTCCATGCTCCCCCCTACACGAGCGAGCGTGCAAAGCAGAAGGTTGTGGATCTTGCAAGGTATGTCTCAAGGTATAGCGGACCGATTACGCTTAACATTATTAATTTTACGGATATTCAGCTTTACATATATGAAAAGTGTCCGCATGACGAGCTTACCATTATCATGCGTCGTTACATGATGAAGATTGCGGAAGAACTGGCAAAAGAAAGCGACTGCCAGGGACTTATAACGGGTGAATCGATAGGTCAGGTAGCAAGCCAGACCACTCATTCCCTGCTTGTCACAAACGAGGTTTGTACGCTTCCCGTCTTCAGACCTCTTATCGGCTTTGACAAAGAGGACATCGTGGCTATTTCGAAGAAGATAGACACTTACGAGACGAGCATTCAGCCTTATGAAGATTGCTGTACCATCTTTGTGGCAAAGCATCCGGTTACAAAGCCGAACTTGAATGTCATTAAAAAGCACGAAGGAAATCTTTCCGAAAAGATAGATGAAATGGTAAAGACCGCAATTGATACCCGTGAAGTGATTGAGGTAAGCGCGGAGGAATAGCAGTTGCCGGACACGCCGAGATAGCAGGAGATGCTTTGAAGCGTAGGATTGCAAGTGCAACAGCGCACGGCAATCCGGTAACATTTCCATCTGCCTTGCCGCTTGCCAAAGTAATTTTAGGCATAAAAAAAGCCCAAAGAAAAATCTTTTGGCTACATGAGGTTGAAGATTGTTAAATTGTTAATGGTTTAAAATATTGGGGCGCTTACAGCGCCCCGGTAATTTCTAAAAATTAAAGCATGTAGGGCTTTAAGGTTTCAAGAACCTCTTCTGCATCGCCTTCAGCATGAATATTTAAATCGATGGGCTTTGAAAGGTCCAAGCTGAAAATACCCATAATGGACTTTGCATCAATTACGTAACGTCCCGATACCAAATCGAAATCATAATCGAACTTGGTGATGTCGTTAACAAAGGACTTAACCTTGTCAATAGAGTTTAAAGAAATCTGAACTGTCTTCATGGTTTATACCTCCTAAAATGACTTCAACCTTCGAATTCATAATAAATAAAACATACATTTTTGTCAACGATTAAAAATAAACAGAAAAGTTAGGAAAAAGAATGAAAACGGTGGCATTTCATAACTTAGGCTGTAAAGTGAATGCATATGAGATTGACGTAATGCAACAAAAATTCACGGAAAACGGTTTCCGAGTTGTGCCTTTTGATCAAAAAGCGGATGTTTACGTCGTAAATACTTGTACGGTAACAAATATTGCGGACAGGAAATCTCGCCAAATGCTGCATAGGGCAAAGGCTTTAAATCCCGATGCGGTTGTAATCGGAACCGGCTGTTACATCCAAACGGACATGGAGCATGTTAAGAAAGATCCGGCAATAGATATCGCCATAGGCAACAACCAAAAGTCCAAAATTGTGGATATCTTAAACGAATATTTGGTGTCAAGCGGAAAACTTTCAAAAAATCCGGTTGAAGAAGAGTCGGCAAAGAACGACTACGTCATAGATATAAACCATACAAACGAATATGAGAGTATGTTTCTTGAAAATACATCAGAGAGGACGCGCGCTTATATCAAAATCGAGGACGGCTGCAATCAGTTCTGCTCTTACTGCCTGATTCCCTATGCGAGG
>CAVJJQ010000153.1:0-5359 GCA_963649755.1 bacterium | reverse complement strand
TACTGACCCTTGGGAACAGCGTAAGGTGTCTGAGTTAGCCGAAATAGTAGGTGGAGGAACTCCTGATACTAGCAATTTAGAATACTGGGATGGAGATATAGATTGGTACGCACCTGCCGAGATGAGCGATAAAATTTATGCTGATGGCAGCGAACGAAAGATTACCTCACTGGGCTTCCAGAAGTGTTCTGCAAAGATGTTGCCAGCCGATAGAACAATATTATTCACAAGCCGTGCGGGCATCGGAAAAACAGCTATTTTACGCCATTCTGCGTGTACAAATCAAGGCTTTCAATCACTTGTGCTAAAGGACAATATCGACCCTTATTTTATTTATTCGATGAGTGCTCAACTGAAAGAAAAAGCTGAGGCAGTGGCGTCTGGTTCTACGTTTGCCGAGATATCAGGTAAAATGCTTGGAAACCTTGACATCATGATTCCTGATACACCGGAACAAGTGGTTATAGGAAAGTATTTCTCCAACCTCGACCATCTCATCACCCTTCATCAACGAGAGCTTTTTCTTTTGTTTTGCCTTGCACGACAACCTTATCTGATAATACCTATTGTTCTTCCCTTCATTGGCGTACGAAACCACTTTTGAAAGGAGCATCTAACATGCAAGAACACACTATCAAACAAGACATGCTGTTTTGCGATTACTACAAACAATGGATTACCGTATATAAGGAAGGAGCCATCCGATCTGTAACAATGCGTAAATACAACATGGCTCATCAATGGTTGACTAAATTGACACCCGAACTGGCGATTCACGATCTCGACCGCATTACTTATCAAAAACTGTTAAATGACTATGCTGCCGAACATGAGCGGCAAACAACCATGGATTTTCATCACCATCTAAAATGTGCAATATTAGATGCCGTGGATGAAGGTCTAATCCCCCACGATCCAACAAGAAAAGCTATTATCAAAGGGAAGGCACCCCGAGATAAGAAGCCAAAATTTTTAAATCAATACCAACTTCACAAATTACTAAATGACCTAGATCTTTCTGAGCATATAAACATGGACTGGCTTATTCTCTTAGTTGCTAAAACAGGAATGAGATTTTCTGAGGCACTAGCCCTTACTCCTAAAGATTTTAATTTAAGTCGACAGATTCTATCTGTTTCTAAAACCTGGGATTATAAAGGTAACGGCAGCTTCCTTCCTACCAAAAATGAGTCTTCAGTACGAAAAATACCTTTAGATTGGCAGACGGTAACACAATTTGCAAAACTAATTAAAAATCTACCGGAAGATGATCCTATATTCGTAAATAAGAGAATATATAACTCAACAGTTAATGGTGTCCTTGCAAGGCACTGTCGTAACGTCGACATCCCGGTGATATCCATTCACGGACTCAGGCATACACACGCATCACTTTTACTTTTTGCCGGAGTTTCCATTGCAAGTGTTGCAAGACGATTAGGGCATTCAAACATTACAACAACCCAGAAGACATACCTTCATATAATTCAGGAACTCGAAAGCAAAGATATCGACATCATCATGCGGTCGTTATCTAATTTAAACTCATAATTAACGTACGCACGCCTCAGGGAAGAAAAAGGGTTGTGCCATGTTAGGACACAACCCTTTAAAAAAATTATTCATTTTCAGCCGGAATCTCTATCTCAAAACCACCATTAATAATAAAATCACGAAGTAGTTTATCGACTTTAACATTTACCTTAGGCGGTATTAACTTAAACCCTTCTGTCTTCTCAAAATATTCCTTTGCTTTTACTTTGTTCACCGTACTTTTAAGTTCTTCATACCTGCCAAATTCATTAATGTTTGACTCATTGAGATGTAAGCTCATCATCTCTCTAAGCATCTTCTCGTCAACACCAATTACCTTAGATACGCGATGAATCTGATCATCTTTTGCCCTTGTCAGGTATTCATTTATGTAATCCCTCAAGGATTTACCCTCTGAAACCTTAACATCTCCTCTCTGAATATCGTGTAGGAAGATATTTGCATACTTCTGTTCTTCCTGCGTAAGAGTTGCAAATGTCTTGTGGAGCTCTGTCTCCGCTTGTTCTATAGATTCTTGTGATGCTCCCTCTATACTTAACAACTTTATATACTTATCAAAGCGAGAATTCATATAGTCAGAGTCTATTGTTCCTGTATCAATCTCCGTAATATAACCTTCAATATCATACGGAGGATCATCTCCGCCTCTTGGTTCTACCCCTCCAATCAATTCTTTATATCGCAAAACCAAAATTAAATATGTTTTCTCATCAAGCAACGAATCTACTTTTTCTTCTGTAGCTTCATCCTTATAAGATTCTACTTCCCACTTGAAGCCCTGAATTTTAGCCGCTTCCAAATAACCATTAAGCTCATTAAAATCCTTTGCGAACTTCTTGCAGACATCAACATCTTTCGGAAGTCTTTCAAAATTTTGAACTCCAGAATTCTTAAATAAGTCCGTTATCTCCTCATAAAGTCTATTTATCGCTTTAACATTCTTTGTAAGATGCTGAACAAATAATCCTAAAGGCCTATCCCCGGAATAAAGCTTTACCGCTTTATTTATATTTTCCTCCATCGTATGGGGCTTACGATAATAACGGATTGTTCCAAAAGGCTTGTCTGGACCAAAAAGTCGATTAGTTCTTGAAAATGCCTGAATGATATTTTCATATTCAAGCACCTTATCCATATAAAGTGTATTGACCCATTTCGAATCGAATCCTGTAAGCATCTGATCAACTACTATAAGAAGGTCGATCTGCTTCTCTGGCTCGTATGCTACTCTCTCATACGGCTTCTTATGTGCAAGACGTGAAGAAATATCTTTCTTCATCTTTGCAAATGTTGGAATCGTAAAATCCTGTCCGTATCGCTTGTTATAATCTTCAATTATCTCTACGAGGCCATCCTCTTTAAACTGTACTCCGCCATTGTTATCTATAGTCGGATCAAACAATGCCGTAACTTTAAGTTCCGGGTCCGATTGCTTAAACAGACGATAATAATTAATTGCCTCCGGAATACTGCTTGTCGCAAAAATTGCATGAAACTTACTGTTATGGCTTAACGTAACCCAGTTTTCTATTATATCCTTCACAACACAGCCCGTATGTTCATCAGTTTCGTATTGTACAGAAGGTATGTAGTCCTCGATTCCCTTAATATAATCGCCGTTCGGAGCTTCATGTCCAGTCATGCCAATCTGGTTTGAATCCATGTACTTATAATACAACTTGCTCTTCGTAGCATCTGAAATAGCTTCCTTTTCCGTTTGTGCTTTCGCCTTCTCCAAAGCAACAACCTTACGAAGATCTTTATCTCTGAATGTTAATACCATATATGGGTCAAACCCAAGAACATTCTTATCCCTTATTCCATCTGCTATGCTGTACCTATGCAGCTCGTTACCAAATACCGTAGACGTTGTATTTTTCTTCTTTTGATTTTCGTCCTGAATAGGCGTGCCGGTAAATCCGAAGAACATCGCTCTTGGAAACGTAGTCTTGATAGTAATCAGCATCTCACCAAAGGTGGATCTGTGAGCTTCATCAACTATGAAAACAATTCGCTTCCCGTTTATCTGTTCAATATCTCGCGCGTTAAGCCCACCTGCTTCATCCTTAATATTGCTCATCTTTTGAATTGACGTAACAATCAATGTATCCGCAGGATTTGAGCTCTTAAGCTTAGTTATTAACACATTTGTATTTTCTGTAGCCTGAACTGACTCATTATCATCAGCAAAGCCTCTATACTCCTTTAATGACTGAGTACCAAGTTCAATTCTATCCATGAGAAATATAACCTTATCAGCGTCCTTTGAACTTGCAATAAGCTGAGCTGACTTAAAACTTGTCATCGTTTTCCCGGATCCCGTAGTATGCCACACATATCCACCAAGTTGGTTATTTCCTTCCCATTTGGCTTTTGCAACTCTATCGGAGATTGCGCTTGCAGCAAAGTACTGATAACTACGCATTACCTTTAATATGCCATCGGAATCGTCAGCAACAGTATAAAATCCGATAAGTTGATGAGCCATCGGAATCGAAAGCAATGTAGATGCTACTTTATCCCAAGCATTTATGGGTTCATTGTTGAAATCCGCCCAATGAAAATAGTAATCTTTATTGAACCTTCCATCTGATCCGGGATTTGCGAAATAAACCGTTTCCTCCGGCGTCATTGCAACAAAAATCTGAACCAAAGAAAATAATCCGCTAAATATACCTTCCTTAGAATATTTTTCTATTTGGTTATATGCTTGGCTTACAGGTATTCCGCTCTTCTTAAGTTCTATATGAATTACCGGCATACCATTAATAAGTAGCATTAAATCTCCACGCCGGTCATTAAGTATCTTTGACTTTGTTGGGAACTTCGGCTGCTCAACAATCTGATATCTACTCTGTCCCGCCGCAATTTCCCGGCGATCATAAATCTTAAGGCTGACCTCTTTACCAAAATGCAACTTATCATCGAGATTATCTCTTACGATAGACACACTCTTTCCGTTAATAAAGCCATTTAACTTAAGCGGTGTCCTAAGCGTTTCAATCTGTTCTAAAATTTGCTGCATTTCGCTATCTGTCAAAGAATAATCATTCAATCTGTCGATATCTCTGTTGTTCTCGAAAAGAATGTCCGCCCAATTTCTAAGCAAATCTTGTTCTGAATAATTCTTTAGAACTTCCTTCTCCCAGCCCTTTTCAGATAATATCTTTATTAAAGCCGCTTCAAATTCTAATTCGTTATTAAAGGTCATTGCGACTTCCTCCCACACTTACATTTTCTATACGAACATCTTTTCAAGCATTGATTTCTTAATATTTTGTAACTTTTCAAGCTTACGCTGATGAAGGGTGATGAGGTGGTCCAGTCTTGCAAAATAATCTCCAATCTGTTGCTGCTCTTCGGAACTTTTGGGCATATAAACATCAAATTTTGCAAATGTCGAAATCCAATGACGTTCGTGGCTAACTGGCTCATAGCCAATATTTTGCAAAACATTATATGCACAATGAATATCATCTTTTCCGTTCGCCAATGTCAGTAATTTCATAGCAGAACTCTTTACTTTGAACGGAAAATCAACGTAATGGGCTGATGTAGTGAAGTCGTCAAATATAACAACAGGTCTGTCAGGACTTGCATTCTTGATGCCAAAATCTTCGTCTGTATAACCTAAAACGAAACTTTGCCCCGCTGTTAAAACTGGAGTCTTATATCGGTCATCATATTCTGTACTTTCAACTATATAAGCTTGTGGTTGCTCGTATTTGAATATCTCCCCCAACTTACGCTGTTCCCAAGCGATTACCGTACTCTCAAATTCAAGATTATACTTTCGCTGATGAAG
>CAVJJQ010000152.1:0-5464 GCA_963649755.1 bacterium | reverse complement strand
CAAGTCCCTCTCAGTCACCTTCGGTGACAGCTCTCCCAGAGGGAGAGCCAAGGGGGAGAGAGCCAAGGGGCTGCACCTAATACTTGCCTCTCCCTTTGGGAGAGGTGGCCGAGCAAAGCGAGGACGGAGAGGGCGAGGACGGCGCGAGCGTCCCGCAAGCGGGACGCTTTTTTATTGTGGCTGGTTGCTAAATTGTAAGAGCGCACAGACCATGAAAATTATGTATTGGTTTTATATTTTTTTTATAATTCAAATATGTTGACATTTATCATAAGTGGGTATATCTTATCAATAGATGTTAGCACTCAAACACATCGAGTGCTAACAAGCCGGTACCGAAAGAAATGGTGATAAGTTGGAACTCGATGAAAGAAAGATAAAAATTTTACAGGCAGTTGTTCGTAATTACCTTGAGACCGGCGAACCGGTAGGCAGCCGTACGATTTCGAAGTACACGGATTTAAACTTAAGTTCCGCAACCATTCGAAACGAGATGGCAGACCTTGAGGAGATGGGCTACATAGTTCAGCCGCACACCTCGGCGGGTCGTATCCCTTCCGACAAGGGCTACAGACTTTACGTGGACAAAATGCTTGAAGAGAAGACAAAAGAAGTCGACGAAATGAAGGAATTCCTTCTTCAAAAAGAAGAAAAGGTCGACGAACTTCTGAAGCAGGTATCGAAGGTTTTGGCAACAAATACCAATTACGCAACGATGGTATCCGCCCCGGCCTACAACCACAACAAGCTTAAATTCATCCAGCTTTCGAGAGTTAATGCAAGTCAGCTGCTTGCGGTAATAGTTACCGAAGGAAACGTGATCAAAAATCACATCATTCCGACCGAAGGCGAGCTTACGGATGAAGCAATTTTAACACTTAACCTTCTGCTCAATACCAATCTTAACGGCTTGAGTATTGAAGAAATCAATTTAGGTATCATTTCCTCCATCAAGAAGATGGCGGGTATCCATTCGGGCCTGATAGCAGATATCATAGATGCTCTGATGGAAGCCATTCATTCCGATGATGAGGATTTGGAGATATATACAAGCGGAGCTACGAATATTTTGAAATATCCGGAGCTGGCCGACAGGGAAAAAGCAGCCGAGCTGTTACATACCTTCGAAGAAAAGGCACCGCTTAACGAGCTGGCGCTCACGTCGCTTGCAAGTACCGAAACAGGTATTCAGGTATATATCGGTGATGAGTCACCGGTAGAGGGCTTAAAGGATTGCAGCGTTGTAACCGCGACCTACGAGCTTGCGGAAGGCGTTAAGGGAACAATCGGAATCGTCGGTCCGAAACGAATGGACTACGACAAGGTGGTCGAAACCCTGCAGAGCATGAAGAACCAGCTTGATACAATTTACAAGAAAGGGTGACAAAATTGGCAGAAGAGATTAAAGAACCGATTGAAGAAGATACAGCGGAAAAATCGGAAACAGAAGCTGAAGATACCGAGCCTAAAGCAAACGAGACCGAAGGCGAGGAAAAAACCGAAGCTGAAGAGCCTTCCGAGGAAAAAGAAACTTCCGATGAAAAGGACGGCCCCTTCAAGAAAAAGAAACAAAAGAACGACAAGGTCGTCGAAGAATTGAAGGCTAAGGTCGCAGAGCTTCAGGATCGCTACACCAGACAGCTTGCGGAATTCCAGAATTTCAGGAATCGTTCGGAAAAAGAAAAATCACAGATGTTTGATGTCGGTTCAAGAAACGTTATTGTAAAGATTCTTCCCATAGTCGACAACTTTGAAAGAGGTTTGGCGGCTTTGCCCGAGGAAGAAAAGAGTACAGCCTTTGCGGAAGGCATGAACATGGTTTACAAGCAGCTCGTAACCGAGCTTGACAACTTGGGCGTTAAACCGATTGAAGCAAAGGGCAAGGAATTCGATCACGTTTACCACAATGCGGTAATGCAGGTTGAAAGTGAAGAATTTGAGTCCGGCGTTGTTGCTGAGGAGCTTCAAAAGGGTTACACATATCACGATACCGTAATCAGACCGAGTATGGTATCGGTAGTTAAATAATCAAGAATATTCAATAGGAGGAAAAATATATGAGCAAAATAATCGGTATTGACTTAGGAACAACCAACAGCTGCGTAGCTGTTGTTGAAGGCGGAAAGCCTACAGTTATCGCAAATACAGAGGGTGCGCGTACTACCCCTTCCGTAGTTGCATTTACAAAGACAGGTGAGAGGCTTGTAGGTGAACCTGCAAAGCGTCAGGCAGTTACAAATGCCGAGAAGACCATCTCATCCATCAAGAGAGATATGGGTACTGACAGAGGTCGTACAATCGACGGAAAGACATATTCACCTCAGCAGATTTCCGCTATGATTTTACAGAAGCTTAAAGCAGATGCAGAGAGCTATTTGGGTGAAACCGTTTCGGAAGCTGTTATCACGGTTCCCGCATACTTCAATGACGCTCAGCGTCAGGCTACCAAGGATGCAGGTAAGATTGCAGGCCTTGATGTAAAGCGTATCATCAACGAGCCTACGGCAGCAGCACTTGCTTACGGCCTTGACAATGATAAAGAACAGAAGATCATGGTATACGACTTAGGCGGCGGTACCTTCGATGTATCAATTATCGATATAGGCGAAGGCGTTGTAGAAGTTCTTTCTACAAACGGTGATACCCACTTGGGCGGCGATGACTTCGATGCAAAGATTACAGACTGGATGATTTCCGAGTTCAAGAAGGCAGAGGGCATCGATCTTTCAACGGATAAGATGGCTCTTCAGAGATTAAAGGAAGCCGCAGAGAAGGCAAAGAAAGAGCTTTCTTCCGCTACTACCACAAATATCAACCTTCCTTTCATTACCGCTACAAGCGATGGACCGAAGCACTTTGATATGAACTTAACCAGAGCTAAGTTTGATGAACTTACTCATGACCTTGTAGAAAGAACGGCAATCCCCGTTCAGAACGCTATGAAGGATGCAGGTCTTACAAATGCTGACTTAGGCCAGGTACTTTTGGTCGGCGGTTCAACACGTATCCCCGCAGTACAGGACAAGGTTCGTCAGTTAACCGGCAAGGAGCCTTCAAAGTCTCTTAACCCCGATGAATGTGTTGCAATCGGTGCTTCCATTCAGGGCGGTAAGCTCGGCGGAGAAAGCACAGGCAGTGATATCCTTCTTCTTGATGTTACGCCCCTTTCACTTTCAATCGAGACTCTTGGCGGTATAGCTACAAGACTTATCGAAAGAAATACTACCATTCCTACCAGAAAGAGCCAGGTATTCTCAACAGCCGAGAACAACCAGACAGCCGTTGATATCAACGTAGTACAGGGTGAAAGACAGTTCGCAAGAGATAATAAGTCCTTAGGACAGTTCAGACTTGACGGTATCCCTCCGGCAATGAAGGGTGTTCCTCAGATTGAGGTTACCTTCGATATCGATGCAAACGGTATTGTTAACGTATCCGCTAAGGATTTGGGAACCGGCAAGGAACAGCACATCACCATCACCGCAGGTTCATCCATGAGTGATGAAGAGATTGAAAAGGCAGTAAGAGAAGCCAAGGAATTCGAGGCTCAGGATAAGAAACGTAAGGAAGCCGTTGATACCAGAAACGAAGCAGAATCCTTCGCATTCCAGACTGAGAAGGCTTTGCAGGATGCAGGCGACAAGCTTGATGCCGCAAGCAAGGAAACCGTTGAGGCAGACCTTAAGGCATTGAAGGATATGCTCGAGTCCACCAAGGATCAGGAACTTTCCGACAGCCAGATAAGCGATATGAAGGCAGCAAAAGAGAAGCTTATGAATTCCGCTCAGGCACTCTTTGCAAAGATGTATGAACAGACTCAGGGAGCTCAGGGTGCAGGTGCCGGTCAGGGAGCAGGCCCCGATATGGGTCAGGCTTCTTACACAGAGGCTCCGGGCTCAGGCGACGACAACGTTGTTGACGGAGACTTCAGAGAAGTATAACATTACAAAGTCAGGCTTTTTAAAGAGGGGCGAGCTTTCTCGCCCCACTTTTGACGGTTTTTCGAATTGCCCGGTTTAAGGGCAAGTGTTAACCGGGATTTTCAAAGATTCCGGTATAGATAAGGCAGCATAGGAGCAGTTTACTTATGGCAGAACAAAAACGAGATTATTATGAAGTGTTAGGTGTTGATAAGAATGCCGATGAAAACACGTTAAAAAAGGCATATCGTACTTTGGCTAAAAAGTATCACCCTGATGCAAATCCCGGTGATAAAGAAGCAGAGTCGAAGTTTAAGGAAGCCTCCGAGGCATATGCTGTTTTGAGTGACCCTCAGAAGAGGGCTCAGTACGATAAGTTCGGGCACAGTGCTTTTGACGGCTCAGCCGGAGGCGGATACTCCTCAGGCTTTGATTTCAGCAATTTGAATTTTGATGATATTTTAAGCGGATTCGGCTTTGGAGATATATTCGGACGCCGTTCAGGCGGAAGGGGTCAGGGCGGACAGAGTAAAGGTCGTAACGTGACCGTGTCCGTTGCCATTGACTTTAATGATGCTATTACGGGCGTGGAAAGGGAAGTGGAGATTCCTTACAAGGAGGAATGTTCTTCATGCCACGGAAGCGGCTGCAAGGCGGGAACTTCGCCTACGACCTGCTCAAAGTGCGGAGGTCGCGGACAGATTCGTTATACATCCCAGTCCTTCTTCGGAAGCGTTACTCAGGTTGGCGAATGTCCGGACTGCAGAGGCACGGGTAAGATTATCACTTCAAAGTGTCCTGATTGCGGCGGCACCGGCTATAAATCGACACGTAAGAAGGTTTCCGTTAAGATTCCCGCGGGTATCGACGACGGACAGTGTGTACGTATCACAGGACTCGGCGAACCCGGCTCAATGGGCGGTGAAAGAGGAGATTTGCTGGTTGAAGTTCGTATTAGGAATAATACGAAGTTTACAAGAGACGGTGTTACCATATATTCGGAAGTTCCGATTTCATATGCAACTGCCGCACTCGGCGGAGATATATTAATCGAAACGGTCGACGGTCACGTTGTTTATAACGTTAAGGCGGGAACTCAGTCCGGTCTTCAGGTACGTTTGAAGGGAAAAGGCGTTCCTTCACTGCGTGTCAAGAACGCAAGGGGCGACCATTATGTAACGCTTATGGTCGAAACGCCCACCAGGCTTTCAAGAGAGGCAAGAAATTTGCTTGCACAGTTTGATGCCCTTACAGGCGACAGCTTAAATGAAGTAAAGAGGTATACCGAATCAAACGGTAAGAAGAGATAAAAAGGGCCCTCGCTGCGCCCTTGGCTCTCCCTCTGGGAGAGCTGTCGCCGAAGGCGACTGAGAGGGCCTTGGCTCTCCCTCTGGGAGAGCTGTCGCCGAAGGCGACTGAGAGGGCCCTCTCCGACCTCGCTGCGCTCGGCCACCTCTCCCAAAGGGAGAGGCAAGTGTGGCCTCCCGGCTCTCCCTCCTTGGCTCTCCCTCTGGGAGAGCTGTCACCGAAGGTGACTGAGAGGG
>CAVJJQ010000151.1:0-5503 GCA_963649755.1 bacterium | reverse complement strand
ATCTTTAGCCCGGTCTCACCCACAGTGATGACATCGGTGTTTGCAAGGAAACGGCGAGATTGCTTTTGTTGCTTTTCGGTCATATCTTCAAGTGACTTAATAAGAACGATGGGTTTTATAAAAGTAATGTTATTCACAGTATTTTCCTCCGTAAAAGTGGGGCGGCGATGAGCCGCCCTAGTTGATGATTAGCTAAAGAGGTCATCGTCTTCCTCGGATTCGAAGTCGTCCTCGGCTCTTGACTTGCCGCCGAGAGGCTCTCCGTCACGAATCTTCTGCAGGTTGTTGAGTCCACAGGCGATTCCTTTGTTACCGTTAGAGTTGAATGCGTAGAAGTTCACGCTGGCTCTGCCATACACGCCGGAGTAGACCTCGGAACGGTCCATGATTGGCTGACGGTCTGCATCTACGATGCCAGGAGCAGTAGCGCTGTTTGCGTTGATGAAGTAGCTGTTAGCGTAGGCTTCGTCACCTTTACGCTCCTTGTCTCCGTCACGAAGAGGGTTCTTGATGGAATCAAGGTCCGGTACAAACTTACCGTTACCTTTGAGCTTCCCTTCGCCTTCCTCGTAAGCTGCCTGGATAGCGGCTTTGATCTTGTTCACAGTTGCGGTGTCAGACTTTGGAACGATGAGGCTGACGCTGTACTTCGGAGCACCGCCATTGATGCTCTTGGGATCCCAGACGTTTGCGTAGCTCCAACGAGTGTTAATACCGGTGATAACTTTAGTAGGGTTTTGAATCTTAGACATAAATTTTTCCTCCATATAGTTAGTTGTCTTTAAAATCGTCTGCTGCTGTGTTCATGGCCGGGCGCTTGTCCGACTCAGGAACTAAAGCAGGTTTTCCGGGCGGCTTGTAAATAAGTCCGCCGAGTAGGTCTTCGAACTTCTTCTTACCAAGAAGTGTGCTCATGGCTGTTACGCCAAGAAGCTTCTTTTCGTAAGGGTCGTAGCCAGCTGTACTGACAATGGTAGCGACCTGGTCCTCGTCCGTGTACTTACGGTTACTTCTGCCTTCCACAACTTTGAAGCCCTCGTAGTGGGTTCCGGCCTGTGCCTGTACCAGCGCGTAGTCCTTGAGGTCGTTTCCCCATGAAATCAGCTGGTCGATTTTTGGAAGGATGGCTGCAATCTCCATCTCATCCAAGGTGTCCGGCATGGCAAAGTCGTACTTTGCAAGCTCAAGGTTGTATTCAGCACGCTTACGGCAGGTGGCTTTTGCCTTACAGAACTGACAGTGGTCGCCGGCTTTGAACTCACCTTTACCTTCATAAGCAAGGGCAGCGGTGGGCTTTAAGACTTCCTCTGCCCATGTGAGTAGATCCTTCTTACTGCAGGACCATGTGCTTACGTTGTCCCGACGAGGCTGAAAGATAGTCATGGTGATTTGCTCGATGTCGTAAAGATCATCGAAGGCTTCTAAGGCGCCTAACGCATAGCACATCATCTGCGAGTTCTCTTTGGCATCCACTAAAACGCCGAGGCCGTGTTTGTAGTCGATGATCTGCAGCACCTGGTCTGCAACGATAATGCAGTCGCCGGTGCCGAAGCCATTCTCTACATAGCGAGAGAAGTCAAGCCTCTGCTCGATGAACACGAGCGGGTCGGTGCAGTACTTCTTTGCGGCTTCGAGCTGTTCCATCACATAGGAGCAATACTCTTCAGCACAGCTTTGCATCTCTGCGTTGTAATAGGTAAGGTCCTCGGTCGGGTCTTTGGTTTCACGCCCCAACGCCTTCTCAACGAGATAGGCACAAAGAGCATGGCAGTCGGTGCCTTCCTGAGCGTAAGGAGAAGACTGATCCAGGATTCCTTCGCAGAGCTTTGCCGACGGCGGACAGTTTATCCACCGGTGAGAAGCAGAAGCTGATAGGAAAGCGTGCTTAGCCATTGGCGATTTCCTCCGCATCGGCTACAAGTGCCGCGTAGTCTTCAGGCTTTACTTCGGAAAGACGGCTTGCACCATACTTCTGAAGAAGCTTTCTAGCTTCTGCCTTCTTACCTTGGCCGGAGAGACCCGCCATGATACCGCGTACTTCGGTGAAGGTGTACTCCTTAGCAGGAGCGTCTTCTTCCTTCTTTGTTGTGGCTTCCGGGATTGCCGGAGCGGTTTCGTTAAACAGGGCCTTTAGGTCCTTTACTGCATTGAGGATGATTTCTGCCGTGGAAGCTGTCTTCTTATAAGAAGCAACGAGCTCTTCAACGGCCTTGATGATTTCATCCAAGGTTACTGTGAAATTTTTACTCACTTGTGTTTTCCTCCTTTGACGTTTGTTCTTGTCTGAGTTTTGCAGCCAGCCGCTTGGCAACCACGCTGATAGCGATGAGCGTATCAATTAGCTCTTCTTTGGCGTTGTCAGGTGGACTGGCTTTTTCGTTTGTCTGCATCTTCTTGCACCTCGCTTTCCGGATGGCTTTCTTGCCTTCCTACCTTTCTCTGGACAGTAGCGGGTGAAAATCACGGAAATTTTAAAAAATTTTTTTACCACTGCCTGTCTACCTATCTCTGGACAGAGAGGGCTTTAAATCACGAAAAAACCTCTGCGGTTAGGCAGAGGTAAATTTTTTTAAGAAATTTCCGTGAAAATTTATCGGCGTTGTCCAGAGACAGGTAGAAGGACGTAGAGTCCTTACTTTTCAACGAAAGGAGAACGACCGATGGGTATTTTTAAAAACCAGGAAGGGTACGCGGATCCGACTGCGGGAGCGGCGGTAGCGGAAGTCATTAAGGAAGAACGTAAATGGCGCCCGCTCGTTTACATCTGCAGTCCGTACTCAGGCGATCCTCCCGGTAACACAAAGAAAGCCATCAAATACAGTCGCTTTGCTGTGGACCAGGGTGCAATACCACTGGCGCCGCATCTGCTTCTTCCTCTTTATATGGAGGAAAGCGATGAGCGAGAGCTTGCAATGTTTATGGACATGGTTTTCCTTGGCCGCTGCGAAGAACTGTGGGTCTTTGGCTCTGTATGGAGCGAAGGCATGCAGGCAGAGATCAGTAAGGCTAAGAAACGACAGATGAAGATCCGTTATTTTACGGAAGAATGTAAGGAGGAAAGCTAAATGCAATTTACTATTTTCACAGCAAACTGCACCGGGAACTCAGCTAACTGCAGTTACCCCAATATGCATAGGATAGAAACGCCGGAGCAGTTAAAAAGCGCAGTGGTTCACGACCATGTCTGCGCTTCCTACGAGGGTAATTACAGAGGAAAGGACGTCTTCCTTAAATCTGATGTTATCCCGATGGATATTGATAACGAAGATCCGTCGGAATGCATCACACCGGAGAAGATGGATGAGCTTTTCCCAGATGTTGATTACTGCATGGTGCCAAGCCGTCATCATAACCTGCCAAAGGGTAGTCACCCGCCGGCACCGAGATACCACGTTTTCTTTCCTATCCCGGTGTGCACGGATGCAGCCACCTATACAGCGTTCAAGGTAAAGCTCAAAAAGGCCTATCCGTTCTTTGATGGGAATGCCTTAGATGCAGGCAGGCTTCTTTATGGCTCTAATGTAAATGAGGTAGTCTGGCACGAAGGCTGGTTGAGCATTCTTGATGTGATGGTTGATACGGATGAGGACTTCGATGCTCCGGTTTCCTCAGGCCCAATCTTGGAAGGCAGCCGTAACAATACCCTGAGCCACTTTGCCGGGCGCGTCTTAAAGAAGTACGGTGTTTGTGACAAGGCCATGGAAGCTTTTAGGGAACGTGCCAGCCAGTGCGAACCACCGCTTCCGGATGACGAGCTTGAGACTATCTGGAACAGCGCCGTCCGTTTCTATGGGAAGGTTTCTTCCCAGGATGGGTATGTCCCACCGGAACAGTATAACGACGAGTTTAAGACAGGCGGCTTTAAGCCGGAGGATTACTCCGATATGGGTGAAGCAAAGGTCATCGCCGCCACCTGCAACATGAGTCTCAAATACACTAGTGCCACGGATTTCATTACTTTCCACGGTGACCGCTGGCATGAGGATAAGCAGAAGGCGCTAGGTATTGTAGAGGACTTCCTTGATACCCAGCTTGCCGATGCCGAAGAGGCTGTTAGTCAGGCAGAGGAAGCACTTATTTCTCTCAGTATTGATAAGGATTCCGTCAAAGGCAGAGCCAAGAGTCTAAGTAATTTGGTTCCTGCAAATAAGATGGGCCTTTTATTTGCACTTCTTAGCGCAGATACCTATAAGAAGTTCGTTATGAAGTATCGCAACTACAAGAACATCGTCAATGCCCAGAATGCAGCAAAGCCAATGTTAGCAATCGATGTGTCTGAGCTTGACTTTGACCCGGAGCTTCTTAATACCCCGGACGGGACCTTCGATTTGACGAAAGGGCTTAAGGGCGTGCATCCACATGACCCGGATGACCTTATTACAAAGATCACTGCCTGCGGGCCCGGCGATAAGGGCGCAAAGCTATGGAAGGATGCGCTTGATACCTTCTTTTGCGGTGATAAGGAACTCATCGATTACGTTCAAGAGATTGTCGGCATGGCAGCTGTAGGCAAGGTCTACGCAGAGCACATGATTATCGCATATGGTGGCGGTGCCAACGGCAAATCTACCTTTTGGAACACTATTGCTAGGGTGCTTGGAAACTACTCCGGGAAGCTATCCGCAGAGGCTCTTACCATGAACTGTAAGAGAAACGTAAAGCCTGAGATGGCAGAGCTTAAGGGCAAGCGTCTCATCATTGCCTCAGAGTTAGAGGAAGGCACTCGTCTTAATACCGGCATGGTGAAGCAACTCTGTTCTGTGGACCCGATCGAGGCCGAGAAGAAGTTTAAGGACCCGTTCCATTTCGATCCTTCTCATACACTTGTGCTTTATACAAACCACCTGCCGAGGGTTTCATCAAACGATGAAGGAACCTGGCGCCGTCTTATTGTCATCCCTTTTAATGCAAAGATTACCGGCAATAGTGATGTGAAGAACTACGGTGATTACCTTTTTGAGAATGCAGGACCTGCAATCCTTACATGGATCATCGAGGGCGCGGAGAAGGCCATCAATAAGGGCTTTAAGTTTAATAAGCCTAAGGTGGTTGTTGATGCAGTGGAAGCATACCGAGAAGAGAATGACTGGCTTGGCAAATTCTTAGAAGATTACTGCGATATTGGTGCCCAATACGAAGTAAGTTCTGGTGACCTTTATCAGACTTACCGTGCAGCATGTCAGTTAGCGGGCGAGTATATCAGAAGCACAACAGACTTCTATGGGTCTTTAGATAAGCTCGGTTTTAAGAAGCGTAGGAACAACAGGGGGCGTCTCATCATGGGGATCCGTTTGAAGGAAGGACAGGACTTTTTAAACTGATGTCATTCGTGACATATAGCTTGAGGGGTTGAAATGACAGTCATGCACCTCAATTCCAATCCTTCTTCTATTTAATTTTTACTAATAGTGTCATTCATGTACCTCATATCTAAAAGTTCCCTATAGAGAAAATTTAATAGAAAAATACTATATAGAAAGTTTTAGAACCGAGGGTCATGAAC
>CAVJJQ010000150.1:0-5532 GCA_963649755.1 bacterium | reverse complement strand
GAAGGAAAGCCGACTGGTCTTTATTAGAAATTTCAAAGGCTTTAGGGCACAAAAGCATATCCACTACGGAAAATTACTTACATGTAGCTCCGCGTGAAATTGAAGAAGCTCAGGACATTTACCTTAAAAATGCGAAAGAAAACGTTAATATTTCCGATTTCCTTTAAAAATCGTATCCTTTTTCATCGCCTTATAAAGCATTTATCTATAGACTTCACTTCCTTGACAAGGCTTTTAAAAAGGATTTTTAGGATGATTATGGAAATCAAAGAGATACCCTTCTTAGGGTAAGAAAGGATTAAGTATGGGTGTACTTAAGTTAGTTAATGTAGAAAGTTCATTACTTGACGAGTTATCTTACTCGCCTTCTGTTTTGGGCATTCGTATTGACTTCTTACATAACTTTTTAATATCACGCGGGATTGATTCTTTATCAAAAGTAAGTATAGATACTTTAAAGTCTTTTATCTTACATTGCAGGCGGGAGTTTATCTTTTCAAAAAGCAAGTACTCTTCTTACAAGGGAGATTTAGAGGTTGTTATATTTTCTTACATGAAGGCTAAAAAAAGTCCCTTAGCTTCGTTATCTTTTGCAGGATCACCTCTTGGAAGAAAATGCTTAGTCTTTCTATTTACTTTAAAGATTGATTCTTTATCTAAAATTACTGCGGCTACAAGGGTTTCTTACGAAGAATACCTTAACTTATCGGTTCCCTCTAAGGCTAAAGAGTACTTAAAGGTTTTAGACCTTATGGTTTTATCGGAGATTGAAAAGATAAAAATACTTAGAACTCCTATCTTTAAAGAAGAGCTTTTTTACCTTGGGTACTTTCCTAATTCCGCTATTGCAAGAAGGTTTTACTATACGGCTAAGAAAGAATATCTTTACTTTGATTTTTCAATTCCTACTTCCTTAGTACTTAAAAAGCAAATTTACGAAATGCTCATGCATGATTTATCAAAGCTTGAAACCAGTTCTCCCCACTATTTTCTAAACCACTTCCTTACTCCTCTTTACTTTCTTTACAAGTACTGTATTGATAAAAGAATTTTTAACTTAAAGCTTATTACGGAAGAAGAAGCGGATGGGTTTACAAAGTACTTAGTAGATAACATGAAATCAAAGTATAAGGATGCACCCCAGGTTTTATATAGGATACGCAAGTTTCTATTTCTTTTAGATAAAGAACCTGACTTTAATGCTACCCTTTGGTTTCCCGAAAGGTTTTTATCTGATACCCGCATTAATCCTACAAGAGAAGTGCTTTCATTTAACTTTGGGGATATAAATGCAGAAACCAAAGAATACTTTCAACACTTCATGAAGTACCTACTTACTCTTTCTCCAAGATACTCTTACCAGTCAATCGTTGAAAAGTATTACGGAGCAAAAGACTTTATTAAGTACCTTGAAAGAAACAAATCAAATCTTACGGAGCTTTCTTACTCAGACATTGAAGGGTTTATTAAGTTTAAGGACTCTTTAGGACTTTCACCGGAAACGTACAACAGGTCCTTAACTATACTTTCTTTTTTCTTAACTGTCCTTTCGGTACGGGAAAAGCTTTTAATTCCGTCTTTCCCGATTGAGTACTTTTACAAAAAAACTTACTCCTTACACAAAGAGAGGTCCGTAAAAGAAGAAACGATTGATAGGATCCTATCAGTACTTCCGGATTTTCCCGAAACCCTGGGGCTTATGTACTTAGTACTTTATTCAACCGGATTACGTATTAATGAAGTATGCGCACTTAAAAAGGATTGTCTTTTTGTTTCAAACTCCTCTTCCTGGCTAAGGGTTTACCAATGTAAGTTACATACGGAAAAAGAGATTCCGATTCCTTCTGAGTTATATAGGCTTCTTAAAAACCACATAAACAAAGACACTTCCGGATCTATCTACATCTTTCCGTCATGTGCTGACAAAGATAAGCCTTACAAGGCTCCTACATTTACTCGGCAATTTAAATCGCACCTCTCACTTTATGATGAAACAAAGGACATTGTCTTTAAGTCTCACGACTATCGCCACACGATAGCTACAGACCTTTATACGACAGGTGCCTTCCTTCAAACAACAAGAGCGTTCTTAGGACATACAAGCGAAGACATGACAAAGCAATACATTGATTTTCTTCCAGGCCGTATCGAACATTTACAGGAAGAATACTTTA
Source organism: bacterium (assembly GCA_963649755.1). GTDB lineage: Bacteria > Bacillota > Clostridia > Lachnospirales > Lachnospiraceae > UBA1258. The sequence continues at coordinate 3,358 of CAVJJQ010000150.1, read as the reverse complement.
AGGAGAATTCATGAAAATTTATTTTAAAGACTTACCGTGTTATCAAAACTTATCTAAAGAGCAAATGGCGCACTCTCTTTACGCACCAAACCAAGCCTTTAACTTAGAAAGGCTTCCGGAAACTGAAATTAGATCTGACTTTGCTGCCTTTATCTTTGACAGGGCTAAAAAAATTTCATACTTATCACTTCGGACTGAGCTAACTCATTTTCACAACTTAGCAGACTTTTTAAGTGATTCTTATACTAAAATGGAACACTTAACGGACTTTGAGCTTCCTGACATAGAAAGAAAGCTTAAAATGTACCTTTTAAAAGAAGGAAAGCCACTTACAAAAAACGTAAAAAAGCTTAACAACACTTACAAATCGGAAAACCCTTTGTTTTCATACCTAAAAACTGCTTATGACTACTTTACACCCGTAAAAGACTTTTCCTTTGATAACGACGTTTGGGTTATTGACTCTCTTCCTTTTAAAACAAGAGACTCGCCTATACATAAACTTAACAATTTAAGCTTTTTTAAAATATCACAAAACATAATAAAAGAAGAAGTAAAGAATGCGGTAGTCTTTCAATTAAAGCGGAAATCCTTAGGCTACGTAGAGTCTGAAATACGCGCTGTAACCTACTTAGCGGATTTTCTTTTTGAAAACTATCCGGAAATAGAGTCCTTTAAGGACTTTGATAGGGCTGTTTTGGAAGAATATCTTTCTTACCTTTATTCCGTTAACCCTCGTAACAAGGATTACAGGTCAGAGCTATACGCACTTAAATCTATCTTATCGCTTATAGGACGAATCTATTCATACGAAAACCTAAGAGGACTCTTTCTTAAAAGCGACTTTTCAAAAGAAAGAAAGACTGTCTTTAAGTGTTACTCTGATAAAGAACTAAAAAGGCTTCATGAAGGGTACAAAGCACTTGATAAGCAAACGGCAAGATTACTTATAATCCACGAGCTTTTAGGCTTACGGATATCGGATACTTTGACACTTAAAAAAGAAAATGTATTTCTAACCGAAAACCCGCACATTAAAATCTATCAGCCTAAGACCGGCTACGTTTACGAAAAGAAATTAAGCCCCGAATTATGTGAGCTTTTAAAAGCTTCTATTAATGAAACCGAAACTACCTACGGGTTTTGTGATTACATCTTTGTATCAAGTGTTGATCCTACTAGACCCTTACCGTACTCTTCTCTTTCGTACCGGTTTAAGGCTATGGTTAACCGCCTTAACCTACTTGATGATAACGGATTACCCTTTACCTTTACTTCACACCTATTCAGGCATACGTACGGGAAAAAGTTATGCGACCTATTTACGGATGACTCCACTATCGCTTCACTCCTTGGGCATAAGGGTGTGGGGAGTGTGAAATATTATAGGGAGATGAGTCCTAAGGTACTTTTAGATAACACAAAACCCGTAATCGATATGAGAAACGAAAAAATAAAACATTTTAAGAAAGGATGGATGGAATGAATAATTACGATGCAATGCTTCTATCAAACAGGAAGCTCTCTGAGGAAAAGAAAATCCTCGCACTTAACACAATCAAAAGAATGGTAAAAAACAACGAGAAAGTATCTATCGTTGAGCTTACAAAACTAACCGGGCTCTCAAGATCGTTTTTTTATAAAAACGAGCAGGTAAAAGAAGAGTTAAAGAAAGCTTTAAAGACCCAAGAGGGTAAGATTTTAACTTCAAAAAGAGACAAAACCTTAAACGAAGCCTTAAAAGAAACCGTAAAGCTTCAAAAGGAAGAAATCGACAGATTACGAAGAGAAAGAGACTCTCTTGCCTTTACACTTAAAAAAATAAAACAAGAAACACAAAACGACATAGACTTTTCATTTATTGAATCACTATAGGAGGAACTATTATGGCAGCATATATAATCGGAGTTGATGTAGGATACGGTAACACAAAGACCGCTCACACCTGTTTTTCATCGGGAGTTAAAAAGCTTCCCGGAAAGCCCCCGCTTTCAACAAGAGTAATCGAAACACCGGAAGGATTTTACGCAATCGGAAACGGTAAAGTTTCCATTCAGAAATCAAAGACGGATGATGAATACATGAGAGTCCTTACAATGGCGGCTATCGCGGAAGAACTTAAGAAAGTAAACACCACTATCGCGGATGTACACTTAGGAGTCGGCGTACCGCTTACAAGAATAGGAGCAGAGAAAAAAGACTTCATGGATTACTACAACAAGAACCGCCGCTTAATATTTAAATACGAAGATGTACAATATTCCGTTACGCTTCTTTCAGTAGACGTTTTCCCCCAGGGGTATGCAGGTGTCGTATCATTCATGAAAGACTTTCACAAGTCGGCACTTGTCATTGATATCGGATCCTGGACAGTGGATATCTTACCTTTAACCGAATTCATCCCGGATCAGACAAGGTGCAAGAGTCTCCCTCTTGGAACAATCACCTGCATGAACGATATAAACGAAGCATTACGTCAAAACTTAGGTAAAGAAGCAGACGAAACAACAATCAAGGAAGTCATGATTTACGCTACATGCGATATTCCTTTAGATTACCTTGACATCATTAAGGCAGGACTTACTTCATATACCACTAACCTAATGGATCAGATCCGCGCCCTTAATTTTAATTCAGACCTTACGCAGTTTGTCTTTATCGGAGGCGGAGCATCCATTATGAAGCACTTCCTTCCGGAAGAAGATAAGAAAAACACCCTTATACTTGATGATGTTTCTATAAATGCCAAGGGATACGAAGACTTAATAAGACACAAGTTAGGGACAAGACAATGAACGTAAAAAGAAAAACTATCCGCTTCCAGGATAACCTTTCAGATCTATCTGCATACGAAGCTATAACAGAGTATAAAAAGTACGGATTCCGCTCTGAAAGCCACATGGTAATCGAAGCTGTAAGACGCCTTATAGGTGATTCTTCTACTTCCCTTGATGCAGAAAGAATAGCAGATCTTATAGCCGAAAGGTTATCAGGGAAGCTATCTATCGATGCAGGTTCCACTGTGAAAGAATCAGAAAAGAACGACGAAGATGCTTATGATGCGGCTTTAGATTTTCTTGATTCCCTTTAATTTAAATGAGCCGGGAGTTTTAGTCTCCCGGCTCATTACTATGCTAAATTTAACTTAGGATAAATGTCTTAACTCTTTTTCTAAACAAACATAAATACGTTAGGTAGATAATTGCTTTTTAGAATCTGTAAATATTCATCTTGGCAAGCGTAATTTCACTATCTTTGTTAAAGATTCGGTAAATGCTATCTACTTTTCATTCTTACTTTAACAAAACCTGCTGGCCTGCGAAGATATACTTCTGTGCGAAAAGATTTTCATTAAGAG
>CAVJJQ010000149.1:0-5545 GCA_963649755.1 bacterium | reverse complement strand
TTGCCTCTCCCTTTGGGAGAGGTGGCCGAGCGAAGCGAGGACGGAGAGGGCGAGAACGGCGCGTGCGTTCCGCAGGCGGAACGCTTTTTTTAAACCGCAATTTCTGTTATTGTTTGGGAAATTCTCAAATGCTACAATGGTTTTGTTGTGTTTTATGTTACTTATGAGGTTAACCTATGGACAGTAATCAAAGAAGATTGTTTAGACTTAAGAGGGTTGTGTTTATTTTACCCGTTATTATAGTGGCTTTTATAATTGCGGAGGTTGTTTATCTCAAATATTTTAACAATGTTGAGAGAAAATTATTCGGAAACGATGAAACGGGCGGAGCAAGCCTTGTCATAGACTCGCGTGACAGCAGTACGAGTACCTGGCTGAAACGTGAGTATCACTTGTATGATAAATCGGTTGATTTGACCGCTCAGACGATAGACGGCGTCTTTTTAAACAATACTTCGTATTCCGTTCGCAATTGGAATCTAAGAATCAATATCCATTCTTTTTGCCTTCTGAATCAGGCCTGGTGCGGTACCATGGAGGTTCACCAATTTGTAAACGGTGAGGAAAAGATTCAGACCCTTGATTTGAGAAATTTTGAACTTTCGGATGTAACCCTCGACTATCTTTATGACGGTGATTTGCTGATTCCGTTAAACGAGGGGGATTATGTCGTTTACTACCCTTCGGAGACAGACGGTGAAACCGAAATTCTTAAAAATTCCCAGATTACTATGGGTATGATTTTTTACTATCTGGACGCGCCTGACCTAAGCGACCACGAGGTTACCTACAACTATCACAGAACCTTTATAAGCGGATACAATATATATTTGCTGATTGTTCTGGTAATTGTATGGGCAGGTTTTCTTTTGACATTTCTGGTTACCGATTCGACGTACAAGCACGCGATGAAAGAGATGGAAATCAAAAAATCCGGCATCATGAGTATGTCGGATCTGTATTCGATTATTTATATTATAGATTTAAAAAAGAACACGTTGATGCCTGTTGTTGCGGACCCGGAGTCCGAGAAACTTCGTCCGCAAAATATGTCCGCCTCGGAACAGCTTCAGGGTATGTTTGAATACGACTGCACGGACGCTTACAAAGAAATGGCCCGGGAATTTTCGGATTTTTCAACACTTTCCGAAAGACTTAAAAATAAAAACAATATCGCTTTTGAGTATGTGAGCAGGGTATACGGATGGTGCAGGGTCCGTTTCTTTGTCATGGACAGAAAAGAAGGGGAAGAACTGCAGAAGGTCATCTTTGCAATTCAGGTAATCAATGACGAAAAGAAGGAAGCCGAGGAAATCGCAAAGAGAATTGACGAGGCTGAGCATGAGAGTATGGCAAAGAGTACCTTCCTTGCAAATGTGTCAAAAGAAATTCATACTCCGATAGATACCGTCATTGACCTTAATTCAAAGATTTTGAATAAGACACTCGAACCGGAGACGAAGACATACGCAAAGAGCTTGAACAATGCCGCCAAAACACTTGTCTCCATGATAGACGGAATTATCGATATTTCTAAAATCGAAGCGGACAAGTTGGAACTTAAAAAGGAAGTTTATTCTTTTAAGAAACTCATAGTCGATACGGTAGATGAGGTGAGTGCCTACGAGGAATTTGAAAAGCTTAACCTTGATTTTAACATTTCCGAAACTATTCCAAGCAAGCTTTACGGTGATAGGGGCAGGTTAAAACAGGTAATTGTAAGCCTTATCCGTAATGCCGTAAAATATACCGCAAAGGGCGGCATTAAGCTTTCCGTTTTCGGCAAAGAGCACGATGGGAAAGAGCATCTGCTGGTGTCAGTAAAGGACACGGGCATTGGAATGAACGATACGGAGTTAAAGAAATTATCAGTTCTTCTTTCAAATTCCGAAGACAAAAAAGATTATTTAACGGAGAGTCTGGGAATAGACCTAAGGCTTGTGTCCGGCCTTCTTAAACTGATGGGTTCGGAACTTAAGGTAATAAGCGAACCCGGAATGGGAAGCGAACTTTATTTTGAAACAGATGAAGAAATTGCCCTGGCTGAACCGACGGGGAAGATTGTTTTTGATGAAGAAATATCCGACCGTTGAGTTTGATTTTTGAAATTTTGGGAAATGACAGCATGGAGCAATGCGACATCATTTCGGCCTTAATCCGCGAAATTTATATGAAAGTTAACTTTCCGAGGAGAAATACTATTAATGGCAACCTTTGGTTTTGAAATATGCCTTATTATATCGGTTTGCGTATTGGTATATATGGCAGCCAAGAACTATGAAAACATAAGCATATACGACTGGACGTTTATTTGCTTTATCCCGGTTGTAATACTCGGATATTGGCTTAATTCCCGCGTATCTGTGCCGGAAGCCTGCGAGATGGCGTATTGCTTTATCTACATAGACAGTTCGATCCTTTTGCTGATAGCCATCTTGGCGATGCTTCATAACTTTGGCATAAATGTAAAAAGCTGGATAAAGGCTCTCGGATATCTGATTGCCATTTCACATCTTTTCCTTGTATGGGAATGCTTCGGAACAAACCTTTATTACAGTACCATAACTGTTACAAAGACAGCTTCCGGAAGTGTTACCAAACTGACATCGGGCCCTTTAAAGATTTTCCATGTTGTCTATCTGTGCTTTGCCTTTATCATAATTGTGGCACTTCTGATATTTGCCTATATCAAAAAAGGCAATTATTCGCGGCGCATCTTACATAACTATTCGGTTGCTGCAATCCTTTTGATACTTACTTATGCGGTTGAAACATTTTTCGATACGGATTTTACGCTTCTTCCGTATCTGTATGTCATGCTCGAAATAATGGTGGCGGTGACTTACGATCATCTCCATCTGCACGATATCGCCGGCATCATCTCGGGACAGGAAAAATACAGCGAACAGAGAGGCTACGTTGCCTTGGATTTAAAGCTTAGGCTTATGAGTTTTAACGATAAAGCGCTTGACTTTGCGCCTTTCATTAAGTCGGTTCAAATCGATGAACCCATACCCGAATCGGAATCTTTCTTTTTCGATATGGTAGAAGACTATAAAAAGAAAAAAATCACGAAAAAGAAATATGCGGTAGGCGAGAGGACCTTCGAATGTGAGATTGCGGAAATTACGCGAAAGAAGGGCGATAAGGCGCAAGGGTATTTATTTGATTTCAGGGATGCGACGGAGGAACAGAAGGCTATCGATGTCATGACCTCCTACAACGAAACCCTGAATGCCGAGATTGAAAAGAAGACGGAGAATATCCTCAATATCCAGCGTAAGATTACCGTCGGCATGGCAAACATTATAGAAAACCGAGACAATAATACGGGTGGTCATGTAAAAAGAACAAGTGATGTCATCGGGATAATTGTCGATGAAATCATTAAATCGGGAGAGGTTCAAATCAGTCCCGAGTTTGCGGAGGATATTGTGAGAGCGGCGCCGACTCATGACCTTGGAAAGATATCAATCGATTCTTCAATCCTTTGTAAGCCCTCAAGACTTACCGATGAAGAGTATGCCATTATGAAGACTCACTCCGTGAAGAGCGGAGAGATGGTGAAGATTCTGCTTGACGGTGTTGAGGCCGAACATTTTGTAAATACAGCTTTTAACGTTGCAAGGTATCACCATGAAAGATGGGACGGAAGAGGATATCCGGAAGGCTTGGTCGGGACCATGATTCCGATTGAGGCAAGGATTATGGCCATTGCCGATGTTTACGATGCTTTGGTCAGCAAACGCTGCTACAAGGAATCTTTAAGCTTTGAAAAGGCCAAAGAAATCATGCTTGAAGGCATGGGAACGCAGTTTGATCCCAATTTAAGGCGGGTATTTTTAGGCTGCGTTGACAAGCTTGAAGAGTACTATCGGAAAGTTTAATGAATTGACTTTTACTAAATTTAACTTATAATTTAATTAATTTAATTCTTTTTAAGTTAGTAAAGTAAAGATTTTTTCTTTATACTTTGAGAGGCAGTTTGAAAGGAACGTTAACCTTACGGGTTGATTTACTTTCAAACCTTGGAGATGAGAGATGGCAAAGAAAGTTAAATTATCCGATATAGCCGCAATTTTAAATGTCAGTTCCGTTACCGTATCCAATGCGCTTGCAGACCAGAAGGGCGTAAGTGAAGAAATGCGTGCGCGTATCAAGGAAGTGGCCAACCGGATGGGCTATCAGACCCCCAAGGCATCAAGACTTTCATCTCAGCCCAAGACTTACAATATAGGTGTGCTGATTTCAGAGGCTTTCTTTGACCAGACACAGTCCTTTTACTGGCAGATGTATCAGTCGGTTGCTACCTATGCAGTGCACAAGGACTGCTTTACTTTACTGGAGGTGCTTCCGGAACAAAGCGAAGCGGATATGGTGCTTCCAAAACTTTTAAGGGAACAGAAGATTGACGGACTTATTATAATCGGCGTCCTTGATCATAACTACTTGACGCTTATAGACAGAAACATTACGGTTCCGTATATATGCCTTGATTTCTACGATTCCGAGCATGATTTTGATGCCGTCATCAACGACAATTTCTACGGAATGTACAGGCTTGTAAACTATCTCATCGATATGGGACACAGGAAGATTGCCTATGTCGGAACACCTCTGTCGACCGACAGTATTACGGACCGTTATTTCGGCTACAGAAAGTCGCTTTTGGAACACGGAATAGAAGTTCCGAAAGATTATATAGTTGATGACAGACCCAAAGGGGTAAGGGCGAGAGCAAAAGACTTCAGTGATTTTGCATTGCCTTCCGATATGCCGACTGCTTTTGTCTGCAACAACGACGGAACGGCGATTGTACTGATTGACAAGCTTAAGAATTTGGGCTACAGGATTCCGGAGGATATTTCCGTTATCGGTTTTGATAATTACCAGCTGCCGGGAAGAGCCACGGACGTAAATCTTACGACCTACGAGGTCGATATAAAGGAAATGTCAAAGACAGCCATCAACAATCTTTTAAAGAAGATTTCGGGAGAGCATTACAAAAAGGGCGTCATCATAATAGAAGGAAGCATGGTCGTAAGAGACAGTGTAAAGAAATTAAACTGAATTGACAGTTAGAATTTAAGCAGGATTTATGTCCTGCTTATTTTTTTGATAATCTGTATTCCGCCGGGGTAAGACCGGTTTTCTTTTTAAACAGAGTAATGAAGTGATTGTTGTTGTCAAAGCCGACTTTGCTTCCGATTTCGTGAACATACAGATTTGTTGATTCCAAAAGGTGCTCCGCAACTTCCATTCGGCGGTTGTTTAAAAATTGTATGGGTGAAACTCCGTAGAATTTTTTGAATTCATGAACCATACGGTATTTGCTGATGCCGAATAATGCCTCGAGTGCGTCTAAGGAAATGCTTTCCGGATAGTTGTCTTCAAGGTAAGCATGTACCTTACGAAGGTAAGACGGAAGCTTACAAACGTTTGAATGTTCTTTTTCCTTTGAAGATAACAGCAAATAAAGAAAATGATTCAGACAATCGCCCGCTTTGAAAAGAGCATTTTTTGACTGTTCGCCTAAGGAAAACAG
>CAVJJQ010000148.1:0-5580 GCA_963649755.1 bacterium | reverse complement strand
GGCTTAGGTCGGGGTTTTTTTAAGATATAGGCTATTTTTCCTATATCTTAAACAGGAAATTTTATGTCACAAAAAAGAAGTGGAAATATAACTGAATTAAAAAGAGGCTTCAAGCTCGATCTTGGTACGATAATTTTTATCGTAATAATGATCTATATCGCCATATGCCTTATTCTTTCCTTTAAGAACCAGACTATTACGGGTTATCAGGTAAAGACCGGAATGTTATCGGAAAACAGGATTTATACCGGGATTGCCTTGCGGAACGAACATGTTGTTTATACAAATTCTACGGGCTACATTAATTATTTCGTAAATGAGGGTGAAAAAGCAAAGGCAAAGAGCCTTGTGTACTGTATAGACGAATCCGGAAAGGTTTCTGATTTATACGGAAGCCTTGTTAATTTGGACAATTCCCTCACGACAGCCGAGCTTTCCTCGTTAAGACAGGATCTTCAGCTTTTTTCAAAGAATTTTTCTCCGGTTTCTTTTTCCGAAGCATCGGTATTTGAATCACAGACAAATAACGAGCTTTCCAAAATCAAGAATCGTCGTATTCTTGAAGATGTGGATCTGCTTTCGAGTGCAAACGACATTATAGACTATTATTATTCCGAGGATTCCGGACTCATCCTTTATTATATTGACGGCTACGAAGATCTTGATGCATCAAGTCTTTCGGTCGACAGTTTTGACGAAGAAAAGTACAACAAAACCGAAATCATAAACGACAACCTGATAGAATCCGGTTCTTTTGCATATAAATATATAAACGACGAAAATTGGAGCCTTGCAATCTTAGTCGCAAACGATGACGTTGATAAAATCACTTCGAACGATTACGTTGAAGTTAAGTTTTCAAAAACTCTCGATACATCCTGGGGAAAGGTTTCTCTCATAAATACCTTTGATGATTATTCGGTTATTAAGCTTGAATTTACAAATTCGATGATTACCTTTTGTAAAGACAGGTTCGTGGAGATTGAGCTGATGCTTGAGAATGACACCGGTCTTAAGGTTCCCAATTCCTCAATTGCCGAAAAATCATTTTACCTGATTGACAAAGATTACGTGACAAAAGGAAGCAATTCCTCCGATTCTGTGGTCTTAAGACGGGAATACGGAGAGAACGGTGAAATTTCAAAGGCGGTTACAATAGACATTGCCGAAGAAACGGATGAATATTATTACGTTGAAACCTTGTCTCTTAATTACGGAGATACGCTTATCAAACCCGATACCGCCCTTGACGGAAGTTCTGACTCGACCATGATAGTCGGAAAGACCGGTACCCTTATAGGAGTTTACAATATCAACAAGGGTTACGCCGAATTTAAGCGAATTGAAATTCTATATTCAAATGACGAATATTCAATTGTACAGCCCAATTCCACCTATGGACTCAGAGCATATGATTACATAGCCTTGGATGCATCAATCGTATCCGAAGATGATTTTGTTTATTATTGAGGTCAGTAATGATAAAAGAAAATATTGAATCGGTAAGAGCAGAAATTGAACGTGCCGCTTTTGTTTCCGGGCGAAATGCTTCCGAAATAACTTTAATAGCAGTAAGCAAGACTCAGCCAATTGACAAATTGGTTGAAGCCTATCAGGCAGGGGCAAGAGAATTCGGAGAAAATAAGGTTCAGGAAATAGTATGTAAACACCCTTACATGCCCTCCGACACGCATTTCCATATGATAGGACATCTTCAAAAGAATAAGGTTAAGGATGTAGTTGATAAAGCCGTATTAATACACAGTGTCGACAGTCTTGAACTGGCAAAAGTCATTCAGAAAGAATCCTTTAAAAGAAATATTGTTTCAAAGATTCTTATTGAAGTAAATATAGCAAGAGAAGAGCGTAAGTTCGGAGTATTTAAGGAAGACGTGCTTCCTTTGGCTATGGAAATTTCAAAGCTTTCCAATGTTTCATTAAAAGGTCTTATGACAGTTGCACCATATGTTGACAATGCTGAGGATAACCGTCAATATTTTGCGTCCATGAAACAATTAGCCATTGACATAGAAAACCAAAACATTGATAATGTTTCTATGCAAATTCTCTCAATGGGAATGTCTTCCGATTATACGGTAGCAATAGAAGAGGGTGCCACTCATGTAAGGGTCGGCACGAAAATTTTTGGTGCTAGAAATTATTCGAAATAAGGAGATCCAAAATGGGTATGATGGATAAACTCGCCGGAATTATGAATTTCGGCGGCAATGATGACGACGATGAAGAATACGAAGGCTACGAAAACGATTATACCGACGAAACCGAACCTCAGGATGAGCCTCACGAAGAGGAGAAGACGGTAAAGCCTATAAAGAAACAGATTAACCCGCAAAAAAGGAGGACACCATTGAACGAATCGGAAGTATGTATTTTTAAACCTCAGGCTTTTGATGAGGCAAGAGAAATCGTTGAAACATTAATCGACGGCAAGACTGTTCTTTTGAATTTTGAAGGCATCGATCTTTCGATTTCACAAAGAGTATTGGATGTCATTACCGGTGCCTGCATTGCGGAAAACGGCAATCTTCAGAAGATTTCCAACTACATCTTTATTGCAACTCCCTCAACGGTTGATGTTTCCGGAGCAACTCAGGATACATTGCTCAGCCCGTTTGATTTATAAACAAAGGTGTTTTTATGACTGCAGAATCACTGATATCCCTTTCCGAAAGGGAATATTATTCTAAAATAGCAGATTTTCTTGAAGCCGGACTTCTTTACAATTCCGGCTTTTACTCATGGATTATCAAAAATATGTATGAGATTTTTGATAAAGACAAGGAAACCTTGCAGACCCTTCTTACCAAATATGGAAAGATTAAAAAAACAATAGATTCGGAAAATCCTTTCATAAATCCGATAAAAGAGTATTTTGATACCACTTACAGCTACGGTGAAGCAAAGGCCCTGGCTTTGGTGCTTTCTTCCTTTATATCGTGGAAGATGAACCTTATTGAAATGGATGAATATTATGAGATTCGTGATATGTTCGTTCCTTTCAATCTGCCTATTTCCGTCGAAGCGGACAGAATAGAAGATTTGTATGCAAAAATTTTAGCTTGCAAGCCCGAAAACTTTATCCTGTTTAACAGAATCGGCGGCGGATTTACCGAAACGTGTGTATCAAACGAATTGATAAAAGAAGCTTTAAATGAACTGAATTACACTCCGGAGGACTAGATGAATTCAGTACAGATAAATAAAAAGAAACTTTATTTTTTCGATATTCTTACAATAATTATCATCATCGCAGGCGACCGGTTTTCTAAATTTTTTGTTTTGAAAAATTTACTCGATCGTCCGTCTTATTCCCTTATTCCGGGTGTTTGTGAATTAAGATACCATCAAAATTACGGACTTGCATTCGGCTTGTTTTCCGGTCAAAAAATTTTTTTATTGTCAATTGCTGCGTTTGTAGTAATAGTATGCGGTTATTTGATTTTTAAAATGCCATCCAAAAAGGCATACAACAAGGCGAGTATTTTCCTTTCCATGATAATTGCCGGCACAATAGGAAATATGGTAGACCGGATTATGTATGGTTATGTAATAGATTTCATATATCTTAAATTTAAAATTTTCCCGATTTTTAATATATCGGATATCTTCATTACACTGTCCGTTCTGATAATGTTATTCTTACTTATTTTTCATTATCATGAACGCGATTTAAATTTCTTGAATATTGTGGAGCAAAGGACACGCGATATCAGATGAATCAATATTTATTTACAGTCTCCGAAGATGACAGCGGTGAGAGAATTGATAAATATCTGACATCCAACATTCCGAATCTTACCCGTTCATACATTCAAAAAATCATAGAAAACAAAGAAATGACAGTAAACGATAAAGTTGAGAAATCAAGTTATCGTTTAAAGACAGATGATAAAATCATTTTAAATGTTCCCGATTCCATCATTCCGGATATTCTTCCCGAAGATATTCCCATAGATATTGTTTATGAAGATGATGATTTTTGCATCGTAAATAAGCCCAAGGGCATGGTCGTACACCCCGCAAACGGTCATTACACAGGAACTCTTGTAAATGCCTTATTATTTCATTTATCCGGCCGTTTAAGCGGTATAAACGGCATTTTAAGGCCCGGAATAGTGCATAGGATAGACAAAGACACGTCCGGTCTGTTAATCATATGTAAAAATGATTTTTCTCATAACTTTATTGCGGCTCAGCTTAAAGAACACACCTGCAACCGCGTATATCATGCCATTGTACATGGGTATATTGCCGAAGATGACTTAACAGTCGATAAGCCGATCGGACGCAGCAAGACAGACAGAAAGAAGATGAGCATTGATCCTGACGGCAAGAGAGCAGTTACTCATGTTCATGTACTTGAGCGTTTCAATGGCTATACCTACATTGAATGTAAATTGGAAACAGGCAGGACACATCAAATCAGAGTTCATATGGCTTCGATTAATCATCCTCTGATGGGTGACCCGCTTTACTGTACTTTAAAGGAGCCCATTAAGGTTTGCGGACAAATGCTGCATGCGAAGGAGATCGGATTAATAAGTCCCTCCACACACGAATATTTAAGCTTTGATTCAAAGTTGCCTGGTGAGTTTATCAGGGTCTTAAACTATTTAAGAAGCCTTTGAATTGTTGAAAAATTCGGCAATATATATTATAATTGTTTGTATAAAAAAGCAACAAAAAATTACTGTTTTCTTAGATATAGAGTTTACTCGGAAAACAGTTGTTTGAAAGGAACATAATATGAAAACTGTTATCACTATAGGACGTCAATACGGCTCAGCCGGACATGAAATAGGAGAAAAGGTCGCTAAATATTTTGATATTCCTTTTTATGATAAGTCCATTTTGACAAGGGCCGCAAAAGACAGTGGATTTTGCGAAGAGATGATTCAAAACCACGATGAAAGGCCTACAAATTCCTTCCTTTACAACCTCGTAATGGACACTTATTCATTTGGTTACAATTCATCGTCATTTGTGGATATGCCCATCAGCCACAAGGTTTTCCTTGCACAATTTGATGCAATTAAATCATTTGCCAATGAAGGACCCTGTGTAATAGTCGGACGTTGTGCCGATTACGCTTTAAGCGATTTCGAGAATGTTATCAACCTCTTTATTTATGCCGACGAAGAGTTTAAATGCAAGCATCTGCTTGCTACCGACAAAGAATTAAAATCAGCTTCGGCAGCCAAGGATCTGTTCATTAAAAAAGATAAACAACGTGCTTCCTATTACAACTATTATTCTTCAAAAAAATGGGGACGCGCTGAAAGCTACGATTTGTGCATTAATTCCGCAAAGCTCGGAATTGACGGAACCGTTAAATTCATTACTCAGTACGTTGAGGACTATGAAAAGCTCCATGAGTAAGCGATTATAAGTAAAATAAAGGCTTCCCCGTGGTGGGAGGCCTTTTCTACGCCATATCCATTTATTCGCAAAAGACAAATTTAACGAATAGTTGAACCATATTTCATATGGTTCAACTAATTCGTTAAATTTGTGAGCAAAATATTTATAGTTGAACCATATTTCATATGGTTCAACTAT
>CAVJJQ010000147.1:0-5583 GCA_963649755.1 bacterium | reverse complement strand
TGCCTTTTTTGCTATATAGGGGATTGCGGAGCAATTTCCTATATAGTAAAAAAGCACACGATATTGTCATTTGAAATGAAAAAGAACAACATCATGTGCAAAGATTCATTCAAAACTGTTTTTTGTAATGGCAATGGCAAGTGAACCCGGACCTATATGGCAGCTGACGCTTAAAGAAAGATGATCCATATATACGGGTGCATCGGGGAATTTTTTCTTTACTTCGTTGTAAAATTCTTCAGCCGAATCCCTATCGTATGTGTAAGCTATTGCCAGTGATACGCCTTTTCCGGTTTCGGTACCGCCAAATCTTTCCGTAATATCCTTACAGGCCTGATTGATCATTACCTCTTTGGCCTGACCCATTGTTCTGACTTTGGAAAAAGTGTCAAGCTTTTCACCCTGAATCTGCAAAACGGGTTTAATCTTTAAAATCGACCCGAGCAATGCAGCCGCCGGAGTAAGGCGGCCTCCCTTTTTAAGATAATCCAGAGTTGCCACGGTAATGTAAATGCTTGAATTAAATTTGTCATCTTCAAGCTTTCTGCGTATTTCCTTGGCGCTTAACCCCTTTTCTTTAAGCTTGATTGCATCGAGGACCGATTGGCGAAGCGTAACGGAAATTCTCTGGTTGTTTACGACTTCAACCCTTCCGTCATAATCTTCCGCAAGCATTCTTGCTGTCTGGAAGCTACTGCTAAGGCCTGAACTCATTGGAATATATACTATTTCATCATGGTCAATCAAGAGATTCTCCCAAAGCGTTAAAACCGCGTCGGGGCTAGGCTGGCTCGTCAATATATCACAGTCATTAAGAAGCTTATGATAAAACTCTTCCTGACTTAAATTTATTTCTTCAAAATATTCTTCCGAATCAATCATAAACGGCATGGGAATTACGAAAACATTAAGGCCTTTTGCCTCGCTCTGAGTAATTCCGCTGTTTGAATCCGTTACAATTGCAATTTTATTCCCCATTAAAATATCCTCTTTTTAAAGTGACAGTAACTCAATACTACTTTTATATCGTCCTAAAGTCAATCAAATTCCCGTAGATATTTGTGGCTCTGTTCTTTAAGGTATCATACATAGCAGCACAAAGAAGCATCAAATCGCCGTCTTTTGTAATGTCTCCTATCGAAAATTCAAGGCCGCCGCTTTGCTTTACTCCGTCAAGTTCACCCGGGCCTCTGGACTTCATGTCCTCATTGGCTATCGCAAAGCCGTCGTTAGTCTCGTTAAGTATCTTCAGTCGTTCTTTGGAGGCATCGCTCTTTGTGTCAGACATTAATATGCAGTACGATTGACTGTCTCCTCTTCCCACACGGCCTCTTAGCTGATGAAGTTCCGCAAGACCGAATCTTTCGGCATTCTCGATAAGTATAATCGTAGCATTCGGAACATCGATTCCCACTTCAACAACCGTTGTCGAAACCAGAATATCTATATCGCGGTTCTTAAAGCTTTCCATTATCCTTGTCTTTTCGTCCGCTTTCATGCGGCCGTGAAGATATTCAATACGTATCGTTTCGCCAAAATATTCTCTTAACTCTTTGGTAAGAGAAACAACATCCTTTAGACTCAGATCCGAGTCCTCGTTACCCTCTACCGACGGACAGATTATATAAGCCTGATGTCCCTTTTCGATTTCGCTTTGAATCTTCTTGTAGGCCTTGCCGGTAAAAGAAGAATCAACAAGGCAATTAAGTATCGGAACACGGCTCTTTGGCATCTCATCTATAACGGAAATCGAAAGACCCGCATATACTATCAAGGCAAGTGTTCGCGGTATCGGCGTTGCACTCATGACAAGAATATGCGGAGCAAGTCCCTTGTCCCTTAAGGCTTCCCTTTGCTTTACCCCGAATCTGTGCTGTTCGTCGGTGATTACCAAAGCAAGATTATTAAACTCCGTCTTTTCCGTAATAAGAGCCTGCGTTCCGAGGATTACATTCGCCTCACCGGACTTAATAAGCCTGTACGCTTCTCTCTTATCCTTGGCACCCATCTTGCCGGTCAGTAAAACAGGTTTAAAGCATAAAGAATATTTATCCGTAAGGCTTTTGATTGTTTCGTAGTGTTGACGTGCAAGTACCTCTGTAGGAGCCATCATCGCACCCTGCATGCCGTTTGCGGCACACATTAAAAGTGCCATAACGGAAACCATGGTCTTACCGGAACCTACATCGCCCTGTATGAGCCTGTTCATGAGATAATCTCCGGATAAATCATCGAAAATATCCCTAATCGCCTTCTTTTGAGCATTTGTAAGCGAATAAGGAAGGGCTTCTTCCAAGCGTAAAGTATCGCTTACTTCTATCATTCTATGTATGTTTGTCAGCTTTTTTTCTTTATCCGAATCATTCTTGATCATCGAATAAAAATTAAAAAACTCATCAAAAACAATTCTTCTCCGAGCCTTGTAAAGCATTAAATCATTTTCGGGAAAATGGATGTTCTTTAATGCCAAATCCATCGGCAGAAACTGATTCTTTGAAAGTTCGTCTGGCGTCAAAAAATCATCCGGCAAATTAAGATTCTTTAAGGCTTCGGATAAGGTCTTGATAATTCGATCGTTTGTAAGACCTTTCGTCAAAGAATAAATAGGATAAATCTGCCCCGAAAGCTTTGAATACACTTCTTTGGTATATGCTTTTGGCTGCTTTAAGATAAGCTTATCCTTAAAAGGCGTAAGCACGCCTCTGAAGACCCTTTTGTCTCCGACATTAAAAGCGTTAACCATATAAGAGGCATTGTAATAGCGGATTTCAAAGGTTCCCGTATCGTCAAAGGCATAAAAAGAAACCGCAGATTTCGACCCATATCGAATAATCTTCGGATTACTTTTTACGGTCGCAAGAAAAGCGTTTCTCGTAAAAGCTTTAGCCTCCGAAAGTAAGGAAACTTCCTCGTATTTATCATAGGCTCTCGGAAAATTCTTGATTAAGTCCCCGACAGTATACAGTCCCGCTTTCTTAAAAGTCTCGTAAACCTTCTCGCCGACTCCTTTTATTGATGTCAAAGAATCATTTAAATTCATTTATTCCCTTATAATATTGTCAAAAAACCCGACAGCATATGCCGTCGGGTCTAAAATCATTCGGCTGAAATAATGTAATAGTATATCGGTTGTCCGCCTCTGTTGATTTCCACATCGCATGACGGATACTTATCTCTTATATATTTGGAAATCTCTTCCGCAGACTCTTCGGAAGCCTCTGCTCCGTAGTAAATACTGAAGAGCTCGGTTTCTTCTTCCCCGGCCATCTCATCAATCATTTCACAGGTTGCGGTTTTGATATCCGGACTTA
Source organism: bacterium (assembly GCA_963649755.1). Classification (GTDB taxonomy): domain Bacteria; phylum Bacillota; class Clostridia; order Lachnospirales; family Lachnospiraceae; genus UBA1258. The sequence continues at coordinate 2,272 of CAVJJQ010000147.1, read as the reverse complement.
CGCTGAGTAAGCCTTTATCACCGATTCCCATGTAGTCGCCTTCTTTGATTTCCTTGTCATCGATACTTGTATCTCTGACCGCATAGGTGACCTGACCCGTGCGTACATTTTTAATCTCGGAAACCATTGCTTCCTCGGTTACCTTACTGTCGGCATCGGGCATGAAATTAATCATTGCGGAAATTCCCTGAGGAATGGTCTTCGTGGGAATAACAATGACTTCTTTGTCGCTTACCAAGAACTGAGCCTGGTTTGCAGCCATGATGATATTTTTATTGTTGGGAAGTACAAATACCGTACGCGCATTGACGGAAGAAACCGCTTCTACAATATCCTCCGTTGAAGGGTTCATGGTCTGTCCGCCTTCTATTACCGCATCAACACCCAGGCCCTTAAAGATTTCCGAAAGTCCGTCACCTGCCGCAACGGAAACAAAACCGTAATCTTTTGCAGGTTCTTTATCCTTTTCGGCTTTGGGAGCTTCCTTCACCTTAACATTCTCAATCTTAATATTGGTAAGGGCTCCGTACTTTAATGCTTTCTGAAGAGCCAGCCCCGGATCGTTTGTATATAAATTAACCTTTACAATTGCTTCATCTACTACCACTGTAAGGGAATCGCCGATTGATTCAAGGTATGTCTTAAAATCAAGCTCGTGCTTGATGTTGAAAGTCTTATCAAGATAAATCTCATATTCGGTTGCATAGTCAAATCTGAGATTTTCTTTTTCACGTTCTTTAGTCTCTTCGATATTATCGGGCTTACCTTCAACTATGGTAAGGTCAATTTCTTTGCCCATAAATGCATCGAAAGCACCGTGGAATACTTCCACAAGCCCCTGTCCGCCGGAATCGACTACTCCGGCCTGTTTTAAAACGGGTAAAAGTTCGGGTGTGTGTGCAAGTGATACTTCGGATTCCTCAATACAGGTACGTATGAAATCCTCCAAATCATTTACACCGGCATCGGCAAGCTCACGCCCCTTAAGGCTTACGCTTTTTGCAACCGTAAGGATTGTTCCTTCCTTCGGCTTCATAACAGCCTTGTAAGCCGTCTCAACGCCCTTTTCAAAAGCATCAGCCAAGTCGGGAATCGTAATCTCCGTCTTAACCTTTACGACCTTTGTAAAGCCTCTCAAAAGCTGAGACAAAATAACACCGGAATTTCCTCTGGCACCCTTTAAAGAGCCTGAAGAAATAGCCTTGCAAAGGGTTTCCATCGTAATATCGTTTGTTGCCATCAAAGCATTTACATCCTTTGCGGCAGACATAATCGTCATCGTCATGTTTGTACCGGTGTCGCCATCCGGAACGGGAAATACATTTAATTCATTAATCCATTCTTTTTTTGCTTCGAGATTTTTAGCTCCGGCTAAAAACATCTTTGCAAGATCATTTGCATTGATAGTATTCTTTGACAAAACTACATCCTCCTAGTCAATAGCTCTAACGTCTTCGACAAAGACATTTATTTTTCCGATTTCAAGGCCGGTAAACTCCTCAACCTTATATTTAACATTACTGCAAAGATTTTCAACGACTGCCTGAATGCTGACGCCATAGGAAACTATGATGTGAAAATCAAGAATGAGCTTGCCTTCGTCGTTCATCGAAACGCTCACGCCTCTGCAGATTTCCGCCGAATTAAGCTTTAAAAGTCTTACAAGGCCGTCCTTAACATTGACATTGGCCATGCCTACAATACCGAAGCACTCAATTGCAACCGAGCCTGCATACTGCATTATTACGGTCGGATCAATACTTATATTACCTAAGTGTGTATCAAGTGAAGAACCTTTCATCAATTACCTCCTGCTTCAAATAGTAACGTCACGCAAGACTATGTCATTATACCCTCTTTAAATAAAAAAAGAAACATTAATTTTATGCTTGCATTTTTAGAATCAATCTGATATCATTCATTTGTTGCGAGTTTCGCAAAGATTCAATACTTAAGGAGGTGCTAAGATGGCAAAATGTTCTGTTTGCGGAAAAGGTATTCATTTTGGAAATAATGTAAGCCATTCTAATAGAAAATCCAGTAGAATGTGGGGCTCCAACATCCAGTCCGTTACATGCAAGGTTAACGGTACAGTAAAGAAGCTTCATGTTTGTACGAGATGCTTAAGATCAGGCAAGGTTGAAAGAGCTTAATTTTAAAATGATACTTAAAAAGAGAACCGAATCGGTTCTCTTTTTTGCTATATAAAATCAATTTTCTTAAAGCAAAAGGCACTTACGTGCCTTTGATGCGCATTCGTGCAAGATGCATA
>CAVJJQ010000146.1:0-5860 GCA_963649755.1 bacterium | reverse complement strand
AGATTTCCGCATCGATAGAGGAAAAACTTAAGGAAAGTAAGGAAAAGCAGGACGTTCTGCCAAGAGTTTCAGAAGAAAAAGAAGCTTATTTTTTAACGGCCCACAAAAAAAGATAAAAAAATTTTTTCAAAACCTACGGATTTGGGCAAAACATGCACCACAAATATTATGAAAGGAAAAAATCCAAACAACAAAAAATAAGGAGGTAGCAACATGGATTATTCTTTTAAAAACGCTTTAGTTGAGGGAGAGAAGAACTTCACTAAAGACGCACATTTAGGGGCACCGGTAAAAGAAGATGCCAAAAAGATTATTAAGAAGGAGGAAAAGAAGAATGCTTAACTTTGAATCGTTTACCGAGTATGTGAAGGATCACATCAAGGAGTTTTTACCGCCTGAGTTTGAAAACGCAGAGGTAGAATTGCAGACCGTAAACAAGAATAACGGGAAAGTGCTTCACGGAATCACGATTAGGACGCCAGAGAATCCCATAAGCCCCAACATTTATCTTGAGCAGTTTTACGATGCTTATTCAGAACAGGGTATGGATTTGGATGTCGTCATGGAGAGAGTTGCACAGATTGAGCTTGAGCATATGGAACCTTCCGAGGACTATACGGATGTTGCAAAAAAGTTTAATGATGTCGACTTTATCAAGTCACACGTTGTCATGGCAATCATCAATGCCGGTAAGAATGAAGAGATGCTTAAGGAAACACCGCATAAGTTTACGGAGGACTTGGCAATCATCTACAAGGTATTTATCGGAAGCGGAGCAGACGGTGTCAGCACTATTACCGTTAAGAATGAGCACATGAAGAAGTGGGGTATTTCACTTGACGAGCTTCACGAATGTGCAATGGAAAACAGTAAGAACATAATGCCTGTAAAGGTACAGGATATGGAGTCGCTTTTAAGAGGAATGATGGGTGATGTTGATGAAGATGTGATCCCGCAGGCAGATGAAGACAAGATGATGTATGTCATCACAAACGAACAGAAGGTAAACGGCGCGGCAAGTATCATCTATTCAGACGCACTTGAAAAGCTTTCGGAGAAAATCGGTACAGATCTTTACATCTTACCCTCGTCGATTCATGAAACTATTGCCATTTCCACTGATTTCGGAACACCGGAAGAGCTTGCCATGATGGTAAGGGAAGTAAACGCATCCCAGGTTTCATTAGAAGAGCAGCTTTCGGATCACGTCTATAAGTACGATGCAAAGAGTAAGACATTGTCTCTTGCAGATGCGGAAGCAGTAGATATTTCGAAGGTATCCGAAGAGAAACCGGCATATGAAACAGATAACACAGAGGTTTCAAGACCTCGCCACCACAGATAAGGAGAATAGATATGGAAATTACAGATATCCGTATGAGCTTGCTTGACAATGCAGGCGGAGTGAAAGCCATCGGAAGCTTTTCACTTGATAACGCGTTTGCAGTACGCGGTATGAGAGTTATGGAGGATAAAAACGGAAGAAACTTTGTGGCCTTCCCCTCAAGAGAACGTGCAAACGGTGAATATGAGGACATTGCATTCCCTCTTAGTAAGGAGTTTTATCACGAGATTACCGATGCGATTATAAAGGAATTTCATCGTAAGCAGGAGGAAGTGAAATCTACTGACAAAAGTCAGTCACAGAATGAGTCCCATGGTCAGGAGCAGACTCAGACGGAGGATGCACCTAAGCCCCGTAAGGGAAAAGGAAGATAAGGAGGATTCAAATGCAGATTTCCGAAGTAAGGCTTAAAAAGAGGGCAGGCGATAATAAGTTTCTCGCTGCAGGCTCAATCGTTTTTGAAGGAATGTTTGTAGTATCCGGCATTAAAGTTATGAGAGCTTCAAGCGGAGACTTATACGTAGCTTATCCTTCATGGAGAAATTCAGATGGGGAGTACAAAGACGTTTGCTTTCCGATGACAAAAGCTCTCAGAGAAGACATTAACATGCAGGTAATTGCAAAGTACGAGACGCTTTAAATTAAACTTGGGGCTACCGATAAGGTGGTCCCATTTTTTGGAGGTTTTATGGGGAAAGGTATTGTAGCAAAGATTTGGAACATTAAGGAAGGGTCCCATAAGAGAGGCGCCGGAATACAGATAACCGATTCGATTAAGTACATAACAAACAGTGAAAAGTGTAACGAAACATTAGGCATTAGAGGGGCGCAATTAGGAAGAGAACTTACCTATGTTACCAATGACGTAAAGACTCTTGAAGGGCTATACGTTGGATGCAGACACATTTCGGATATTAAGAATGCGACAAACGAAATGATGCAGGTAAAGGAGTTTCATAAGAAGCTCGGAGGAAGAGTAGCTCTTCACGGCATCATATCTTTAGATGAATCGGAATCTGATAAAAAGAACGCAGGCAAGCTCATGATGCTTTTAAATGACCTGCTTGATGAAGTATTTCCGGGTTACCAGGGAGTGTATGCAGTCCATACCAATACGGAAAACCTGCATATTCATTTTATTTTAAATACCGTTGGACTTAACGGAAAGAAAATCCACATGGACAATTCCTTTATGAGTAAGGTGTTTGATCCTGCACTTAATAGGCTGGCTGTGAAGTATGGCTTTACGCCTAACGAAGTATGGAATAGGGACAAGGATAAAGACAATGAGAAGGCTTCATTTGGAGAGACGGTAGTTAAGTTAAGACAAGCAGTTGACGAGGCAATCGAAAGATCTGAAAGCTTTGATGACTTTATAAAGGATCTAAGAAAGCAAGGCCTGTCTGTAACAGCCGGAAAGTATCTAAGTTTAAAAGCAGGCGACATGACTAAGGCAATAAGAAGCTACCGTCTTGGAAGCATTTATACGGTTGAAAACATAAGAGATAGGATTTTAAACAAGCGCGAGGAATTAATAAGAAGCGAGGTCGTAGACCATGTCGGAAGAAAAAGTGAAGCAGCCTATGCGTATGTAAAAACAAGCCCGCTTAAGAAGTACAAAGACATGTCTGAAGATGAGAAGGAAAGATGCATAAAGGCTTTAAAGCTTGGAAGAAATCCTTGGAGAGAACGATATGAATCCAATTGGCAAATGCAGAAAATGGCAGATGAGTTTAGACGTACGGCAAACGTGTATGAACTTATAAGCACCTATGCTAAGGAAACCGGCAATGCACAGGATGCCCTTAATAACATCATTCTTCGTCAAAAGGAGATTGCGGGGGATAAGAAACGAGTAAGGGAAAATTTAAAGTCCTATCAGCCGATTATAAGGCTTTATAAGGAAATAAAGAGTCACGCAAGAAAGGCTTATCTATATGAGTTTGCAGGATACAAAGAATATTTATCTTCTTACGAGGAATATAAGAGGCTTTGTAAGCGGCTTGAGAGTGGATATGGGAAGACGGTGTTAGAAGTCTCTTCGTACATTTGGGATCAGGAAAACCAGATTCTTTATGCTACGGCTCAATCAAGGGAACTTTCCGATGAGTATAAGACAATCCTTCGATTTAAGGAAAATGAGTTAAAGCAGGGAATCATGGAATATACGTCTCTTTACGATGCAATCGGGCTTTCTAAGGCAAGGGAAGAAGCTACTAGGAAAAATGTCTTTGAAAGCAGCATTAAGTATATCGCAGCGGATGGGGCAGACGAAGCTTATATCAGGGTTGTTATCATGCCGGATGTTATCAACGGTAAGAAAACCGAGAAAGCAGTAGTAACGATATTTGATAAATCTGGTAAAGAGTTAACTGAGTTTTCGTCAAGCGAGAAGACATTAAAGGAATTTAATAAAAGCATTTCAGAGCTTAAGGCAAAGTACGGACTGTATAAATGCCATACTTTTGAAAGAAAAGAGGAGGCAAGCGACTTTGTAAATAAGCAAACAGAAGAAAAAAATAAAAAATTAAGCCGTAAACCTACGGATTAGGCTTATTTTGCACCACATATATGGTAGAAAGGAGATTTTTTATGAGCATAAGGTACGAACCTAAATCAAAAGCTTTGCCTGAACTTAAATCGGATTTCTACCCTGTTTTTTCTTTGTTTTCGGATAGCAATTTAAATTCGAAGTTTATTGAGCTTAAGGCAAATGTCTGTGATTTAAACCCCGCACTTGTAACAAAGTGCATTACGGGGTCAGAGCAGGATTTCATAATGCTTATGGACAGGGCAAAGGATTTTATTATGGAAAGGTTTAAAGAAATATCGGAGGAGGAGGGAAAAAAGTTACTAGAAATGTTTAAAGAGTGCGTGTTTGGATATTATGTCCTAACTCCGCTAATAGAAGCTAAAGAAGTATCCGATATCAAGGTCCTTGATTTTGATCATATCGTAATTAAGGCAAACGGAAGAAGGTATGTAGCTAAATGTAAGTTTTTCGATGAAGCGGACTATAAGGATTGGTTTTTAAGGTTTTTAAGGATCCATAGGCTTAGTAGAACCGAAGAAAGCGCGCTTTCACACTGTACGGATAGGAAAGGATCGAAGGATTTCTATCTTCGAATCGATGTTCAGTTATCATACATCACATCTACTGAAAAGAATAACCTTCATATCCGAAAGATGCCAAAGAGTAAGCTTTCGTGGGATTACTTAATCGAAAACGGAATGCTTGATGAAGAAATGATTCGGTATTTAAAGGACAGACTCGCTGCAGGGTATGGATTTTTAATCTCCGGAAGAGGCGGATCCGGTAAGTCTACGCTTCTAAATAACATGATAGACTTAATTCCTTTTAATGAGTCAGTTTTGGTATCACAGGAATCCGATGAGCTTTATTCTAACATCCATCCGCAAATCCAGTTTGAGCACACAATGACTGTCAGTAAAAAGGAAGTCGAGTATTCATTAGAGGATGAATTAAGGCTTGGACTTTTACAGGACATCGATAACTTTGTTATCGGTGAAATTAAGGGCGGAGAAGCTTTATATGTTTTTACAACCGCAATGAGTACCGGAGCAAGGTTCTTTGGAACAATACATGCTAATGACGCAAAGAGTAGTGTCGTGAGACTAGCTCAGTGCGCTAGGTATATTTCCGATTATCCGGTAGAGACCCTTTGCGAAATGCTTACCTGTACGCCGTTTGTGCTGATTCATATGAGCCACTTTTCAATAGATGAAATCCTTGAAATAAGCGGCTTTGATGAAAAGGAACAGAAGCTTAGATTTAACGAAATTTACCAAAAGGAGGAAGTAAGGTGATTTATGTTTTTTCTTTAATAACGATTCCGGTAGTTATCTTCCTTGCAATAGAAGATTTACTGGAACGAATGGTTTACAGCTTCCCGGTCCTTTTACTAGCTGCAATCTGGGCTATATATACGGGGTTTCTTTATAAGGACAATTTGCCCTTCTTAATAACGGCCTGGGTACTTGCAATAGCACTTTACGTAGCATTTAAGATAGGCCGCATTTGGGGCGATGGGGACAGTGATATGTGGCTTTTGTTTGTGGGAATTATTTTAGCTACTTTCAAAATGGAAAGTGTCTTTGAGTTTTGGTTTACCGTCTGCGTCCTGCTTATTATGGCGTTAGCGGAAGCATTGATAACAGGCTTAATTGAGGCACTTATAAAGAAAAGAAAGCTTAATAAGTATTTAGATATCGCAGTCGTACCGGGATTTACGGCAGTGATTATCGGGATTTTGGTTTACAGGATTTTATAAAGGTGAGAAGCGTATGAATGAAGAGATAAAGATTATAAAAAAGCTACTCCCTGAAATGGCGGGAATATTAAATGCCATGCCGGGAGAGAGATTTGAAAGTAAAAGTGCAGAAACGCTTTTAATCGTTAAACGAAAGATGAAGGTATCAGACCTTCAAAGAGAAATATCTGTGTATACGCATTTATTTTCAAAGGACGGAGCAGTAAGTGTTACTGATTTATCC